>CAXHNU010000268.1:0-2707 GCA_964017555.1 uncultured Butyricicoccus sp. | reverse complement strand
TGATAAAATATCAGCTAAAATTGTATTAGAAAGCAGGAAACCCTGCTCTGTCAGCCGCCAATGCCCATTTTGCAGCACTGTAAAGCCATGTGGCTGAAAAAAATGCAAACGCTGCAAAAAAGGCGTAAAGGAAACCGAAAACCGTGCTTCAAATTCATCCGGCTGGATGCCGTTTGCGGTACGCAGCGCTAACATCAGATATTCTAATGCAGGCGGGAAATCTGCAACCGTTTCTTCGGGGCAGGGGGGGATACCCGCTAAAAATTGATTAAAATCCCGATGATAAGCAAAGCGTTTCCCACCAAAAAAAGAATGGGCAGAAGGGCCAATGCCAAGGTATTCTGACAAATCCCAGTAGCGGGAATTATGCCGTGAGGCAAACCCTGGTTTTGCCCAGTTAGAAATTTCATAATGCAGATAGCCAGCTTCTTTCAGCCTTTCACAAATGGCAAGGTACATATCCGCTTGCAGGTCATCATCAGGCAGGAGCGGGTTCTTTCGCCAAAGTGGAGTATTTTCCTCTAATTTCAGCCCATAACAGGATAAATGTGCAGGTGTAAAGGTGAGTACACTCTGTATAGAGTCCAAAACCTTGTCAAGCGTTTGTTCGGGAAGTCCATACATCAAATCCAAAGAAATGTTAGAGAATCCATATTGATAAGCCAATTGAATTGCATTTTCTGCTTGCTCAAAGGTATGCCGCCGCCCAAGTGTGCGCAGTTCCATATTTTGGGCGCTTTGTACGCCAATAGACAGCCGGTTGACGTCTGCGGCATTAAGCCGTTCCAGCAAATGGGCATCCATGCTGTCTGGGTTACATTCCACTGTAATTTCCGCGTCCGGCTGAACTGAAAATACGGTTTGAATTTGCGCTAACATTTGACAAAGCCTGTCCCCGCCAAGCAGGGAAGGGGTACCGCCGCCAAAATAAATGGTATCAATGCTGTAATTTTCGCAATGCTTTGCCCAGTTCGCGATAGATTCACACATTTTGTGGGTGAATCTATCCATTTGGGACATTTGTGCCGAGAATGAATAAAAATCACAATAAGCGCATTTTGATGCACAAAAGGGGATATGCAGATATAACCCCAATGTGTTATGATGGTTATTCTTCATCCAGTTTGAGCACCGCCATAAATGCTTCTGTCGGCACTTGCACTGTGCCAAGGGAACGCATTTTCTTTTTGCCTTCTTTTTGTTTCTCAAGAAGCTTTTTCTTACGAGTGATATCACCGCCATAGCATTTTGCCAATACATCTTTGCGCATGGCTTTTACTGTTTCACGCGCAATGACTTTGCCGCCAATGGCTGCCTGAATCGGCACTTCAAAAAGTTGACGCGGGATATTTTCTTTTAGTTTCTCACAAATCCGGCGGGCACGCCCATAGGCTTTTTCTCGATGGACAATAAACGAAAGTGCATCCACTTGGTCGCCGTTTAACAGCATATCAACTTTTACAAGGTCACTTTTGCGGTAATCGGACATTTCATAGTCCAAAGAGGCATAGCCTTTGGTACGCGCTTTCAGCGCATCAAAGAAATCATAAATAATTTCATTGATTGGCATTTCATAATGCAGCTCCACTAGTGTCGAATCCAGATAAACCATATCTTTAAATACACTGCGCCGGTCTTGGCACATTGGCATAATATTTCCGACAAATTCCTGTGGTGTAATGATGGATGCCTTTACAAAAGGTTCACGCGCTTCAGCGATCAGCGCTGGGTCTGGATAATCATGCGGATTGTCACAATAAACCGTTGTACCATCGGTTTTGGTAATTTCATAAACCACAGAAGGCAGCGTTGTGACCAAATCAAGGTCAAATTCACGCTCTAATCGTTCTTGGATGATTTCCATATGCAGCATCCCAAGGAAGCCGCACCGGAACCCAAATCCTAAAGCAACCGAGCTTTCCGGTTCAAAGGATAATGCGGCATCATTTAACTGCAATTTTTCCAACGCATCGCGCAAATCCGGGTATTTAGAACCATCTTCGGTATAAATACCGCAATAAACCATAGGCTGTGCCGGGCGGTAGCCAGGCAGGGCTTCAGCGGTTGGGTTATCCGCTTCGGTGACAGTATCGCCAACCCGTGTGTCAGAAACCGTTTTGATAGAAGCAGTAAAATATCCGACTTCACCAGCATAAAGCCCCTTTTGGGGAGCAAGCCCTAAGGGGTGCAAATAACCGCATTCGATCACTTGAAATTCGGCGCCAGTCGCCATCATTTTTACTTTCATACCGGGTTCAATATGCCCATCCATCAAGCGCATATAAACGATGACACCTTTATAAGGGTCATATTGGCTGTCAAAAATCAGAGCGCGCAAGGGCTTGTCTGCATCACCAGATGGCGCGGGGATACCCGCAACAATATGTTCCAGCACGGCGTGAATATTGATACCGACTTTTGCGGAAATTTCAGGTGCATCCTCGGCAGGTACACCGATAATATCTTCGATTTCTTGTTTCACCCGCGGCGCGTCGGCGGCAGGCAGGTCAATTTTATTGATGACTGGCAATACCTCCAAACCGGCATCAATTGCCAGATAAGTGTTGCCAAGGGTTTGTGCTTCAATGCCTTGGGCGGCATCAACAACCAGCAATGCGCCTTCACAAGCTGCCAGCGAACGGGATACTTCATAGTTAAAGTCCACATGCCCTGGGGTATCAATTAAGTTCATATGATAGGTTTCGCC
>CAXHNU010000267.1:0-2734 GCA_964017555.1 uncultured Butyricicoccus sp. | reverse complement strand
GAAGGTTTTGCCCCACGCGCAATTGTTTATGTCGCGCCGCCTTTCCGCCATACCCACTTTAAAGGCAAACAGGTTGTTGTTCATAACCGTTTGGATGACTGCCATGAGGTATTTTCTTATAACCTTTATCCTGGTCCGTCCGCGAAAAAAGGCGTTTATTCCGTCCTGCTCGATATCGGCGAACAGGAAGGCTGGGTAACTGCTCACGCTTCCGCTGCCCGTATGACCACCCAATATGATAATGAACTTGTCATTATGCACGAAGGCGCTTCCGGCGGCGGCAAAAGCGAAATGTTACAGGACATTTCCCGCCGTGAAGATGGACGTGTACTGCTGTCTGTCAACACCGCAACCGGTGAAGAAACCGTGCTGAACCTTGGGCAGACTTCCGCAATCGAACCGATTTGTGACGATATGGCGACCTGCTATCCCAAACTCCAAAATGACAGCGGCAAGCTTGTGCTGGTGGATGGTGAAGCTGGCTGGTTCCTGCGTATGGATGGCGTTACCCATTATGGCTGCGACCCCATTTATGAACGCATTTGCACCGAACCGGATGAACCGCTTTGTTTCTTTAATATCCAAGGCATGGTCGGCGCGACCAGCCTCATTTGGGAACATACGCTGGATTCTAACGGCAAGCCCTGCCCCAACCCGCGCGCGATTGTTCCGCGTGAAAAAGTGCCGCATATCCTCAGTGAACCTGTAGAAGTTGATGTGCGTTCTTTCGGCACCCGTATGCCCCCTTCTACCCGTGAAAATCCTAACTATGGCATTATGGGTATGCTGCATTTTATCCCGCCTGCACTTGCCTGGATGTGGCGCCTTGTTGCACCGCGTGGATTCAAAAACCCGTCTATCGTTGGCGGCGGTGAGCTGAAAAGTGAAGGCGTTGGTTCTTATTGGCCATTCGCAACCGGTCAGCGCGTAAAACAGGCAAATTTGCTGCTGCACCAAATCGTTGATAATCCAAATACCCGCTATGTACTCATTCCAAACCAGCATATCGGTATTTATCATGTTGGCTTTGCTGCTGAATGGATCAGCCGTGAATGGCTTAGCCGTCATAACGGTCATATCCGCCGGGATAAAGTCGTACCCGCACGCTGCCCATTGCTTGGCTATGCGATGAAAGAAATGATTATGGAAGGTCAGACGATCCGTGCGAAATTCCTCCGCACCGAAACCCAAGACCGTATGGGTGAGGATGGTTATGACGCTGGCGCAAAAATCCTGACCGATTTCTTTGCAAAAGAACTTGATAAGTTCTATACCGATGACCTCGACCCGTTGGGCAAGCAGATTATTGACTGCTTCCGCAATAATGGCACCATTGAAGATTACTGCAAACTGACTCCAATCCGTTTGTAATTTTTATCCAAACACAAAATGCGCCGCTTTGCTGATGCGGCGCATTTGTGTTTGTTGTTTGTTTTATCGAGAAAATTTGTTGTTGTTTGTTTTTATGCCCGCTTTATTGCCTCGGATTATCCAAAGCTGCTTTCATTTGCTGTCGCGGACTGCCCGCCAAGCAGGCTGTTTGCTAAGGTAACACATTCTTCATATGTGTGGTGCGCTAAGTCGGATTTCGCTGCCAAAATGGATGACGCTGACATGGACAGGTTGGTGACGCCTAAGCCACATAATACGCTTGCCATGCCGCGGGAGCCTGCCATTTCACCACAGACACCGCATTCAATATTGTTCGCTTTGGCAGCATCTGCCGCCATTTTAATCAGACGCAATACCCCTGGATGCAATGGACGGTATAATGACGAAATCTTGTCATTGATACGGTCAACCGCACATGAATACTGAATTAAATCATTTGTGCCAATGGAGAAGAAGTCCACTTCTTTTGCCAGAATATCCGCGCAAATCGCCGCAACTGGGATTTCAATCATAATGCCCAGTTTGATATTATCATTATATGCCATGCCTTCTGATTGCAATGCTTCTTTTGCTTTGGCAACCATCGCTTTTGCACTCATGACTTCTTCATAAGATGAAATCATGGGGAACATAATACGGATATCCCCATAAGCGGAAGCACGCAGCAATGCACGTAACTGAGTCATGAATAATTCTTCACGGTCAAGGCAGATACGGATTGCACGATAACCCAAAAATGGATTCTGTTCTTTTTCCAGCGCTAACGCTGGCACTTCCTTGTCGCCGCCAATGTCCAAAGTGCGGATAATGACAGGACGGTTTGACATGGTTTCTGCCGCCTGTTTATATGCTTCAAATTGTTCATCCTCACTTGGCAGGTCTGGACGATCCATAAACAGAAACTCTGAACGGAATAAGCCAACCCCTTCGCCGCCCATTTCATCCACACGGACGGCATCAGCTGGTGTGCCAATATTGCCTTCAATAATCACACGATGCCCGTCTGAGGTTGCACCCTGCTGATTGCGATAGGTTTCCAGCATACGGCGCTGTTCGTCAAATGTCGCTTTTTTGCGGTCAAATTCTTCTTCAACCTCTTTTTCCGGGTTGACAACAATTTCACCTGAACAGCCGTCTAACAGAATATAGTCCCCGTTTTCAATAATACGTGCCTGTTCGCCTGCGCCAGCTGCCGCTGGCAAACCCATGGAACGCGCCATAATCGCTGAATGGCTGGTACGTCCCCCAATTTGTGTGATAAACCCTTCAACCGGCTTTGTGCCCACTTTTGCGGTGTCTGACGGCGTCAGGTCGTTTGCCACAATAATACATGGCTCAATAA
>CAXHNU010000266.1:0-2771 GCA_964017555.1 uncultured Butyricicoccus sp. | reverse complement strand
GGCGCACAGTGGCTGACCATGGTGGTCAGAGTTTTCTATGGCGATGAAGTGCTGGGCGGCAATTCTGTAACATGGTATATCCCTTATGTTACCGTTGCTGATGCCCATAAGCTGAGAGAGAATGCCGACATGGACTCCCTGTACGATGGTCTGAATAAGAACATGAATCGTTACCAGATGGCGGTTGTTATGACGAATGTTCTGAAGGATAAGGATGTAACTGCAACCGAAGCACAGAAGGAAAAGGCGAAAGCGCAGATTCCTGACTGGAACAATATTCCGAGTAAGTATCAGGATGCTGTGGCCACAGCTTCTGGCTTGGGCTTGATTGCCGGCGTCGATGAAAGAGGCACTTTTAATGGTACACAAGGCATGACCCGTGCGCAAGCTGCTGTAATTTTATGCCGATTGGAAGAGGCTTTTTCTTTAGCCCCGAAAGGTGATCAAAATAATAGTAGTGATAATAACGGTGATAAAACAGATAAAAATCCCGATGTCACCGAAAAGGATCCCACACCTGAGCAGAAACCTTCTTCTGGTAGCAAGGTAGGCACTCTCAGCGATACACCGGTAACACTTTCTTATGCTACCCATGCACCGATTGTAGATTACTGGCCTAACGCTCCGGCAGATGTGAAAGAGATTACTGATAAGGATGCTTTCAATGCTGCTGTGCAGACATTGAAGGATGCGGATATTATATATAATCCCGAAGTAATGGTTAAGGGTATAAATCCTTATTACAACTATGCTGTATTCAAGAGGGATGGCAGTGAAAAGCAAGTCAATGTTACTGCAATTATGAGTCAGATGCTTATGGGATCTAAAATCCGCACATATAATGGGGAAAAGGTAGCATTCATGGGACCGGGTTGTACTGTAGAAGAGCATAAAATAATTGCCCCTATTATTGCTACCATGCCTTCTGGCTCTGATTTTGAAAAAGCTGAGTATCTTGTAAAGACAGTTTGTGATAAAATTGATTATAAGATCAATGGTGGTGCAAATTGGACGAATGGCAAAACAGTTGGTGATTGTGACGATTACAGCGGCATGATTGCATCACTGTTTAGGGCCGCAGGAATCCCTCAGATCTTCGTCACTGGTCATAGTCACGCTTGGCTGTATGCCTATCTGGATGGCGGCTGGTACTGTGTTGATGGAACAATTGCAGAGGTCACACGGTATGGTTCCACTACAGGCTGTCATATGACTGAGGAAGAATATTTCGCCAATAGGGGATGGGACGATCACTATTCCAAATCTAATAAGCTCGTAAGGATTGGCATGGCATTGATCGAAGCCGCCCACAATTAAATGCTTTTTTTACAAGAGTGCTGCAAGGAATTCCTTGTAGCACTTTTTATTTTACTACTTTATGAGTAATGTCTATCTATATAGTCGGTGATTTATACCTAAAAAATTGATATTATTGTGGGAACAGTCCTTTCAGTTTTGCGAGAAATCAGACTACAGATTCCTCAAATTTTGCGCAAGTTGCATCTATTGGTGAAAACTGTGCGGTTCTGAATCACCTACTGTGTCACCAGATTCATATCGTGGCGAGCAGATCGAAGATACTGCGTTATAGAGGTTTCCCGCCGACTATATATAAAAATGCAGCACAGCCTTGGGATATCCCAAAACCGTGCTGCATCATTCATATTATTTAATTTTCCTGAATTATTCTCCAGCCTTTGTCCCCAGCGTATGCAGCCAAGTCAACTTCCGCTGCTTCTACTCTGTCCCGCCAAGGCATTTGTCGCATACAATGCCAGCCGCTTTCACCTGGTTTATTGTAGCGCCCTTTGAATGTGTCATCCCCCAGCCCCGGCATCACACGATACCGCCAGCCACGAGAATCTTCGTATGTTTTACTGCTCATTACTTCCTCCATTTTTATTGTAGTTGTCTGGATACATCCTGGCACACCCTGCACACATTTCATGCCAAGGATGTTGGGACTGATGAGAACATCCTTCACAATTCCAGGCAGCATCCTGTTCCAGCATTTCAGCCGCTTCACAAATCAGATGAACCCAATGGATTGGGTCCCCGCCATCCAGCTTCGCATTGCGCAGCTGATAAATCAATTCTTTCCGCTCCATCATTTGTGCATCCTCCACATATCACTCTGGACGGCTTGTGCTATATTTGAATTCGATTTCGGTTTCTATATTGAAGGTGCGTTCACAATAAGGACATTCCCGCTCATGTTCGCCTTCTTCAAAAAGATCATAATCGCAATCGAACTCAATTTTTTCACCGCACCAGGGGCAATAAATCGCATCTTCACGGAAAGTTTCATGATCTTCATCGTTTTCAATGAGATATTTAACCCGTTCGTCATATTGTTTTTTCCGACAAACATAGCACATTTGCTCCCAGTCAAGAATCTGGTGTTTTCCGCAAATAGGACAAGTTTTCATCGTGTCACTTCCTCCATTTCAGCCGAACAGACAAAATCATCATTTGAAAAAACCGTGCCAGCGTATGCGTCAAAAATCAGGCTGTCATCTACGATTTCATCAGCCCGCGCCAGCTCATTCCAACTGAGGGATTCCTCTTCGGTTTCCTCAAACATCTGCGTCAGATATGTCTGCTTCAACTCAATCATTTGCTCCGGACTCAAGTCGTAAACAGTCAAAACATCGTATTTCATTTCGTTCCCTCCATAGTAGAAACATCCAGCCGCAAAACCAGTTCAATGATTTTTTGGCGAGTTGTATAGTTATTTCTCGCACCCTTTTCAAGCGTTGCACGAACACTGG
>CAXHNU010000265.1:0-2781 GCA_964017555.1 uncultured Butyricicoccus sp. | reverse complement strand
TAATGCCGCATTGCCTGGTCACGGGATAAGGCGGGAAGATCGATCGCGATTATCTCTCCCCGGCATTTGTCCACCACGCATTCACCGTCAAAATTTGCAATACAGTTTATGCGCGTACAGGTTTTCATATCGCACCCCTCATTTCTGAAAAATAACAATAGCTTATAACAATACACGCCCATCAACGGTTTGCAAGCATTCTCGGATTTTGTGTTGTCCGAATGGAGATTTGGGGTTGTATTCCACAAGGACAAATCTACCTCTCGGGTGCTCCCATATAACAGTTCCTGTTACTGCACGAGTTTCTGTGCCTTTGAATTTCGGAAAGAAGGTCACTTTTGTACCAATTTTCATTTCTGTCCTCCTTAGTTTTTTGCTTTAACACTGCGGATTCTCGCTTTCAGGGCATCCATCAAAGCATCTTGTGTATCCGCTTTGCCTTCCAGTGCAGCCATAACATCTTCATCCATGCCGCCGGAAACAACCAGATTATGCACAATAACTTTTTCGGTTTGCCCTTGCCTGTGCAGGCGTTTGTTTGCCTGCTGGTATAGCTCCAGGCTCCAGGTCAGTCCGAACCAGATGACATGGTTGCCACCTTGCTGCAGGTTTAAGCCATATGCCGTACTTGCTGGATGCGCAAGCAGGATGTCAATTTTCCCGGTATTCCAGTCGTCTGCATCCTGCGGCTTTTGGTATTGCCGTACACGCAGATTTGTTTTGCTTAACGCCTGTATGATACGGTCACGATCATGCTGGAAACCATAAAACACAAGTGCAGGTTTTCCGTTTAGGGCTTCGATAACTTCCAAAAAAACATCAAGCTTACAACGGTGAACCTCATGCACATCATGCTCTGCGCCGTAAATCGCCCCATTGCATAGCTGTAGCAGCTTGTTAGACAATACCGCTGCGCTGCCTGCGTCAATGGTTTCATCATCAATTTCAAGCAGCATATCACGCTCCATACGTTCATAAACTTTTTTTGCTGCAGCATCTAACGTAACCGGGACATTCACACTGACCAAATCCGGCAGCTGCAAATAATCTTCCGCTTTCATGCTGATGCAGATATCACCAATCAAGCGATGTACGGCAGCTTCTGTTTCTCGTTTGGGCTTGTACGAAAAAATCTGCTGTGCGTTTCGTGCATCCGGCACGAAATACCGCTCCCGGTATCCGGTGATGGTCTTGCCAAGACGTTCACCACCATCCAGCAGGAAAACTTGCGCCCATAAATCCATCAGACTGTTCGGAGCAGGTGTGCCGGTCAGTTCCACAATACGCCCGATGCGACTGCGCACCAGCTTCAATGCCTTGAACCGTTTTGCTTGTGGATTTTTGAAACTGCTGCTTTCGTCCAATACCACCATATCAAAGGGCCAGTCATTGCGATAGTAGTCCACCAGCCATACGACATTTTCCCGGTTTGTCACATAAACATCCGCCGGGGTGGCAAGCGCCCGTATCCGCCGTTGCGCACTGCCCAATACGGAGGATAACCTCAGCATCTTCAGGTGATCCCATTTCGCAGCTTCCTGCGACCAGGTTGCTTCTGCGACTTTCTTCGGTGCAATGACAAGCACTTTGGACACTTGGAAGCGGTTGTAAATCAGTTCATTTACAGCGGTTAGAGTAGATACAGTTTTACCCAAACCCATGTCAAGGAACAACCCAATCGCAGGATCTGAAACTACACGGTCGATGCAGTATTGCTGATATGGGTGCGGTTTAAAAATCATGGTGCGTCACCCCCAAGAGATTCTATAAGCGCATCGACTTGATTTTTGCTGTTAATGATCAGGACAGAAAAGCCTAACGCTTGAAGCCTATGAATTTGCACAGCCTGCAAGGGACGGAGTTTTCCGCCGGTAGTTTTCAGCTCCACAAAGATAACCTTTCCTCCCGGCAGACACACCAACCTGTCCGGCACACCATCGTTGCCAGGGCTGATAAACTTATAAGCACGCCCGCCAAAACTGGAAATTCGCATCCTTAAATATGTTTCGATTTCCTTTTCTTTCATGCGTTCTTTTTCGCCCTCCTTGATGCCTTGACTACAAACTACAAGCTACCTAAACACTTTATTCAATTTGGGCATTTAGGAAGGATAAATACCAGTATATGTATACTAAATCTCCTAATTCTCCAAATTTAAAAAGTTTCTTAGAAAAGATTGTAGTTTTGTAGTTTTTAGCGTTTAGAGATGATTTTTGTTCGTATTTTAAGGTGATTTCTTAAAAAACCCGCTTTTACCCCCGACTACAAATGCGAACTACAATCTTTTGAGATTGTAGTTTTGTAGTTTTGAGATTGTAGTCGAACATGCGTTTTTCGGCATGCTTTGTAGTATCAGATTTTAGTGAAACCTCTCTGCGATTTACAGTAACCAAACTTCTGCGGACTGCGCATCCGTTTCCAGTTCGGCAGCATCTCGATAATGGCGTTTATCTCTGCCGAATCGGAATTTTTGATAAACCGTGCTTCGCTCCCAAGCGCTTCGCACCAGACCTCCAAAGCGCAAACCCGCATACGTGGCACAAGTTCGCCATCGTATGTTGATGGGTTATCCCAATATATTCGTCTGGCAAGTAAGTCCCGGCTGCTCCAGTCCACGGGGATGGGCTGTTCGAGGAAATCACGGATAATCCCTTCCCGCACAGAATGTTCCCTGTGCTGTTCCTGTATCGCTTTTGCGGTTTCCTCAAGCTCGCCAACTAAATACAGTTTTTCGCCAAGCCGCCAGCGCAGTACAGCTTCCGCCCAAATTTGGTCACGTTC
>CAXHNU010000264.1:1584-2816 GCA_964017555.1 uncultured Butyricicoccus sp. | reverse complement strand
TATGTTGCTGGTTCAGAAGAGCCGATATACCCGATTGGATATGTACAGTGCAAAAACCCGATGAACAGGAAAAGGTCAATAAATCGGTATACCCCGGAAGGTAGAGCGGAAATCCATGATAATCTTAGGATTAACACGGAATTGATGCTTCAACTGATGAGGAAGTCGTTTTATAACACCAACACAGAGTATTCGGACAATCGGATATCACTGTTTTCTGCGCAATGGGGTAAATGTGCTGTTACAGGTAGGGAATTTCAAACTACTGAGGAAATCCACTGTCACCATAAGATGCCAAAAAGCAAAGGTGGCACGGATAAGTATGAAAACCTGGTGCTGGTCTTAGAGCCAGTACATCGGTTAATTCACGCGACCTCAGAGGAAACGATTAAGACCTACATGGAAGTTGTAAATCCCGATAAAAAGATGTTGAGTAAAATCAATCGTTTTAGAGAGCAAGTCGGTAACGACAAAATTATCATCTAAATATGTGAACACTTAAAAGCATGAAGATAAGTTATACACATTTCGACAAGAGAAAGTAGCTAATCGATGGAACGCCGTGTGGGTATGAAAATCTCATGCACGGTGTGGAGCAGGGGAAAATCCGGCGATGATATCAAAGGATTACCTATTGCTATAGGGAAATGACAGATGAGATGTTGGAGCTGCTGTGGGGTATGCTGGAGGATATCCCGATGAACCCGGAAACCGAATGTATGGAAGAAGCATTCCTCACTTTCCCAGCTGGGACACATCGGGAGGAAATCTGGCATTGGTTTGACCAGCAGTACAGTAAAGGTGTTGCTTACTTACTCTATGACGGCGATAAATAAAACAAAAGAACCTGGAGGCGGTCTGCATTCCAGGTTCTTTTCATATTTGCATATAATAACCTAAACATTTCAAAGGAGGTCTACACAAATGCTCGTAACAATTTCGATGGATCTTTTAACAAATGTACCCGAACTGAATACCGGTACAGTGCTGAAATTTAACCGGGAAGGCAATCAGCTTTTTTATCAAGGTCAGGCAGTTTCTATGCTGCCGACAGTGATGCAGCAGCCTGAATATGATGGCATTGTGACGGAAGTCCAGCCGCTTCATGCTGTTGTCAGCATTGCGCGGTTTGCCGATTTGCACCGCCATTCCGACAATTCTCTGCTGGATGGTATTTGCAAAGTGAAGGATATGGCAAGGCTCAGCGTCCCGCAAGGTGCATTGACAGATCA
>CAXHNU010000264.1:0-1283 GCA_964017555.1 uncultured Butyricicoccus sp. | reverse complement strand
GGGCAAATGGATCAGGCAGAAACTGCACTGCAAACTTATCTTGATATCTTTGGTGCTTCAAATTTTTATTTGGAAATCCAAAGGCATGGGATACCAGACGAAAAAACGGTAGAAATGGTTTATCGGCGCTGGGCGAAAGAAAAGGGGCTGAAAGTGATTGCGACAACAGACAGTCATTATGCCAGCTGGGAGGATAAACAGGCGCATGAAATCGCCTTATGTATGCAGACGGGGAAAACCCTGCTGCAAGATCACATGAAATTTGAAGGCACGGGCTATCATATCCACACCTCAGAGGAAATGGAAGATCTGTTTCAAGATTATCCGGAAGCGTTGGAAAATACGCTGGAGCTGGCATCACGCTGCCAGGTGGAAATCCATCTGGGTGATGTCAACCTTCCGCGTTTTGATATTCCGGAACCGTATCAGACACCGGAAGAATTTTTCAGTTTCTTATGTGAAAGCGGCTTCAAAAAACGGTTTTCCGGTACGGAAAAGCTACATGATCCCAGATATAAAGAACGGTATGATTATGAAATGGAAATGATCAAGAAAATGGGGTTTGTGTCCTATTTCCTGATTGTCTGGGATTTCATCAATTTTGCCCGCAGTCATAATATTTATGTCGGTCCTGGGCGTGGCAGTGCGGCAGGTTCTTTGCTTGCTTACTGCATCGGCATGACGGATCTGGATCCGATTGAGCTGAACCTGCTGTTTGAACGGTTTCTGAACCCGGAGCGTGTCAGCTGGCCGGATGTGGACACCGATTTTGAACACACTGGCAGGGAAGCTGTCATTGATTATATCCGGCAGAAATATGGTGAAGATCGGGTATGCCGGATTATCACCTTTGGCACAGAAGCGGCACGCATGGTCATTAAGGATGTTGGCAGGGTATTGGGATATTCCCCCGTATTTTGCGGCGCATTGGCAAAGAAAGTCCCTGCTGAGCCTCATATGACAATTCAGAAAGCCCTTGAGGATAATCCAGAGCTGAAAAATGACTATGAAAGCCGGCATGATGTGAAAAAAATATTGGATTTTGCAATGAAGCTGGAAGGCTGTAAACGCCATGCTTCACAACATGCCTGCGGATTGGTAATTTCGCCCGGTACGCTTTCCAATTTTCTTCCCACCGCACTTGTCAAAGATAACGAAACCGGCAATGTTGACATGACTTCCCAGGTTATCATGACTGAAGTAGAAGAGCTGTCGCTGCTGAAAATGGATCTTCTTGGGCTGAAAAATATGACTGTCATCCATGAATCCATTGATGCAATCAA
>CAXHNU010000263.1:0-2839 GCA_964017555.1 uncultured Butyricicoccus sp. | reverse complement strand
ACCGTGACAAAGGTGATTAACAAAGTCAAAGATGATGTGCATAAAATGCGCCGCGCCCAGGAAAAGGTAGAACGGGTGCTCCAGCCACAGCCTGCCAAAAAGACTGCAAAAAGCCAGTCTGGTGTCATTGTAGAGGGCATTGAAAACTGTTTGGTGAAGTTTGCCCGCTGCTGTACGCCAATCCCAGGGGATGAAATTATCGGGTTTATCACACGGGGCTATGGTGTATCCATCCATCGCCGGGACTGCGTGAATGTGCGCAACAGCGGCGCACGGGATGAAGAAGACCGCTGGATTAATGTTTGGTGGGATGAGGAAATCCTTGACCATAAACTAAACCAATTTTCCACAGGGTTACAGATTTCCACCCGCAGTCGCATTGGCGTGCTGAGTGATGTTGCCATTTTGTTTGCGCAGGCACATGTCAATGTGCATGAATTATCCGCCCGTGACTTAAACGATGGGTTTGGGGTCATTAACGCGATGATTGATGTATCCGGTGTTTCTCAGCTTGACAATATCATCAATCGCATTAAAAATACCAAAGGCGTGCTGGATGTGATCCGCATGGCAGATGGCGTATAACAAAGGAGGGAAAACCGGTTATGAGGGCAGTAATTCAACGTGTATCCCGCGCGTCGGTTGCGATTGATGGGCAGATACATGGTAAAATTGACAAAGGGCTGTTAATCCTTTTGGGTGTCAGTGAGGATGATATCGCAGAGGATGTCATTTATTTGGCAGACAAATGCACAGGTTTGCGTATTTTCACTGATGAAAATGATAAAATGAATTTATCTGCCGCGGATATTGGCGGCGGGCTGCTGGTCATCTCCCAGTTTACGTTATATGGTGATTGCCGCCGCGGCAAACGTCCCAGTTTTATCCGCGCGGCACGTCCGGAAAAAGCAATTCCACTATATGAAGCATTTTTATCACGCTGCCGTGAAACCGGCATTCATGTGGAATGCGGCGAATTTGGCGCCGATATGGCAGTGGAACTGGTCAATGATGGGCCTGTTACCATTATCATGGATACCGAAGAAATGAAAAGCAGCAAAAAAATAAGTTTACCGGCTGCTGCCGGGCAGAAAGAAGGGGAATCCAATGAAAATTTTGCATCTTGTGGTCGGCATGGTACAAACCAACTGTTATATTATTTATGATGAGAACAGTCGGGAAGGCGCAGTGATTGACCCTGGTGATAATGCCAAAAGCATTTTGGAAGCGGTTCAGTCAGAAAATATCAAGCTCTGCTATATTCTGCTGACCCATGGGCATTTTGATCATATCCTTGCAACCCATGAAGTTGCCCAGCAGACCGGTGCAAAACTGGTTTGCCCCAAAGGGGATTTATGGCTGTTGCATCAGGAAGCGATGGGGGAATTTCGTCCTTTTGCGCGGAATTTTGTAGAAACACCAGTGGATATAGAAGCTGAAGAAGGCACAAAGGTAACATTCGGCGGCATGATAGCGCATTATATGAATACGCCTGGGCATACGCCGGGTTCTTCTGTGATACAAGTTGGAGATGTGCTGTTTACAGGAGATACCTTATTCCGGCATGAATGTGGGCGGTGTGATTTGGAAGGCGGCGATTTCAATGAAATGCTGCGTTCACTCAAACGCCTGCATGACCTTCCTGGGGATTATAAAGTATTGCCAGGGCATGAGGGACTAAGCACCCTTGCAGAGGAACGCAAATATAATCCCTATATGCGTCAGGCGACCCAATGATTTATCAGTTAGAAGGGCATGGACTGCAGCACGCGGTAGAAGAAATTTTACTGCACCTTATCCCGGTAGAAATCCCAGCACAAAAGCAAAGTATCCCGGAAGCAGCAGACTTTTGCATCAGCCGCCTGCACCAAACAGGTGATATGATACAGGCAGAAGCAGAAGCCCGGTTCCATGGCATTTTACGCAAAGCGGTGCGCACAGCCCCGATTGCGGGGCTGGATGAACGCGGCAAAAAGCGCGTTGCAACTGAAATTGTAAAATTATCTATTTTTGACGCGATTGTTCCCGGTTTGCCGGAACCGCCGGAATGGGGCAGCTTGACAGGCGTGCGCCCTGCCAAGCTGGCGCGTGGCTTGATGTCACGCGGCAAAACGCGCGGACAGGCGGCACAGTATTTCCGGGAACAATATCAAGTTTCCGCAGCGCGGACAGCCCTTGCCATGCGTGCCGCGGCATATGCACAGGCAGCTTTAGAAGAACTGCCAACGGATGAAGTTTCATTGTATATCGGCATTCCATTTTGCCCTTCCCGGTGCGCTTATTGTTCTTTTGTGTCGCATTCAATCGAAAAATCTGCCGCGCTTATCCCCGCATATTTGGATGCGCTGTGCCGTGAATTGGAACAAACAGGCGCTTTGCTCAAAGAGAATGGGTTAAAGCTATCCAGCATTTACATTGGCGGCGGCACACCGACAACTCTTTCCGCCAGTCAGCTTGCACGGCTGATGGAACAAACGGCAAGGAGTTTTGATTTATCCCGCTTGCGGGAATATACAGTCGAAGCAGGGCGCCCAGATACCATTACGGCAGAAAAACTAGCGGCAATTCGTGCAGGCGGGGCAGACCGGATATCCATTAACCCACAAAGCATGAACGATGCGGTGTTGGCACGCATTGGGCGGCGCCATAGTGCGGCAGATGTGCTTTCCGCTTATGCGCTTGCGCGGAATGCTGGATTTCCAATCATCAATATGGATACCATTGCGGGATTGGCAGGGGATACGCCGGAAAGTTTTGCGCATACAATTGATACACTGATTGACCTTGCGCCAGAAAATATTACCGTGCATACATTGGCAATTAAACGCGGCGCAGATCT
>CAXHNU010000262.1:0-2843 GCA_964017555.1 uncultured Butyricicoccus sp. | reverse complement strand
TCGACTGCATCAGCATCAATATCGCGGAACAGTTCCTGACAAATGCTTTCCAGCTTGGCTTCGGTATAACGGGAAGCTGCATATGCCATATCCCGCGAATATGCCTTGCCAAAATTGCCTTTTGAATCGACAAACGGGGTCAAAAGGGCTTCATTACCGCGGGTCAGGCGCACCATCGTTTCGTAAATTGCGCTATCGCCATGGGGGTTCAGCTTCATGGTCTGCCCAACGATATTAGCAGATTTGGTACGGTTGCCATTTAGCAGCCCCATTTTATACATTGTATATAACAGTTTCCGGTGGGATGGCTTAAACCCATCAATTTCCGGTATCGCACGCGACACAATCACACTCATTGCATACGGCATATAATTTTTCCGCAGCGTATCAGTGATTGGCTGGGGCATTGGCGCCAGCGGCGGCCGCACCGGGCGTTCGGATTCTTTTTGTTTTTTCTTCGGCACGCTGAATGCCTCCTACTTAAGATATATCTGCAAGTTCAAGATATTCATGCCCATTTTCAGCGATATATTCTTTGCGCCCCGCCAGGTTATCCCCCAGCAGCAAATCAAACATATCACTTGTTGCACGGGCATCCTCGGGTTCCACCCGAATCAGCCGGCGGGAAGACGGATCCATGGTGGTTTCCCACATCATTTCGGCTTCATTTTCGCCAAGCCCTTTGGAACGTTGAATGAGCACTTTTTTGCCGGCAAGTTTTTGCAAAACAGCAGCTTTTTCCGTTTCATCAAAGGCAAAATAACTTTTGCCTTTGTATTCGATTTCATACAGCGGCGACTCCGCGATATAAACATAGCCTTTTTCAATCAAAGTCGGCGTCAAACGGTAAAGCATGGTTAAAATCAGGGTACGGATCTGGAACCCATCCACATCGGCATCGGTACAAATGATGACTTTATTCCAGCGCAGGCTGCCCAAATCAAAGGCTGACATATCTTTGCTGGCTTTTGTCTGGACTTCGACACCGCAGCCAAGCACTTTCAGCAAATCGGTAATGATATCATTTTTGAAAATCTTGTCATAATCTGCTTTCAGGCAATTGAGGATTTTGCCGCGCACCGGCATAATCGCTTGAAATTCCGCGTCACGCCCCTGTTTTACCGAGCCAAGCGCGGAATCACCTTCCACAATATACAGCTCCCTGCGGGTCACATCTTTGGTGCGGCAGTCGACAAATTTCTGCACACGGTTTGCCACATCAATATTCCCCGAAAGCTTTTTCTTAATATTAAGGCGTGCTTTTTCCGCTTGTTCCCGGCTGCGCTTATTGATTAAAATTTGTTCCGCGATTTTATCGGCTTCGGCTTTATTTTCAATAAAATAAACCTCTAACCCTTGTTTCAGGAAATCGGTCATCGCTTCCTGAATAAATTTATTGGTGATTGATTTTTTGGTCTGGTTTTCGTAGGACGTATAGGTAGAAAAACAGTTTGTCACCAATATCAGTGAATCAAATACATCCTGGAAGGAAATCTTGCTTTCATTCTTCTGATATTTGCCAATCTGTTTCAAATAGGCATCAATCGCGGAAACAAACGCGGACCGGACTGCCTTATCCGGCGCGCCGCCATGTTCCAGCCAGGACGAATTATGATAATATTCTGTCCGGCTGGCAGTAGAAGAAAAACAGAATGCACAGCTTAATTTTGCTTTATATTCTGGCTTATCCGCACGGTCACGCCCCCGCCGTTCAGATTCCAAAAACTGTACACCAGTCAGCGGTGTTTCGCCTGCCAGTTCTGTAACATAATCCGAAATACCATTTTCATAACAAAATTCTTCGGTTTCAAATGCACTGCCCTGTTGGTTGCGCAGCACAAATTTCAGTTTCTGGTTGACCACTGCCTGCCGTTTGAGAATATCCCGGAAATATTCCAATGGGATATTGATATCTGTAAAAACATCTAAATCGGGACGCCAGCGGATTTGTGTCCCTGTATGGCGTGCTGTGGATTTCTTTTTCAGAAAACCATCGATACTCCCTGTTTTGTTTTCACCTTTTTCAAAATGCAGGCTGTATGCAAAGCCGTCACGCGTCACCGTAACGTCCATATATTCTGACGCATATTGGGTTGCGCAAGTGCCGAGACCATTAAGCCCAAGTGAAAATTCATAATTTTCACCTTCATTATTTTTATATTTGCCGCCTGCGTATAGTTCACAAAAAACAAGTTCCCAGTTATAGCGTTTTTCGCTGTCATTCCATTCAATGGGAATTCCGCGCCCAGAATCAGCGACTTCAATCGAGCCATCCTGATAGCGGGTGACAATAATTTCACTGCCATAGCCTTCACGGGCTTCATCAATCGAGTTCGATAAAATTTCAAATACAGCATGTTCACAGCCTTCCAGCCCATCTGATCCAAAAATAACGCCTGGGCGTTTGCGGACGCGGTCAGCGCCCTTCAGGGAGGATATGCTTTCGTTGCCATATTCCGTTTTGGGTTTACTCATTCAATACCTCTCCAGTTTAATTGCAATTGCCCCTATTATATCAACATATTCGGTATCCGTCAAATAAAAATCCTGCTTCTGCATAAATCCGCTGTATTCTTTCAAAAACAAACGCTTTGATTCTCGACGGAACGTCGGTTGTTTGAAGCGCATATTCATTGTACAATCAAAAAAACAAAGGAGGTGTTTTCTTATGAAATTTATCGCGTTTAATGGCAGCCCTGCCGGGCTGAACAGCGCAACCAACCGTATACTAACCGCATTTTTACGCGGCGCCGCGCAGGCTGGCGCTGAAACCGTATGTTATCAGCTATGTGATTACCAAATCCATCAGTGTAAAGGCTGTTTTTCATGCTGGTTCCAATCCC
>CAXHNU010000261.1:0-2846 GCA_964017555.1 uncultured Butyricicoccus sp. | reverse complement strand
GCATATCCTGCTTGCTGAGGATAATACCCTGAACTGGGAAATTGCAAACGAATTGTTATCTGATTTGGGTCTTGACTTGGAATGGGCGGAAGATGGGCAAATTTGTGTGGATAAATTCCAAAACTCTGCCCCGGGGCAATATGACGCTGTACTGATGGATTTGCGCATGCCCAATATGACTGGGTTTGAAGCAACCAAGGCAATCCGCAGCATGGATCGCCCTGACCATGGCCTGCCAATCATTGCAATGAGCGCCGATGCGTTTTCCAGCGATATTCAGAAATGTTTAGACTGCGGCATGGATGCCCATGTCCCCAAGCCAATTGATGTTCAGCAAGTTGCCCGTTTATTGCAGCGCTTGCTGAATCCATAGGAAAGGATGTGTCTGACTGATGAAGAAAACGCTCGCTTTGCTGCTTACCCTGGTCATCGCCTTCGGGCTTGCCGCCTGCGGCGGGCAAAAACCTGCGCCAGATGCCATAAACAACACCCCTTCTCCTGTCAATATCACATTATGGACATATCCGGTTGGCAACTGGGGCAATGCAACAACCGTTGCCAGTGTCATTGCCGACTTTTCCCGGAAATATCCCAATATTAACCTATCTGTGGATTTTCTTTCTTATAGCGATGGTGATGATAAAATAGAAGATGCCATTGCCAGCCAAAACACCCCTGACCTTGTGCTGGAAGGCCCGGAGCGCTTGTCCGCGAACTGGGGCGCCCGCGGTTTGATGGTGGATTTATCCGATCTGCCTTTTGATCGAGTGCAAGATTCTGTCTTGTCTGCCTGCCGCTCGCCGGAGGATGCTTATTATACTTATCCCATCTGTATGACCGCCCACTGCATGGCAATCAATTATGATTTGTTCAAAGCGGCTGATGCTTTGCAATATATCGACACGGAAAACCACACCTGGACAACCGAAAATTTCATTTCGGCAGTCCAGGCGCTGGACGCCTATGGCGTCAGCAATATCGCGGCAATTTACTGCGGCGGTCAGGGCGGCGACCAAGGCACCCGTGCCCTAATCAACAACCTATATGGCGGCGCTTTCACCACGCCGGAACATGACCACTACACTGTGCATACAGAACCCAATATCCGCGCACTTACCTTGCTACGCAGTCTGCCCGGCTTCCAATTTGACGCGTCAATGGTTGGGGAAAATGAAGTGGAACAGTTTTGCCGCGGCGAACTCGCCATGGCATTTTGTTGGAATGCCGCTATTGCCATCAACCATACCGTCAACAATCCAGACCTGCAATTCAAAATCTTCCCTATGGCATTCCCCTCCCCTTCCGGCACGCCGCAGCTTGTCGGCGGCATTTGGGGGTTCGGCATTTTTGACAACGGCGACCCTACGAAAATTGACGCTGCAAAAACATTCATCCGTTTTATCGCCGAAAATAATGCCCAATATACTCGCGCCGTACAAATTGCAAATTACTGGCCGGTTATGCGTGATATGGAGAATATCTATGTCAATGACACTCTAATGACAGAATACGGTGCATTTATGCCATTCATGGGCGATTATTACCAGGTTACGCCCGGTTGGGCACAAGCCCGCACCGCTTGGTGGCATATGCTCCAACAAATCGGCACAGGTACAGATATCAGCACTGCCACAGCCGCTTTCGATGCCACAGCCAACGCCGCAATAGGGCCTTAATCCCCCTGGAAACCTTTTGTGTTTTCCCGCATACACTGAATCAGGCGCCCAGCCCAAGGCGCTGGAAAGGATGATGAGTATGGAAAACCTTGGTTTCACCGCAATCCCGGCGATTACAGTGATTTGTTATCTGGTTGCCCAAATTGTCAAAGCAACCGCACTTGATAACAAATGGCTGCCAATTATCTGCGGGATCTGCGGCGGCGTGCTTGGTGTTGCCGCAATGTATATTATGCCGGACTTTGCCGCAACAGATTCGATTACGGCGGCTGCAATTGGTATTGTTTCCGGGCTTGCCGCAACAGGTGTACACCAAGCGGCAAAGCAATTAAGCGGTGGCTGCAATGGAAATTAAAACAAAGCTCTGTAACCCTGCAAACTATGGCAAATCCCGCGGTGACAGCACCATCTCTTATATTGTGATACACTATACCAGCAATCTTGGCGACACTGCAAAAAACAATGCGGATTATTTTGCCCGTGAAGTGGTGGAAGCCTCTGCCCACTATTTTGTGGATGAAAGTGAGATTTGGAACAGCGTACCGCCGGAATATCCCGCCTGGCACTGCGGCGGCGGCTTACAGGGCGAAAATGGGCATACCTTTTTCCATCAGTGCCGCAACGCAAACAGCATTGGGGTAGAAATCTGCATGACAGACCGCACAGGACAAGTGCGCATGGGCAGCATTGCCCATGCTGCAAAACTGGTGCGGATGCTGATGGACAAATATCATGTTGGGATCAGCCATGTTATCCGTCACTATGATGTGACTGGCAAGGACTGCCCTGCCCCAATGGCATCGGATCCAAATTTATGGGCTGCGTTCAAAAAACAACTTGCTTCCGAGGAGGCGCTGGATATGCGTTACCAATATTATGATGATATGCCTGCATGGGCACAGCCGACCGTTTCTAAACTGGTAAAGAAAGGCTTGCTGAAAGGTTCTGGCGATGGCGTGCTCGATTTGGGCGAAGACGCGCTGAAAATTCTTGTGGTCAATGACCGCGCCGGGTTATATGGTGCTTAAAGTAAGCATAAAAAAAACAAGGCGCCTGTTATGATTTGCATAACAGGCGCCTTGCCTTTCTTAATATTGGAGCTGGTAATCGGACTCGAACCGATGACCTGCGCATTACGAATGCGCTGCTCTACCAACTGAGCCATACCAG
>CAXHNU010000260.1:0-2859 GCA_964017555.1 uncultured Butyricicoccus sp. | reverse complement strand
CCGGCGCAAAATGCGCATTGAATTGGATTCATACTATCCCTCCCTCAACCATTTGCTGTTAGGTGCAAAAACAACTGAAACCCGGCAGAAAGGAAAGAATCCGTCATAAAGATGATTGCGGTCAAAGTCGCTGACCAGAGCAGAACCGATGCTGTATTCTTTCTGAGTTTCTTTTGGGATGGCCAGCAAACCTGCCTGATTTCTGCCTTGACGCCTTGAAGTGTTTGATTCATGAATATGTCCTCCTTTGTTGACACTCCCCGCAGCTAAAACAGGGGGATTCTCAGTTCTACGACCGCTGCTTGCCACCTGGCGAAGTCTATGCAATCTCCCTGAGCGTTAGGTTTCGGCGTGTCCCGTCGTACCATAGGTATATCAATTACGCCAACAGGCGCAATCCTTCTTTTAAGATGTTTTTTGCGGCATTAAGATCCCGGTCGTGGAATGCTCCACACTTTGGGCATTTCCAATCCCGCACCGACAATTTTTTTGTGCCAGACCACTGATAACCACAGTTAAGACAAAGCTGACTGGATGGAAAGAAGCGCCCAATTACCGATACATGTTTTCCATACCAGGCTGCTTTGTATTCCAACTGCCGGCGAAATTCTGACCATGATACATCCGCAATGGCTTTTGCCATATGGTGATTTTTCATCATGTTGGCTGTGGCTAAATCTTCAAGGCAAATGATGTCGTACTGTCTGATTAGGGCAGTAGATAGCTTTTGCATCATGTCCCGCCGCTGATTCGCAATATGTTCATGGAGCCTTGCCACCTTGATCCTTGCTTTTTCATAGCGCTTGCTGTCCTTTGGCTTTCGGGACAGCTGGCGCTGCAATTTAGCAAGTTTTTCTTGGCTCTTGGCAAGGTATTTGTGGTTTAAGTACGCTGTGCCATCAGATGTGACGGCAAACGAATTCACGCCCATATCAATGCCGACTACTTTGCCGGTTTTAGGAAGCAGTGCAATATCCACATCAGTGCAACACAAAGAAACAAAGTATTTGCCGGATGAAGATTGGCTAATGGTAGCCGACAAGATACGACCTTTCACTTGCTTGCTGATACGGCATTTTACTTTGCCAAGTTTGGGAAGCTGTACAGCATGATCCAGCACTTTGATGCTTCCCCTGGCTGTGTAGCTTTTTCTATGGTTCTTTTTGCTTTTGAACCGTGGATAACCAGGATTTCCACCTTGTTTCACACGCCGAAAGAAATTCTGGTAGGCTGCATCCAAGTTGCCCAGAGAGGACTGCAAAGCTGTAGAATCCGCTTCCCGCAGCCACACCAATTCTTTTTTCAGCATGGTTAAAGATTTGTCCTGCTGAAATCTGGTAGGCGTTTTCTCGGTCTGCTTGTACTGTTCCATACGCTCAGCAAGAAAATGATTAAACACAAACCGGCAGCAACCAAAGGTCTTCTGGATCTGTTGCTTCTGTTTGACATTCGGTTCAATGCGAAACTTATAGCTATATTCCATGCTTCGTGATGCCTCCTCTCCAATTCAGCTGTTGATTTATTCTATGCAAAAACCTAATAAAATATTCTGTTTGGGTTATATTTCCACAGCATCATGGCAGGAGGTTTATGCCGTGCCTAATAAGCACTCATCACATTTTCCGCAGCTGCCAAAATAAAAGCAGATGCAGCGGATAAATACAATAAGCCCAAATGCCCCATGGCTTTTCATGTTTCTGGCTATGCGGCATCAGCAGTCCGGCAAGAACACAACTCATCTGTAAAAAATCCATACTTGAAAAAGCATATAAAAATGTCAGGATGAACAATGTGAAGAATAGCAAGTATTTTTGCATTTCAGCAAACTTCATATATACATCCGTGTGTTGTACATGGTATAAAAGGGCTATCATCAGCACCCCATAATAGGAATAATCCGTATGCAGCAGATGGGCAAGCCCGGCACAAAGGAAAATCAGCAGGGTTTTCAAGACTTTTTGCCCTTTTGTGTTTATATTCTTGAAAACATATGGTTGCCCGGCAATCAGGCAGCATACTGCACCCAAACCTAAAGTGAAAAAGACATTGAGGTTCCAGCTCCAAAACTGATTTGTAAATGCCAGGCTGTATGGGATTTGGCTGATGAGTGCAAATATAAACAGTCGGGCAATCATTTTCCCTTGATGATGCGTTTTATCCATGCCGTCAGCAATGAGATAAGCAAAAAGGGGGAATGACAGCCTGCCAATGGTTCGATACCAAAGTACAGATGGGAAAAAGATTGCGCCAACATGATCAATGAACATAAAAAGAAACGCAAACAGCTTTAAGGTGTTGCGTGAGAATTTATGTGTGGTCATATGGCAATTCCTTTCATTTGTTTTATTGGGATTTAACGCATTACATATAGGTTGCGTAAGCTATTATATGCAAAAAAGATGCCGCTTCAGCCGGCATAATGAGAATTGTCGCTTTGTGCATTTCTTTTCAAAAATAGAATTACATGATTTTTACAGGATTCAAAATGATTCAGATTGTGTCATTTTTCAAAAAGAATGAATGTTTTTAATTCAATCCCTGCCTGAAGCGCAAAAAAATAGCAGCCAATGGCATGGTAGCCAAGCTGCTGCGTGCTTACTTTTTGCGCAATTTTTCTTCCATATAATTCCTTCATCTGAGGATCTACCGAATCACAAGGTGTTCAAGGTTGGTACTTTGCTGCTTGCTGACCAGGAAGAACTTTTTCTTGTTGTTGCTGGATTGAACTTGCTGAGCAACTAACTTGTTTTTTTCGACTTGAAACTTACTTGTTGCTTGCTGAGTTGGAAGCGTTTCGTTTTGCTGACGACTTTTTCATTTGTGTTGGTTTTGCAACTTGCTGACCAGTTTCACTTCTTA
>CAXHNU010000259.1:0-2883 GCA_964017555.1 uncultured Butyricicoccus sp. | reverse complement strand
CTCCTGTACAAATTGTGGATGACATCGAGGAGGGTAACCATGACTAAGTTGACAGAATGTATCGCACCTGCATTTTACCCAGTGCATAATGCAATTAAACGAGAAAACATCACACATTACTGGCTGAAAGGCGGACGTGGTTCTACCAAATCCAGTTTCGCAGCTGTGGAAATCATTCTTGGTATGATGCAGCATCCGGATTCAAATGCTGTCTGTCTGCGCAAAGTTGGATTATATCTTAAAGACAGCGTGTACGAGCAGCTTGTTTGGGCGATCAGCAAATTAGGTGTTTCCCATCTTTGGGAACAGCGGATCAGCCCAATGATGCTGATCTATCAGCCAACTGGGCAGCGCATTTTATTCCGCGGCGCGGATAAACCCAAGAAAATCAAATCAACAAAAGTTTCCAAAGGATATATCCGTTACATCTGGTATGAAGAATGTGACGAATTTCTTGGCAAGGGTGAAATAGACACTATCAATCAGTCCTTAATGCGCGGCGGCGATAAATTCGATATCTTTTACAGTTACAACCCACCAAAATCTCAAACCAACTGGATAAACCGTGAAATTGAACTTCAGCAAACCCGTTCAGATACTCTGGTGCATCACAGCGATTATCGGTCTGTGCCGGAAAGCTGGCTGGGTGAACCATTCTTGCAGGAAGCCGAACAGCTTCAAGCCACCAATGAAACCCGTTATCTGCATGAATATTTGGGCGAAGTCACCGGCACAGGCGGTGAAGTGTTCCGTAATGTTACATTGCGCGAAATCACAAAATCGGAACAGGAATCATTCGACCGTATCCGGCGCGGGCTGGACTGGGGCTATGGCCCTGACCCGTTTGTATATTTGGCGCTGCATTATGACCGCAAACGCCACAAAATAGTTATTTTTCACGAATTTTATAAGCACCGTGCTGGGTTCGATGAAATTGCAAACGAAATTCATCAGGAAAACCCAGGACGAAAAGAAGTTATTGCAGAAAGTGCGGAACCGCGTTCCAATGATGAACTCAAAGCCCGCGGGGTGCGTTTAACCGCAGCGAAAAAAGGTCCAGGCAGCGTGGAGCATGGCATCTGCTGGCTGCAGGATTTGGATGAAATCATCATTGATCCTGTATCCTGCCCGAATGCTGCACGGGAATTTACCGGCTATGAACTCGAACGCACCGCAAATGGCAGCACATTCAAGTCGGGTTATCCGGATAAAGATAACCATACGATTGACGCAGTACGGTATGCCTGCGAACGGGATATGCAGAAAGGTGGATATATTGCCCAGCTTCCCAGTGCTTCTGATAAATTAGGTACACATCAAAGTTACTGGAGGCGGTAAATTTTGCGAAAAGAATATGGGCGAATTGGTCAGCGGCGGTATGGCGGCGTTTTCTACGAAGAATTTCTGCCGGAACTGCGTGGGCTAAAAGGTGTCCAGGTTTATCAGGAAATGAGCGAAAATGATGAAACTGTGGGCGCTATCCTGTTTGCTATTGAAATGCTGATGCGACAATGTGATTTTACCATCCAGCCCGGTGGGGATACCGAAATTGACCGGGATGCTGCTGAATTTGTACAGCAATGTATGCACGATATGCAGGATACTTGGACAGATACTTTGTCTGAAATCCTGTCATTCTTAACTTATGGCTGGAGTTATCATGAAATTGTGTATAAATTCCGGCGTGGGAAATCCAAAAACCCGGCGTCCAGCAGCAGATATGATGATGGGCTGATTGGCTGGAGCAGGCTGCCGATCCGTGCCCAGGAAACACTTTATAGATGGGAATACATCCCGGGTTCCGATGAACTTTCCGCGATGACCCAAACTCCTGCGCCGACTTTTGAACAGCTCACCATCCCACTCGAAAAGGCGCTGCATTTCCGAACGAAAAGCAGGAAAGGCAACCCGGAAGGGCGTTCCATTCTGCGCAATGCGTATCGGTCATGGTATTTCAAAAAACGTATTCAGGAAATCGAAGGGATTGGCATTGAACGGGATTTAGCTGGCTTCCCTGTGTTATATGCGCCAGAAAACACAGACCTTTGGGACGGCAGCAACCCGGAAGCCGTACAGACACTGGCGAATGCCGAAGCGATAGTATCCAGCATCCGCCGTGATGCGCGGGAAGGCATTGTGCTCCCCGGCGGGGAAAATGGCTGGAAGCTGGAACTGCTTTCAACCGGTAGCCGCAGGCAGTTTGATACCAATGCGATTATTGAGCGGTATGACAAACGTATTGCCACTACTGTGCTTGCTGATTTCGTTTTGCTGGGGCAGCAAGCCGTTGGCAGTTTCGCGCTTGCCAGCAGCAAAACAAAAATCTTTGCGCTTGCAATTGGGACATATTTGGATATCATCTGCGAGGTGTTTAATAATCAGGCCATTCCCCGCCTGATGGATTTGAACAGTACGCATTTTGCCGGCATGACTGATTATCCGAAAATGGTTCATGGCGATATTGAAGACGCAGATTTAGGTAACATCGGGGAATTTATCAAAAGCATGGTCGGCATCGGCGCATTACAGCCGGATGATGAACTGGAAGACTATATCCGCCAGACTGCAGGGCTGCCGGAAAAGCTGACCAGCGAACCATATCCAGTGCGGCAGGAAACGGATGACGAAGCCGCTGCCCTTGGGAGGGAACCGGATGCGCAGCAGTGTGATTAAAGCAGCAAACCGCCCGAATGCCAGAACGATGCTGATTTCATTCCTGAACCAACAGGAACCGGAACTGGCATCGTTCCTGCAAACATTATGGCATAACCAAGGGCGTGCGATTACATACAAAGAACTGCGGGAAGCAATCTTAAACGGCAATATCAGTCCGGCATGGCTCCAGCAGTGGCAGCAGGATTATGTGCGGTTTGTGTCGCAGCA
>CAXHNU010000258.1:0-2889 GCA_964017555.1 uncultured Butyricicoccus sp. | reverse complement strand
CGCTGGTTAAGATGATATTTTTCAGCTTATTTGCCATGTTAATCATTTCCTTCTTCAATACGTGTCGCAGTTCCTTCGATGGAAAACATTTTATAGGTGCCGTTTTGGATTTTCTCCCATGCTTCATCATCGTCAACATGGAAGCCAATCCACCAACCAACCGGCAGCACACCAGTCGGGATGCCCATTGCTTTTTGTTTTTCCTCGGTAAAGACGCAACTTTCCACAAGCCTTGCCCTTTTGCGCAAGTGTGCATTATGTTCCTCGCCGCCATCACGAAAGTCCAGCACATACGCATAAGCTGCGGTTTCCAGATCGTCCGGGTCGATAATATCATTTTGCCTGTCACAAAGCGGCTCACCATTTAGGGCAATAGATACTGACGCCCAGCCAAATACAAGATGCTTATCATCAGATTTCAGGATTGCAAAATCCGCCAAAGGTTTCACCTCCGTTTTTACGCATAAGAAAAGCATCGCGCTTTTTTGCGTGATGCTTCATTATTTGACTAACTGTCGAACCTGTTCCCAAAGGTCGTCGTAGCATTCTTTCATAACATCTCTTCCGCCAAAACAATCATCGCTCATTATAATCAAAGTCCGTATCGCACGCCTTACGTCTTCTTTCCCGTGCAATTGTATTACGCCGTCCACAGGTGTAATTGTCATGATTTTTCCGCTTTCGTTGCGTTCTGCATCGCGTTTCAGGCAGTCTTTGATTTCCGCTGAAACGTCCAGCGCGTCAATTTCCTCATCGGTCAGTTCGGGGCGTTCGTCCGCGTAGGCGCGTGTAAAACGTGTAAAAGATTTGCTTTCCTGGTCGCATTCTAATCCCGGCAAAAAGGGCTGTTCGTTCATATTGTTTTCCTCCATTTATGGAACTTTGTTATCTTTTACTGGATAAAAGTTCTGAAGTTTTCGCGGAGATGCTCAGGCTGTACCACGCAAAGCTTCATACAGACGACCAGCCATTTCCTTTGCGGCGTCTTCAGCGTTTGAACGCTGTATTCCGTCTGTCAGTTTTCCCAAGTCGGAAACCAGCGCGTCCGTCAATGCTCTGGCTTCTTTCAACTTTTCGACCAACTGCACAACATTTTGCTGTGCTGCTTCTATCCCTTCAAGTTCCACTGGGATAGTGATAGTATTTCCGGTCATTATGTTTCCTCCATTTACGGTGTGAAGCCATAATCAAAAATGCGCCCATTCCGCCGCATCACTGATATCCTTTGCCCTGCCTGAATATTTTGGGCGTGGCTTTTCAGTGGTCAAAGAATGAGTAGCGTTTCGATTCGATATGATACGGCTTATCATCCAGCAGCGCCTTTTCAAGGGTTTCCTTGTAGACCTGCGCCGCGCATTTCTCACCGTGTCTGTGGAAGTCGGCGTAGTTGAATTCAATAAAATCTTCGCCAAACCTCTCTTCGTACTGGTCAAGTAAAACATCAAGCTCTTTATTTTTCAGTATTTTCATATCAACGGCGGCAACATACATATTCCCATCTCCTCATATCAGGAATCTTTGATAAACAGCAAATACCTGTGGAAAATGCTTTTTCAAAAACGATAAGACTTTTTCATCCTGAAAGGATTCCAGCGCAAACAGGTTTGCAAAGATTTCTATTTCCTTGTTGCCTGGGTGCTGCCAGTAAGATTTCTTGTGACCGGGGCGGAATCTGTAACGCTGTTCACAAATCGCGCTCAATATGTCGGACAGAAAGCCACGAGAATCGTTTTCCACAAACGCCATAAACATTTCCGGGTCAGCGTCAAGAACCGCTCCTGCATCACGTATGGCGTCAGAAAAGGCTTTTGCTTCCCACGACCGCACAAAATACCTGTCAGACCTGTGTGCCAGTTCATGCGTCATAACAACGTTGAAGTTGTAATCTGCAAATTCCTCTTTTGATGGGTCGTAGTAGATAGTGTCATCTTTTCCTAGATACCCAAACGCCGCATCAGGCAATGCCGTCTGTGCAAACGTCACAGCTTCAAGCGATTGCGCCAGCATCGACCTGTTCTTTTCCGGTACAGTTTGCAGGAACGCGGCATAATCCTGTTTTGCCCGTTCCAAATCGAACGAACCATCAGAGCGCATATACCCGCGCATATCCTGCGGTATTTCCTCAATTATATCATATCGTGTATCCTCCCGCAACTGTGGCGGTTCGACTTCCTCAATATCAAGCGCGCACCGGCAAGATGGATGTGCTGGCGGTGCAAGTCGGACATCCAGCCCCGAAAGCCGTGTGGAAAATGGGAACGGCTCATTCAGCGGGATTTCCATCCCATGCAGCCGCATACAGGTTTCACAAGTCCGTTCATCCCGTGCAGACCGCCAAACCTTCACAGCTTTGCCGAGGTATCCGGCTTCCTGCGCCTGCCTTGCCCATTCCAATGTGCCTTGGTTATAGGCAAAGGCAAGTTCCGTTCGAGCAATGTTATAGCCCCGGTAGCGGTGCTGCCTGACGGCATATCGGATTGCTTTATCCACCGCTTTTTGCTGGCTCATACCGTTTGTAATCAGCGTCTGCATATAATTTGCATTTGCGATACTTTGCTGGTATGTCAGCCCAACCATCGGACGTATCGCCCGTGCCAGCACATCCACATTCATGCCGCTGTTTGCCGCATGATGGATTACTGCCTGTAAGCCCTGCAATTGTGCGTTTGTACTGTTTGTCACAAATGCTGCGCCGCGGTTTGCTGTCCAGCGCTGCACGCCGTCTGCCATCGCGTCAAACCGCCAGCCGGGATATCGTGCTTGCAAACGTTTAGCGGCGTTCTGCATTGCTACAAGCCACAATGGACGCAAATGCTGCGACACAAACCGCACATAATCCTGCTGCCACTGCTGGAGCCATGCCGGACTGATATTGCCGTTTAAGATTGC
>CAXHNU010000257.1:0-2915 GCA_964017555.1 uncultured Butyricicoccus sp. | reverse complement strand
CATGCCCCATGGTAACATGGGGGATCTGTAAACTCTATCCGCAGCAACGTCAACCGGGGCTATGGGCTGCCCGCCCGTCCCAACCGACGGCTTGAGGCATATGGCGACATATGTCCCAGATAGATGATTGCCAAATACAGAACCCGGCTTACAGGGTTGCTCATAACCAGCAGGAAACTGTCCCCCATCCAAAACCGGGCAGTTTCCTTTTTCATATACCGAAGCAAAGGGTGATTATGGTTGTATTGGAAAGACAAAGTTGAAGTCGTGCGCAGACGGATATTTGAAGTGATTGAAGTTGCCAAAAAAGATGACCCCGCCAGCGTGGTTTATGATACCTGCATGATGATCGTTATTCTTGTCTGTATGGTGCCGCTTGCTTTTAAGCGAAATTCCGGATTTTTTGCTTCCATTGACTGGGCTGCAACCATCATTTTTATTATTGACTATGCTTTGCGTGTGTGGACTGCCGACCTCAAGCTGGATATGGGTTCAGCTTCCCATATTGCGTATCTTTTTACCCCAATGGCGATTATTGATTTGCTTGCCATACTGCCGTCTGTTGCTGCGATGTCCTCGGCTTTCCGCATTGCCAAGCTGTTCCGTCTGTTCCGTTCGTTCAAAATGTTCCGCTATTCGCGCAGTATCTCGATTATTGCGAATGTTATCCGTTGCCAAAAATCACCCCTTACCGCTGTTGCCACGATGGCAATTGCTTATATCCTGATTTCTGCCCTTGTCATCTTCAATGTGGAACCTGATACCTTCCATACCTTTTTTGACGCTGTTTATTGGGCGACTGTCAGCCTGACCACCATGGGCTATGGCGATATCTACCCAGTGACAACCATTGGGCGGATGGTCACGATGGTTTCTTCGTTTGTCGGCATTGCTATTGTTGCCCTGCCTGCCAGTATTATCACGGCTGGCTATATGGATAATCTTCATACAGGCGATAAAACCGAACAGCCGCCGTCTGCAAATGATAAAGATGAACCCACAGATAAAAACAGATAAAAATTTCAAAAAAACTGTTGACCTGGAACCTGCACCATGCTATAATAAATACACCTATGCAGGTTCTTTTTTTTGCGCCGATTTCGGCAGGTGCCGTGCGGCTGGATCTGCAAAGGGAGGCAGACAATCCCCCTTTGCGGGGAATCATCAGGTTTTCCCATGCGGGCAAAGCCTAAAAATTAAGGAGGTGCCGCTATTATGCGCGTTAGAGTAACGCTCGCCTGCACAGAATGCAAGCAAAGAAATTACAACACGATGAAAAACAAGAAGAACGATCCCGACCGTCTTGAGATGAACAAGTATTGCCGTTTCTGCAAGAAGCATACGCTGCATCGCGAGACCAAGTAAACCCGTAAACCCGCGGAGAAAGGAAGTACGCTTTCATGGCAGAGCAGGAAAAAAACACTCCCGCTGAAAAGAAGCAGCCCAAAGCTGCAAAAAAGCCGTCCATCTTCGCAAGGATGGGCAAATGGTTCCGCGAACTGAAGGGCGAATGTAAGAAAATCGTCTGGCCCAGCCGCCAGCAGACCACCAATAATACCGCCGTTGTGCTGGCTTCCTGCCTGATTATCGGCGTTTTTATCTGGGTGCTGGATGCTGTGTTCCAGTTCGGTGTTTCCGCCCTCATCGGCTGATTTGAGAGGGTAATTTGAATGTCAGACGCCGCAAAGTGGTATGTGGTACACACATACTCAGGCTACGAAAACAAAGTAGCCTCCTCGATTGAAAAAGCGGTGGAAAACCGCAAACTGCATGACCTCATCACAGCTGTCAATATCCCGGTTGAGCGCATCACCGAAATCAAGGACGGCAAAGCCCGCGAAGTCGAACGCAAACTCTTTCCCGGCTATGTCCTTGTCAAAATGGTGCTGACCGATGAAAGCTGGTATCTAGTGCGCAATACCCGCGGCTGCACCGGCTTTGTCGGTCCCAATTCTAACAAACCATTGCCCCTTTCTGACGAAGAAGTGGCAAAAATGGGCGTGGAAAAACGCGAAACCGAAATCAATTATGCCCTTGGCGACAGCGTCCGCGTCATTGACGGACCGCTTTCCAGTTTTATCGGCGTGGTCGATGAGCTGGAACCGGACAAGAATAAAGTCCGCGTCATTGTATCTATGTTTGGCCGCGAAACCCCGGTTGAGCTTGAGCTTGACCAGGTGGAAACTTTAGACGAATAACCCCCTATTTATTGGGGCGCCGCGGCTTTTTATGATGTTACCTGCCCCATCCCCTTTGGGGAAAGCGGCAGCGTGGGAGAGCCTGCCCCCCTTTTATCCGGCAGAGCTCGCCAGCCACCACATTGATTTAAGGAGGAAACCTCAACCATGGCACAGAAAGTAGTAGGCTATATCAAGCTCCAGATCCCAGCAGGCAAGGCAACCCCTGCCCCTCCGGTAGGTCCTGCACTGGGTCAGCATGGTGTGAATATCATGGCCTTTACCAAGGAGTTCAACGAACGCACCAAAAATGATGCTGGTCTTATCATCCCAGTCGTCATCACTGTTTACGCTGACCGCTCCTTCAGCTTTATCACCAAAACTCCCCCGGCACCTGTCCTGATTAAAAAGGCTTGTAAGATTGAATCTGGCTCCGCTGTTCCGAACAAGACAAAGGTTGCCACAATCTCAAAAGCTGACGTCCAGAAAATCGCGGAAATGAAAATGCCTGACCTCAACGCCGCTTCCCTTGAAGCCGCAATGAGCATGATTGCAGGCACTTGCCGCTCAATGGGCATCACCGTTGGGGACTAATTCTGAAAACCAGGTTTTTTTATGACGGCAGCTTTATAGCTGCCCAGTGGGAGGGTAATTCCCGCAGTACCACTCAAGGAGGATAATTATTGTGCGCAAAGGTAAAAAATATGTTGACAGCGTAAAGCAGATCGACCGCAGCAA
>CAXHNU010000256.1:0-2921 GCA_964017555.1 uncultured Butyricicoccus sp. | reverse complement strand
TTACGATATTAGGGGTGCTGCTGACCATGCAGGCAGTCCGGGTGTTCCATGGCATTGACCAGCGTGCGCTGGATACTCATACCCGCGCTGTGCCGCTTGCCTATCTTACAGGCGCTGTGCGCCGCGCAGATGCCACAGGCGGGATTGGTATTGCATTCCTGCCAGATGGCGAACAGGCATTGCGTACCCGTGAAAACGGGCATACTTGGTTTTATATCTGCCGGAACGGTTATTTATGTAAGCAAGGTTATGGGCGCGATGCGGATACCGCAGCGCGTTTGTGCCGCGCAGGCACCATGCGCCTGCGCTGGCTGGGCGGCACAATCTGTGTCGATTATACCGCGCCGGATGGCGGCAAAGCCACATTGCTGCTTTGCCAGCGCGGGATAGGGGGGACGGCATGAAACGGTTAAGCCGCACAAGATTATTCCTGCTGGAAATGATGGTCAATCTGCTTGTGTTCTGTGTTGGCGCGGCAATCTGCCTGATGGCATTTGCTAAGGCGTATGCGCTCAGCGCGGAAAGCCGTGTGTTGTCCCAGGCACAGCGCACCGCGGAAAATGCCGCTATGGCATTGCGGTCGCTGGATGGCGATTTATCCGCGCTGCCTTATCTTTTGGATGGGCAAATGCAAGAGGGAAAGTTTATCGCATGGTACAGCCAGGACTGGCAGCCTGTGACGGAAGAAAACAGCATTTATCAAATGGAAGTATCTGCGGAAATGGGGGACAACCATGTGTTAAACCTGAAAATTATCATATATTCCCCTGCGCATGAAGCAGTGCTCACCCTGCCGCTGCGCCAATATACCGGGGACGCCCAAAAAAGGGGGAACACATGAAAAAACATAGAAGCAGTCTTGCGGTTGGCTTTCCAACCATTGTGAACCTTTTGCTGCTGCTTGCGTTTACCTGCCTGGCGCTTTTATCGCTCAGCCGTGCCAAGGCTGACCAGATGGCAGCCCGCCATAGCTGGCGGGTTTCCAGCGGGTATTTTCAGGCGGACAGCCGCGCCGAACAGCTTCTCGGCGCGATGGAAGAAGCTTTCGCCTTGCCGCCCGGCGAGGCAGGCGTTGAGATTGAAGCCTGGCTCAATGACCAGGGGATTGCCGCATTTTATGACCAGACAGCAGCATTGCTGTCTTTTACCCTGCCTGCTGGCGAGGCTGGAACACTGCAAATCACGCTGCACCTGCTGCCAAATGGGTTTGAAATTACTGAATGGCGGCTGACGCCCCATGAGCAGCCAAGTTCATAAACCGGACGTAATATTCTATCGGAATGATTGCGTCCGGTAATTTTTTTGCCCACAGGCAGCATGAGGTTATCCACAGTTAAAGTCCTGTTATCCACAAGGTTATCCACATAGATTTGACACAGCATAGGATACAAAACGTAATATCACATAAAAATATTACAAAATGTCGATTTGTAAATGCCGCGCTATCCACTTTCCGCACAGTTTTATGCACAGGAATTATTACAGTTTGTAACCGGTTTGTAAAGCTGACCGGCAGAATAAGCGGCTTTTTTGTCGATACTTTGTGATAAAGCTGTGAATACTGTGGATAACCCTGTGTAAAACTGTGCCCAGTTGTGCATAACTTTGTGGATATGTTGATAACCATACGTTATTACACAGGTGGTTCGCCGCAAAAGCCTGTTTTGCTTATAACCCACTGTAATGATTGCCACGCCGGATATTTCCATGGGGGAAAAGGGCAAAGATAGAACAAAACCAATGGGTGTGTATAATCCAGGCAGGCTTGTGGCATGCTGAAAACGGAATATCGAAAGGGGTTTTGAATCAAATGAATGAAGAAAACACACCTGTGCAGGGCAATGAAGCCCCGGAACATGACAGCATTACGCAAACCGGTTCAGTCACTGCCCGCAATGCACATGGCACAATCCACTGTATTACCATCGTTGGGCAGATTGAAGGGCATATGGAGGCGCCGCAGGCGACGAAAACCACAAAATATGAACACATTATCCCACAAATCACCGCTGTAGAAGAAGCTGATGACATTGACGGCCTGCTGATTCTGCTCAATACCGTAGGTGGGGATGTGGAAGCTGGGCTTGCCATTGCCGAGCTGATTGCCGGTATGCACAAGCCGACGGTTTCCCTTGTGCTTGGCGGCGGGCATTCTATTGGCGTGCCGTTGGCAGTTGCCGCAAAACAGTCCTTTATTGCGCCGTCTGCGGCAATGACAATTCATCCGGTGCGCATGAATGGCACAGTGATTGCTTCGCCGCAGACGTATGCTTATTTTCGTTCCATTCAGGAACGCATTACCGCGTTTGTAACACAGCATTCCCATATCAGCCCCGCCGCCTTTACCAACCTCATGATGGCAACCGATAATATGTCCGCAGATGTCGGCACTGTGATAGGTGGGCAGGAAGCGGTTGCGCATGGGCTGATTGGGCGTGTAGGCAGCTTGGCAGACGCGCTGGACGCTCTGCATGGCATGATTCGCAAGTGATTATTCGGGGTCTGCAATCACCCGTTCTTCTGCCTCCCGCTGGATGCGGATGATTTCATCACGCAGACATTCATTCTTTTCCAGCAGGCGTGTGAGTTCATTGAATAAATATAAGTAGCCTTTTTTGTAATTCATATGTAGTACCTCCTTTCACGACATAAAACGACATTATTTTATCACACTTCACCTATTTCTACAAGAGAAAAACATTGTATATTAAATAAATATAAAAGAACACGTCGTATTATAATAGATTTTGCAAGATAATGTGATATCTTATTATCTTGTAATAATGGGCATATAATAGGGAAAACGCGCAATAGGGGAGGTGATAAAAAATGTTTCGGCTTGAGCGGCGTGAATTTGTCAACAAAACTTTCCGTTTGCCGTTGACGCTGGTTGAAGAATTGCAGGAATTGGCACAGTATAA
>CAXHNU010000255.1:0-2931 GCA_964017555.1 uncultured Butyricicoccus sp. | reverse complement strand
GCTGGTGACGCAGTATCCTAGTCAGTGCATACGACCCCGAAAGCGGGCCTAAAAATCCGTTAAAGGGCACATCGATGAAGTCTCTGGTGCTTGCTTCTTACGCCCAGTCTGGGGTGGGTGCTGGGGGTTAAGGCTTCAGGGCGCTTTTCAATGGCATGAAATACCGACCCTGTTGCCGTGGAGACCCGTAGTTGTCGGACACCTATAGCATCCTTCGGGATTGATGGATGTCCAACGATGCGGGGTGAAACCTGTATTGCGGTGTGGCGGCGGTTATGCCCTATGCTGGGCTTTGGCCCAGCCGCATAAAGACCAAAATGCTGTGTGCAGAGTAGCCTGCCTTGCGTGGGCATGGTGAATGGAGTACCTGCTTCCAAACGCACGGCCATGCGTTTGGAAGAATCGATCTTGAAACCATGTCTGCAAAAGAGGCTAAGGGTCGTGTTGGCTGTTGTGGAAATCACCTAGGCTGTCTTGTAAAGGGCAGGCGTGGGATTGCAGTACGGACTAAGTGGCAATTCGGTCCCGGATATGGTGACATACCGGCTTGGCTTTCAAATGGAAACAGCCAGAGCGGCGACGCATGGTAAGCCATGGGGAAATCCAACCGAACCTCAAGCCGTAAGATTAACCTCGCCTGCTGTCACCTTTTTATGTACCAAGCAGGCTCGAAGCTGCGGTTTCGAGCCTTGTTTACATATTTTATGATGAAAAAAGGAGTAAAACAGGATTGGACGCAAATGACAGACGAAAAAAAAGCGTATTATCCCAAATAAACTGGAAATGGGTATGTACGATCACTGTGCTGAGTTTCCTCATTTCGGTTTCCATGTCGTATATTTCTTCCGAAGCACTTGGCAATGTTGGGAATATCCTTGCTTTCGTGATCTTATTTATATTTATTGCCATTGGCATTTTGTTTGATATCATCGGTATGGCAGCGACTTCGGCAACCGAAAAAGAATTTCATTCGATGGCATCCAGAAAGGTTTCCGGCGCAAAAGAAGCGGTGTGGCTTTCCCGAAATGCAAGCAAGGTTTCCAGTTTGTGCAATGATGTGGTTGGTGATATTTCAGGCATTATCTCTGGCGCAACAGGCGCGCTGATTGTAGCCCGACTGACAAGCGGCATGGATATCCTGCCAGCTTTGCTGACTTCGCTGACGGTGACAGGTTTAATTGCCGCGCTGACAATCGGCGGGAAAGCCATCGGCAAAGGTTTTGGCATTGGGTATAGTGTGAAAATCGTCTTTGCTGTGGGCAAAATCCTTTCAATCCTGCCAATCCGCTTTGATAAAAAGTGAACCGCATTTGGGCAAGGAGAATGTATGAAACGGTATGGTATTCTGGATCGGGTAGAACTAAGCGACTTACAGCAGCTTTCTTATGTGTCGCTGGAGGAACTCTGTGCCTCTTTACGCGAGTTCATTATTGACCACGTTTCTGAAACAGGCGGGCATTTGTCCTCAAACCTTGGTATTGTAGAATTAGCTGTTGCATTAGAGCGTGAATTCCATTCACAAAAAGATCGCATTATTTACGATGTTGGACACCAATGCTATGTACATAAAATTCTGACTGGGCGCCGCAAAGGCTTCCAACACTTGCGCCAGCTTGGCGGCATATCTGGTTTTCTGCGCCCGCAGGAGTCCGAAACCGACCCTTGTATCAGCGGGCACGCTTCCAATTCTGTTTCGGTTGCCCTTGGCATGGCACATGCACGTACCATACGTGGGCAAAAATATCATGTCGTTGCAGTGATTGGCGATGGCGCATTAACTGGCGGCATGGCGTATGAAGCGTTGAACAGCGCTGGGGATAGCGGCGAACCGCTAATTGTCGTTTTGAATGATAACAATATGTCAATTGACCAAAATGTTGGCGCACTCAGCAGGCATTTGGCGCGGCTGCGTGTCAGCCCACGGTATATGCGCTTGAAAACACGGGTAAAAAAAGTTTTCAGTGCTATACCAGGCGGAAAAAATATTGTACGTACCATTTCCTGTATCAATAGCGCGGTAAAATCTGTGCTGCTTCCAAGTTCTTTGTTTGAAGAAATGGGTTTTGCTTATCTCGGTCCAGTGGATGGGCATGACATAAAAGCAGTCTGTGAACTTTTGCAGCTTGCTAAACGGATGAAAAAACCAGTTTTGGTTCATGTGATGACCCGTAAAGGAAAAGGTTGTGCCTATGCGGAAGCACATCCGGATGCTTATCATGGAGTATCTCGGTTTGACCCAGTCACTGGTGCGGCTTATGGCAAAAGCGAAGATAGTTTTTCTTCTGTTTTTGGGGAAATATTGTGTGAAATGGCAGCGCAGGATGGGCGTATTTGTGCCGTAACTGCTGCAATGCCGTCAAGTACAGGGCTTTCTAGATTTGCACAGCAGTTTCCCAAGCGTTTTTTTGATGTTGGCATAGCAGAAGAACACGCGGTAGCAATGGCTGCTGGAATGGCAAAACAAGGGCTAAAACCGGTATGTGCAATCTATTCGACCTTCTTACAGCGTAGTTATGACCAGCTTATTCATGATGTTGCAATTGACGGTAGTATCAATGCAGTTTTTGCCATCGACCGTGCTGGCATTGTTGGTCCGGATGGTGCAACCCATAATGGCGTTTTTGATATTGCTTATTTGCGTTCTATCCCTGGCATGAAAATTTTATGCCCCTCTAATTTTGCAGAACTAAAGTCTATGTTGACAAGAGCGTTTTATCATGAGCCAGGCGCAGTTGCAATCCGTTATCCACGTGGTGGGCAAGGAGATTTTCAGGAAGATACAACAGGACAGTGGGCTGTGTGCGTTCGGAAAAGTACAGGGCGCCCAAAAGTGACCATCATTTCTTATGGCATAATGATAAATGAAGCGCTTTTAGCTGCGGATTTGCTGGCTGGGCAAGGTGTCAATACACAAGTTTGGAAAGTCAATGA
>CAXHNU010000254.1:0-2955 GCA_964017555.1 uncultured Butyricicoccus sp. | reverse complement strand
AAATATTACACCAATTATGTGCCAATCGGGCTGAAAAATGACTTGGATTTCAAAAAGAGAACCGAGGAAACTTATGACCTGCTTTTGGATTTGGGTTTGCTCAAACCTTATACCGGTGAAGTCGGCGAAGTTGTGCAAGGTCCGGTCAATTTAACTGCACTGGATGGCACAGATGGCACAATGAATGATGCCGGCACAGATTATCGGTCATGGAATGACCTGACGATGATGGCACACATCATTGAAGCGGAGGCTGGCAACAGCAAGCTGGATGAACTGATGGTTGGTGCAGTGTTATATAACCGCTGGAAATCCGGCTTATGGGGAAGCACCCTATTTGATTGCATCAGCGCCCCTGGACAGTATGCGTGCTACAATACGACAGACGGCGGCACATGGTACAGCAAAACACCTACGGCACGGGCAGTAGAAAGCGCCAAACAGGTGATTTCCGGCGAATTTGCGATTCCATCCAATATTATTTTTCAGGCAACATTTACGCAGGGCAATGTCTTTATGACTGTCGCCCCACATTATTATTGTTACAAATCCAGCGAATCCCTTTCCCGGACAGATCCATGGGGCAGGGTTGCGCTGACTGCTGAACAGCTTAAAGCCCGTGCATCAGAACTGGATGGCGCGGGTTCTGCCGCCGACAGCGGCAGCAGCTCTATTGGTTCCAGTATGTCCGCTGCGGAGCAAATTGGCGGAGCAAAAACAGTAGAAGTGACTTATTATTGTGCTGAATGCAACAGTCCTCGCGGCAGTGACGCCATTGCCTGGTCGGGCGGTCCGACACAAGGTCATGCACAGGCAGGCGTAACCTGTGCTATGTCCAGGGCGTGCATGAATATGCTGGGCGTGAAATTTGGGGACTGGATTTATATTGAAGGGGTCGGCACACGGCGTGTTGAGGACATCTGCGGCACAGGTTATGGCGGCGTCAGCGGCATCAAAAATGACAGGATTGTGGTCGATGTGTATCTGGATGCCAATGGAACTTGTCAATGTTCCAAACAAAATGCACTGACACATACTACCGCTTATAAGACATCCGGACAGCAATCCACTGCACAGATGGGCTATTACAGCAATTCTTCCGGACTTTATTACTGTGATATCAACAATCCGTATGGGCTGGAACTGTTCAGCGCGGAGAATTTTGATACAGTTTCCGCGACAAGTGCATTTGAAAAACTGGCAGACCCGGAACGCAAATGGTATGAAAAGCTGGATAATGCCCTGAAAGCGCTGCTGAATGATGCGCTGGATTTGTTCAAAGGTTTGGCAGATGGTCTATTTCAGGAAGATGTGTTTGAAAGCGACCGGTTTTATGCCACACCCAAAAGCGATACAGATAAAACCCATGATATCATTTATCAGGCGCTTGCGATGACGCAAAATAAACTGTATTCCGAAGTCATTTCCAATTTTGATGAAAGCAATATGGATTTGATTTTTGTCGGCAATTTCAATCCCCGCAGCCTGTCCAGCGCAGGATTCAGCATCATCAATGGTGTTGGTACAACAGTGGAAGGTTTTGTTTCCCCCACAGGCACATATTATCAGACACTCAGTCCATTTTCCACTACAAACCATACTGTGGTGCTGGTGACGCCAGCAGGTACGCCGGTACAGGCTGTATACACTGGCACTGTAGAATCTATCGCAGAGGATTCAGGAACTGTGGTAATCAACCACACCGCAAAAGATGGTACAGTTTACCGGATTACCTATGGCAATATTGCACCATCACTTGCTTCCCGCACCAGCGTGTCAAAAGAACAGCCCATTGGAACAACCAAAGATGGCGGTTTGCAAATTACGGTGCAGAAAAATGGTGTTTATGTTGATCCAATGGGTATCTTCTATCAGCCGACATATGGAATTGATGGGACAGGTTTGGTACAATGTGCGTTGAACGAATTTAATGCGCATAAAGATGAAACTGCCCCCGGCTGGAAATACCAATCTTACTGGAATGAGCTTACACATAATGGCTGGACAAAATCCACGGCTTGGTGCGCGATTTTTGTCGGGTACTGTGCAAAACAGGTTGGACTTGTCGATGCGGATCTGCATCCCTGGAACGCTTCCTGTGCCGGTATCCATGATTGGTATGATAAGCGTGGCTGGTATGTTCCTGCAAGCTCCGGATATTCCCCCAAACCTGGTGATATCATCCTGTTTGACTGGCCCGAAAAACCAGGTTCCTATAACCATGTGGGTATTGTTGAGTTTTATGACGGTTCGGTTGTTCATACCATCGAAGGGAATACCTCCTATAATGGCAGTTACAGCCCATATGGCAAGCTGGCACGCAAAGAGCGGAAAAGCGGAATTATTGGATACTGTATCCCCGGCGGATTGGATTAAAAACAGAAAGGGAAGGTTTCTTATGAAGAAAATCATTATCACAGCCTGTATTGTCTGGATTGTTTTGCTGCTGGCTGCATTGGCAATCTTTATCCCACAGCGCAGCCGAAATACGGACGATCCTATTCAGGACGGGCAGAATCCATCCATTGCAGATTTGGAAGATATGCCAGATGGAAAGGCAATTGACATGGATGTTATTGTGGGGCAATGGCAGAGCAACCGTATGGATCAAAGTATGCTCACCTTGCGGGAGGATGGCACATATGAAGACCCGGACTGGCTCGGATTCGGCACTTATGATATCAAAAACAATTATCTTATCCTGCAAAATGGCACAGCAGATGCAGTTTTGAAATACAGGATTGTGGATGATGAGGGGCAATTATTTTTTACGATTGCGGATTATCAAACCATTTACCATCGGGCAACAGATGCGGAAATCCAAGAGAAATTGGAGAATCAAGAAAAGCTGCAAGCTGAAAACGACTGTCAAACAGGCGAAATCCTGAACGAATCATATCCGCTGCTGATTGACAGTGCATGGGAAGCGAATGGAATCGTTATTTCCTTCCGAAA
>CAXHNU010000253.1:0-2988 GCA_964017555.1 uncultured Butyricicoccus sp. | reverse complement strand
ATACGAGTATTTTTAGAGGCTGCATGGTATTTTCGGATAAGAATCACGGCAATAAAAATGGAAATTAAAATACAAAACCTTCAAATTGAATGGTCGAATTGGAAATAAAAAAATACGCTTTTGTGTGAAGGAACTATACGATTTCCCAAGAGAGGATGACATGAACCCTAAATGGATGCCCCACTATATCAGGCTTTGCGCCTGTTAGCAAATAAGGATATTGCACGGTTCCATATGCCTGGGCATAAAGGACAGTCCATATTTCAGGATTTTGCCACAGTTTTTGCGATTGATTATACAGAAACCTATGAAACTGGAAATTTATATGAATCCGAAGGCAATATCCGCCTTGCGGAACAAACTGCGGCAGCATATTTCAAAGCATCAGATTGCCATTTCCTAACTGGTGGGTCTTCACAAGGGATAAAGGCAATGCTAGGTGCAGTATGTGGTGATGGTGGTAAAATACTGCTTGACCGAAATTGTCATAAAAGTGCAATGTATGCCTGTGCGCTGTTTGATTTACAGCCCTCTTTCATATTGCCAGATATGCTGGATTGTTCTGGGTGCAGCGGTGTTATCAACATTGCCGCAGCTGAACAGGCACTCCTAGCCCATCCGGATGCCCGTGCCCTGCTCATTGTTTCCCCGAATTATTATGGTGTTATGCAGCCTATCGAAGATTTCGCTGAACTATGTCATCGTTATGGGAAAAAACTGCTGGTTGATGCAGCGCATGGCGCGCATTTGGATGCCTGCGGCATGAAAAACCCTGTTGCATTAGGGGCAGATGCTGCTGTACTAAGTGCGCATAAAACCCTGCCTGCGCTTGGTCAAGCAGCTTATCTGCTGCTTGGGCCTGGGATTGATGCCGCAAAAATGCGGCATTTTGAAGCAATGTGCGGCACATCCAGCCCATCATACCCGATTATGGCAACGCTGGATTTGGCACGTGCTCACTTGCAGTCTGACAGCTATATGGAAGCAGTTCATACTGTTGCCCGCTTGCGCTGTAAGTACACTGGTGAACATGGCTTCCTTGCATTATCAGAAGCAGACGCTAGGCTTGATCCATTGCGTTTTACGATTGCTTGTGCCAATGGACATCAGCTTGCAGATATGTTATATACTGATTATCAGATTGCCAGTGAAATGTCAGACCGTTATCATGTTGTTTTTATTGTGACACCAGCGGATCTGTCAGGCAATCTATCCCGCTTGGAAAAGGCTTTGGATGCTTGTATGCCAGCACCACCATATACTCCTCCTGTCCTTTCTGCGCCACCAATGCCTGTGCAAATACACTCTGTACGCCATGCGTTGTTTTCTCCTGCGGTGAATGTCCCACTTGCACAGGCGGTACAGCATATTTGTGCCCGTCCGGTAGTCCCTTATCCCCCAGGTGTGCCTTTGCTTTGGCCTGGCGAGGAAATCACAGTAGAACACATTGAATTTTTAACAGAACGATGCTATAATACTGACAGCGAAGTTGCAGTAGCTTTATATTGATGGGAAGTCCCATTTTGTAAAAACGCTTCTTGCTATCGCCAATATGGTATTATAATAAATGAGAACGGAAAATTTAATGTATAGTTTTGATATGATTCCAGGTAATCAGACTGTAAAAGATAGCTTACAGTCTGCATTATCAAGTCGGTTTCCACAGTCTGTCTTGCTGACTGGTCCAATAGGCAGCGGAAAAAGGACACTTGCCCATGTGATTGCAGCGGCTTTGCTGTGTACGGGCACTGGTATCATCCCTTGCGGAGAATGCCAGTCCTGCCGTAAAATTGCAAACAATGCGCATCCGGATTTGGATGTCATTGACCAAGGTGAGGATGACCTGCCTGTTTCATTGGCACGGGAACTCCGGCAAAAGGTTTATATCCTGCCTAACGATGGCAGCCGCCGCGCCGTTATTTTATGCCATGCGCATAAATTGAATGCCGCTGCACAGAATGCTTTGCTGAAAGTGCTCGAAGAGCCGCCCAGTTACGCATTTTTTATCCTGACCAGTGAACAGCCTGGTGGGATATTAGAAACAATCCGTTCCCGCTGCACACGCTATCAGCTTGCCCCTGTACCAGATAAACAACAAAATATAACGGAATTTTTACCACTTGCTGCACCATTTATCCATGCTTTAGCGGATGCAAATGAATATCAGATGCTGGTTGCCACAATGACAATGGAAAAGCAGTCTAAAGCAGCGTTTCAGTCAATGCTTGGGCTGTTGCAAGCAATCTTGCGGGATGCTGTATTCTGTGCCCATGCACTTGATGGGCGGATGTTCCCTATGTTAGAAGATGATACGGCACGGCTTGCCGCACGTGTCAGCAGCAGCCGTTTGTTAAAACTTTATGATTTTATTGGGATTCTATCGCGGCGTACAGAAATTAATGCGGCAATGGCAATACAATGTGCTGGGCTGTGCGCAGGGGCATATCAAATATGTTTTTTATCAGAATAGAAAAGAAAGCGCTTTTCAAATGCGGCGCTTTTATAGGAGGATAATCCATTGACAAATATTATCGGCGTCCGCTTTAAAAAAGTGGGCAAGGTGTATTATTTTGATCCACAGGGAATGGCAGTTGCTCCCAGTGAACATGTAATTGTAGAAACCGCCCGTGGAATTGAGTGCGGTGAATGTGTGCTTGGCAATATGGATATTGAGGACAGCGAAGTCATTAAACCACTCAAAAAAGTTATCCGTATTGCTACAGAAACAGATTTGCAGGTTGCCCGCGGCAATGAACAGCAAGCACGTGAAGCATATGAAGTCTGCAAGAAAAAGATCGCAGAGCATGGATTGGAAATGAATTTGGTTTCTGTAGAGTGTACATTTGACCTTAACAAGATCTTATTCTATTTTACGGCGGATGGACGTGTGGATTTTCGTGGGCTAGTGAAAGATTTGGCTTCCGTATTCCGTACCCGTATTGAACTCAGACAGATTGGTGTGCGGGATGAAGCAAAAATGATTGGCGG
>CAXHNU010000252.1:0-3020 GCA_964017555.1 uncultured Butyricicoccus sp. | reverse complement strand
AACATTACAATGTTGCCATATCCCATGCCGCAAAAAAGCTTGTGCGGCTAATCTATGCCATGGAAAAGTCCCAGCAGCCATACAGATCCTTAGCATAACTTTTTCCACTGTCTTCCTTCAGCGTGCCGTTACCAACGCTCTACTTGTCTTGCTGTTTTAGCGGAAGAAACTTTTCTGTTTTATCCTCAAATTTAAGCTTGACTTTTAATAGTTAGTCTTTTTGATACATAAAATTCCTGTCAAGCCAGCACCTTATCCAGCGTTTCAATAAGTTTTTCAATGTTAATCGGCTTGGCGATATGCCCATTCATGCCGCATTGCAGCGCCGCCTGACGGTCTTCCTCAAACGCATTTGCTGTCATGGCTAAAATGGGGACGCTTGATAGTTTCCGGTTTTTCAGGCTGCGGATTTCTTTTGTCGCCTCATATCCATCCATCACAGGCATCTGTACATCCATCAGGATCACTTGATAATAACCTGGCGCCGAATGTTTCAGCATATCGACGGCAACCTGCCCATTTTCGGCAATATCGGTCGAGAATCCAGCTTCATCCAAAATTGCAACGGCAATTTCCTGGTTCAGTTCATTATCTTCTGCCAGCAGGATATGCCCTGTATGCAGCTTGCCGCTGCGTTTGTCTTTATCACTGTCTTTTGTTTCTTCTGTGCCCACAATAGAATGCAGACAGCTCCGCAGATCTGATAAAAATAATGGCTTGCTGCAAAACGCGGTGACGCCAGCTTCTTTTGCCTCTTCCTCAATATCAGACCAGTCATATGCGGTCAGCACAATAATTGGCACATCTTCCCCGATTTCCTTTTTAATCCGGCGGACGACTTCTACCCCGTTCATATCGGGCAGCAGCCAATCGACAATATACACGCAGTAATTATCATTGCGCATTACCGCCTGTCGGGTGCGCAGAACAGCTTCTTTGCCAGAAAGCGTCCATTCGGCACGCATGCCAAGCTGCTGGAGCATATAGGATACGCTGTCACAGGAATTGAAATCATCATCAACGACCAATGCACGGCAGTTTTTCAGCTCTGGTATAATTTGCGGCACCCGCGCACCGGCGTTGAGCCGGAAGGTAAACGATACGATAAATTCCGTACCAACCCCTTGTTCGCTGTGCACCTCAATGGTACCATTCATCATATCGACGATATTTTTGGTAATCGCCATACCAAGCCCTGTGCCTTGAATGCCGCTGATGGTGGAATTGCGTTCCCGTTCAAACGGTTCAAAAATATGGGATACAAATTCCTGGCTCATGCCAATACCGTTGTCTTTGATGCGGAATTCATAAGTGCCATAACCAGCGGGCGCGCCCGCCTTTTCTAAAATGCGCAGACTGACAATGCCGCCAGCCCCGGTATATTTAATGGAATTGCTCAGCAGGTTTAACAGCACCTGGTTGAGCCGCAGCCGGTCGCAATAGATTTCCTCATCTGTCACATCTACCGCGTCAATATACAGATCCATCTGCTTTGCACGGATATCCGCCTGCACAATATTGCGCAAGCCATGCAGGATATCGGGCAGGCTGCACAGTTTTTCATCCAGGTGCATTTTGCCGCTTTCAATGCGGCTCATATCCAAAATATCATTGATAAGGCTAAGCAAATGGTTGCCCGATGTCATGATTTTTTGGAGATAGGCTTCGACTTGTTCTTTTTGTTCGATATGCGTGATGGCAAGGGCTGTAAACCCGACAATCGCATTCATCGGCGTGCGGATATCATGCGACATATTGGAAAGGAACACGCTTTTCGCTTTGCTTGCCCGGTTTGCCTGCATGAGGGCATCTTCCAGCAAATTTTTCTTTTCCATCTCCCGACGGGTTTCCTCATCCACACTGCGGAACCCTAACACGATGCCGCGTTGACCATCCAGCTCCCCGGCGCGTACCGCCTTCATTTGGAAATATTCCGTCACACCATTGATACAGGTGCGGTAATTGGCATAATAAATCTTTTTTTCTTTTAATTCCTGGCGTAAATTTTGCTGTGACGCCGCTTGCTGCAACATTTTGCGGTCATCTTCATGGACAAACTGCGCTATGTATGCTTCCATCCCCTGCTGAAAAAGCTGGCGCTTTGAAAAAACATGGGCAAATGTCCGGCTGCCAACTTCATCCATCCGCAAAAGTGTACTCAACCCGGTATCCAGGTCGACAACGCAAACCATATTATAATCAATGCCGAGCGCCTGTATCAGTTCTTGCTGACGCTGTTCATTTTTTTCTTTTTCCTGTTTTTCACGGAGTTTCTGCGCAGTGATATCCAGCAGAAAACGCTGATAAAATAACTGCCCATTTTCCTCCACTAGCTTGACATTGCCCATCACATGGAGGACTTTGCCGCCTTCGTGCTGCACACGATATTCGACACCAACACTGTCGCCCACTTTTTGCAGCGAACGGATTTGTTCACGCAGCTTTGGTTTATCCTCTTCTGCTACTGAATCCGCGACCATATCAAAGCCCTTTTCTACCATTTCTTCTTGGGATTCATATCCCAAAATATTCAGTGCCGCGCGGTTAATGCTTAAAATATGCGCACCATCTACAGTATGACAAATGACCCCGCAATCCATGGTCGTGAAAATCATTTCCATGGTTTGGTTTTTTGCGATGATTTCCTGTTCATAGGCACGCTCCTGCGTCACATCAATTGCAACGCCTACAGTGCCCATCACACTGCCGTCCAAATCATACAGCGGTGATTTGTATGTTGTCAGCAAACGCGGCGTACCATCACCAATTTGGACAACTTCTTCTGAAACACAGGTTTGTTTTGTCGTCATCACAATGCGTTCGGATTCGATGCAGGCCGGATCATCATGTTCCACATCCCAGATATAGGCATGCCCCTGCCCTTGTACCTGTTCTTTGGTTTTGTTCACGGTTTTGCAAAAGCTGTCGTTTACTTTTTCATGAATGCCATTTTTATCTTTATACCACACAAGGTTTGGCACACTGTTGATTGCAGCTTCCAAAAACTGCTCTGTTTCCTG
>CAXHNU010000251.1:0-3091 GCA_964017555.1 uncultured Butyricicoccus sp. | reverse complement strand
TGCCAATCTTCCCGCGCGGAACGAATCCATTCGCCAGCTTGTTCAATGGTTTCCGCCTGCGGCCATAATTTGCGCGCCGCCCGAATCACCACATCATATTCATCCTGTAAAACAGAGGCAGCCATTTTCTGATCATCCATGGTGCGCTGATGCTTGAGTGATAATTTCTGCCGGGATTCATCATAATCCTCATCCGGTTCCCCTAACCGCGGCACACTGCCAAGGAATGCCGCAATCAGCGCAACAATTGCCATGCCGGATAAAATATAGGGCATCCATGGCGTCAGCTCACCGAAATCGGCTTGTGAAAGCGCTGTACCCGCCGCGGAAACCGCCATCAGCAACGCAAACAGTAAGGCAATCCAACGGATACGCGGACGTGTCACTTTGTTGCGCTTGACTTCCTCATCCAGTTTGCGTTCATCCACTTCTTCCAGCGCGTGCTTAAAGTTAGAATCCACATAAGGCATATCCGACCGTTTTTCGCGTTCCAGACGGACAGCACCTTCATAACCGAATAAAGCTTCTTCCGCTTCCCGCAATAAGATTTCATCAGGCAAACCATCTTTTAAGTTGCGGATATGCTTTTCACTTTCCTCTTTCAAGATGCGAAGCTGTTTTTCTTCACCGATCATTTTGCCTGCATAAACCAAATAAATCTTTTCATATTGACTGTGCAGCCGTTCGGCTTCTGCAAAAAGGCGGTCAGTCTCCGCCTGCTGTGCGGCAATCTGCTTTTCCAGCGCCGCAATATCGGCAAGGCGCTTGCCAACGGCACGGCATTCCTCCTCTAACCGGGGCTGTTCGCCATGCCCGTTGCCAGAGTTCAAATCCAGCCGCCACCGTGCAAGTGTTTTGAGCGCTGTGCCACAGCGCGCATTGGTATCCCCAGTCTGTGCCATGCTGACAATCAGCTCACTCAGTTCAGAAGACGGTCGCGACATATCCAGCCCATCAACCATTGCGCTGGATAAAAACGCATCCTCACCCATGCCAAGCAGCACATGGCCACAGTTATGGGCTGTCAGCAACGGGCATATTTCACCGGTATCCTCATAAAATGCCTGAAAGCCCTGCATAATGCCGCCACGGTTGCTTTCCCGGATAATGGTCACTGGACGCCCGGTAAATTCCACGGTCATACGCCCACTCATAGCCTTGCCATCCTGTGGAAAATATTTTGTTTTGTCAGACAGCGCATTTGCCGTATCCCGCCGGGCAGTATTTAGCCCATACAGCATGACCCGGATAAACGCACATAATGTCGTTTTCCCCCAGCCATTTGGCAAGACACGGCAGCATAATTTATCAGAAAAATCAATTTTCTGCCCGTTCATATTTCCGAAATGTCCTTGTATTGATAATATTTTCATATCTTTTTCTCCAAAAATATATATGCCTGGTTTTGCACAAATTTACAGCCTTTTTGCCGGCTGATACAATTTAAGTATACCACAATCTGCCGTCCTTCCGCAACGCCGCGCTGCAATCCAAAACATATATTTTCATAAAATCAGCAATTTGCATATGGCTTTGATGAAATGCTGAAAAGTCAGACGGAATTTGACAAATTGCAATCTTTCGGATAAAATAAAAATGCCCTTCCAAACAAGGAAGGGCAGGCAAGTTCTGCCCCAGTCAAGGCGGTTTTTTTTCATTTGGAATGCAATCCTACCCTATCCATGCTGTTTTCATGCGTGCCACAGCGCTTTTTGCGGCAAACAGAAAAAGTCATGAAAAACCGCAAATCATATCAAATATCCGGTTTATCTGACAAATATATTGACAGCACAGCTTTAATGCGCTACAATAAAAACGCGGCACAGTGATAATGCTGCAATTTATAAACTGAACTGAAAGGATGTTTCATTACATGAAAAAAAGATTCCTCAGCCTGCTGCTGGCAGGCGCGGCGCTAACCATGGCGCTCACCGGCTGCGGCAGCGGAAACAAGGATAATGGCGGTGCGGCTTCTGGTTCCGGCGCGGGTGCTTCAGGCGCGGCGTCCTCAGGCGCAAACGCGGACAGCGATGTGGCTTATGTCAAAGATAAAGGCACACTGATTGTCGGCATTACCGACTTTAACCCCATGGACTATCAGGAATCCGGCAGTGATGAATGGATTGGTTTTGATGCGGATATGGCAAAAGAATTTGCAAAAACCCTTGGCGTAGAAGCTGAGTTCATCGAAATCAACTGGGATAACAAAATCATGGAGCTGGAAACCAAAGCGATTGACGCGGTTTGGAACGGTATGACACTAACTGATGAAGTTAAAAACAGCATGAACTGTTCTACGCCTTATTGCCGCAACGCACAAGTTGTTGTTGTGCCAAAGGATAAGGCTGACCAATATAAAAACGCGGATTCGCTGAAGGATTTATCCTTTGCGGTAGAATCCGGCTCGGCTGGCGAAAAAGCTGCGCAGGCGATGAACTTTAACGCAACTTCTGTACAAACGCAGGCTAACGCTGTTATGGAAGTTTCCTCCGGCGCTTCGGATGCCTGTGTCATTGACCTGCTAATGGCAGGCGCAATGGTCGGTGAAGGCACCAGCTATCCGGATCTCACTTATACCGTCAACCTCAACGAGGCAAACAATGAAGAAAGTGAAGAATATGGCGTTGGCTTCCGCAAAGGCAGTGACCTGACCGATGCGTTCAACAGCTTCTACAAAGATGCTTTTGCCGCTGGCAAAGTAACAGAAATCGCGACCACTTACGGCGTACAGGAATCGCTGATCGACCCACAGTAAACGACGTCTTTTTATCAAGGCAGAGGGCAGTTTTCCCCTCTGCCTTTTGCCCAATTTATCACAAGGAAGGTCTGCACCCATGTTAGGTTCTGTTACGATTTCCCTGCTTGGCGGCTTTGCCACCACCATCAAACTGTTCCTGCTCACGCTGCTGTTTGCCCTGCCGCTGGGGCTGCTCATCAGCTTTGGTACCATGAACCGCTTTGCCCTGCTGCGCGGGCTTGTCAAAACCATTGTCTGGGCAATCCGCGGCACCCCGCTGATGCTGCAAATTATCGCGATTTATTATGGTCCTGGCATTTTGTGGGGCGGCAGCCTGCTGCCCCGTTTTACTGC
>CAXHNU010000250.1:0-3109 GCA_964017555.1 uncultured Butyricicoccus sp. | reverse complement strand
ACAATGTCTGCATCCTGTTCAATCGCGCCCGATTCACGCAAATCAGACAGCATTGGTTTTTTATCCGCACGCTGTTCCGCGGCGCGGGAAAGCTGGGATAAACAAACGACCGGGACATTCAGTTCTTTTGCCATGATTTTTAGCCCGCGGGAAATTTCTGCAACCTCTTGGGTACGGTTATCATTGCGCCGCCCGCCAGACTGCATCAGCTGCAAATAATCAATGACAACCAACGCCAAGCCATCCCCCAAACGGCGGCATTTGGCTTTGATTTCCGCCACAGTAATCGCGGGGTTATCATCGACATAAATCCGTGTTTTTGCCAGCACATTGGTTGCGCGGGCAATTTTAATCCAGTCTTCCTCTTGGAGGTTGCCGGTTTTCAGCTTTTGGGATTCTATTAACGCTTCGCTGGACAAAAACCGTGACGCTAATTGGTCTTTGCTCATTTCAAGCTGGAATACTGCCACATCCTTTTTACAGGCTTTTGCCGCGTTAAGTGCAATATTCAGTGCAAATGCCGTTTTGCCCATGCCTGGGCGCGCCGCCACCAAAATGAGGTCTGATTTATTCAGCCCGGTCAGCGCATGATCCAAATCCGGGAACCCCGTAGAAATGCCGGGGATATCGCTGTCTGAACGGCTGCGCTCATCCAGCTGGGCATATAAATCCATAATTACCGATTTAATATGGCTTAACCCCTTGATTTCACGCCCCTGCCGCACATTATAAATGCGCTGCTCTGCCAGTTCCGCGATATCAGCAGCCGTGCCCGCGCCTTCAAACGCCAGCTTTTGGATTTCCGCGCCAGCTTCCGCAATGGCGCGCAACATACTTTTATCGCGCACAATGCCAGCATATTCCCGCACGCCTGCGGCGGTCGGCGTAATATCCATGAGCTGCATCAAATATGCCCGCCCGCCCGCGTCGTCATATACGCCCGCGCTTTTTAGCTGGTCAAGCACCGTAACCGCGTCAATCCGCATGGCATTGTTAAACATGGAATATACCGTTTCAAAAATGCGGCGGTTTTCTTCAATATAAAAATCATCCGGGTGTAATTGCTCAATGACGGAAGGGACACATTCCGGGTCAATCAGCATAGAGCCAATGACTGCCTGTTCGGCTTCGGTGCTTTGCGGCATTTGCCGCGCTAACAGTTCATCCATTTAAGCCCTCCTGAAAAGAACAGGAATGGGCAGGGAGATGCCCATTCCCATCTGGTTAAGCCTCAACGACCTGCACCTGTATTTCTCCAGAAATTTCAGTATACAGTTTTGCTTTGACATGATAAGTGCCAAATGCCTTAATCTGTTCATCCAGCATGATTTTATTTTTGGGGATTTCAATGCCATGCTGTGCTTTCAGCGCTTCAGAAATTTCCTTTGCGGTCACCGCGCCAAACAGCCTGCCGCCAGAACCGCCTTTGGCTTTGACTTCCACTTTTACTTCTTTCAGTTTTGCCGCAATATCATGGGCATTCTGCTGGTCAAGGGCAACCCGGCGCGCCTGCGCTTCATCTGCCTGACGTTTCAGGTTCAAATTATCTGCTGTGGCAAGGTCAGCAAGGCCGCGCGGCAGCAGGAAATTGCGTCCATAACCTTCGCTGACCTCAATCAGGTCGCCTTTTTTGCCTTTACCTTTTACATCTGCTTTTAAAATGACTTTCATGGTATTTTACCTCCAAATTTTATGCTTTATCCGGCCGGTCGTTTTCCGCCAGATATTCACTGATGGCATCTAAAATGCGGGGTTCAGCTTCTTCCATGGCAATGCCCCGGAGCTGTGCGCCAGCGGAAGTGATATTGCCGCCGCCGCCCAGTTTTTCCATAACAATCTGTACATTAATCTGCCCAAGTGAACGGGCAGAAACAATGGTATCCTCACCGGAACGGAATGCCACAATGCTGGCACGCACACCAATAATATTCAGCAGGTTATCTGCTGCCTGCGCTGCCAGCGCACGGTCAGACACTTCCTCTGCGGAAACCGCAAGAATCACACCGCCGCCGCAGTCATGCGCCGCAGAAATAATCTTCTGGCAAACCATATATTCCTGGAATGTCGACTGAAACAGCTTTTTCACTTCAACCATTTCCGCACCGGCACGTTTCAGATAAGCTGCCGCTTCAAAAGTACGCACGCCGGTTTTGATGGAAAACCCTTTGGTGTCCAAATAAATACCAGCCAGCAAACATTCAGCTTCTTCCCGGCGGATTTCATTGGACTGCACCATATATTGCAGCAGTTCACTGACCAGTTCAGACGCCGAGGACGCATAAGGTTCATGCAAGTTCAGCGCAAAATCTTCAATATAACTTGCCGCACGGCGATGATGGTCAATCACCGCAACTTTATTGATCGATGCCAGCAAAGATGGCGATTCCACATAATCCGGGCGGTTGGTATCGACAACAATCAGCAAAGTATTATAATCACAATGTACCATTGCTTCTTGTGGATCCATGAACAAATCCTCATACCCTTCCACGGCTTCTATGCGGTCAATCAGTTCACGGGCTAACGTCCGTTCTTTGCGCACAACAATGTGTACTGGTTTGCCATGGGCACGCACCGCGCACGCCATGCCAATGGCGGCGCCAACTGAGTCCATATCACTGGACTGATGCCCCATAACCATCACTTGGGATGAATCGCGGAATAGCTGCATCATCGCGTTGGCAATGACACGGGATTTTACTTTTGTTCGTTTTTCCAGTTCTTTGGACAGCCCGCCATAAAAATCAAAATTATATTTTGTCTTAATAACTGCCTGGTCGCCGCCGCGGGAAAGCGCCATATCCAGCGCAACGCCCGCATAGTCTAAACATTCGGCAAAGGTTTCGCCTTCTTTGCCAATGCCAATGGATAGTGTTGCCACAACCCCTGAGCGGCTTTGTATGGAACGCACATCATCTAAAATGCTGAACTTTTTAGCAACAAGTTTGGTCAGTTCACAGCTTTCGAGCACAAAAATATACTTGTCCCGGTCATACTTGCGCAAAAGTGAACAGCTATCCTGTGCCCATTGGCCAACTTTCCGGTCGATTTCCGCAAGGATACTGGATTTTTCCGAATCGCTTGCGTTTTTCATCAATTCCTCATAGTT
>CAXHNU010000249.1:0-3124 GCA_964017555.1 uncultured Butyricicoccus sp. | reverse complement strand
AAACTGACGCCGCCAGGTTCGGGCGTGCCTGTGCCCGGAAATACGGATGGGTCAAGGACATCCAAATCCACAGTCAAGTAAACGGGTTGATGGCACAAATCATCCCATTCATACAGTTTGTCCAGTGAAAATGGATGCAATATGGTATGTTCTTTTGCAAATTCCCATTCTGGTTTGTCACCCGAACGGATGCCTAACTGATAAATGTTTCCATCACCGACAATTTCCCAGCACCGCCGCATCACACACGCATGAGAAAGCGGTTCGCCAAGATAATCCTGCCGCAAATCCGTATGGGCGTCAAGTTGGAGAATGGCAAGATCCGGATATTCTTTGTGCAGGGCGCGTACCGCGCCAAGTGTTAATGAATGTTCCCCACCCAACATAAAAGGGATTTTTTCCTGTGCCGCAATCGCGGCGATATAGGCTTCCACCGCATCCAGCGCAGACGCAGGCGAGCCAAATCGCAGTTCTAAATCGCCGGTATCGAGCACCCTGCATTCGGTCAAATCCATGTTGATATACGGAGAATAAGTTTCCAGCCCAACCGATTCTGACCGGATTGTCTGCGGCCCAAAGCGTGCGCCGGGACGGAATGAGGTTGTGGAATCATATGGCGCACCAAACAGCACCACTTTTGCGCTCTCAAAAGGATGATCACACGCCAAAAAGGTTTCAGTATTCGGTTTCCACATTTTTTAGCAACTCCTCTACATAGGCAGGCAGGTAAAACGCACCACGGTGCAGTGTGGTGGTATAATACTGGCAGCTTAACCCACGAGCATCCCAACGGGCAGCATCCAAATCCTTTAGCGGATGGTATTTCTTTGACGCAAAACCAAACAGCCAATGCCCAGAAGGATAAGTTGGGATATGTGCCTGATACACCCGACTGACCGGGAATGACGCGACAATGCGCGCATGGGCGCGCTGGCAAGCTGTGGCGTCCTGCGCATAAAACGGGCTTTCATGCTGGTTTATCATAATACCATCATCCCGCAGCGCTTTATAACAATTTCCGTAAAATTCACGGGTAAATAAGCCCTCCCCGGGGCCAAATGGGTCAGTCGAATCCACAATAATCAAATCATAACAGTTATGACAGCGCCGGATGAACTTTAATCCATCTTCATAAGTGATCGTCAGCCGCGGGTCATCCAAACAGCAAGCTGTTTTGGGCAGGTAAGTTTTGCAAACCTCCACCACTTGACGGTCAATTTCCACCATATCAATATGCTGGATTTCCGGATAACGCACCAGTTCCCGTATCACGCCGCCATCCCCCGCGCCAATCACCAGCACATCCCGCACGTGCGGATGTACGGCAAGCGGTACATGGGTAATCATTTCATGATAGATAAATTCATCCTTTTCAGTCAGCATCATATAGCCATCCAATGTTAAAAACCGTCCAAATTCCGGCGATTCAAAAATATCAATGCGTTGAAAATCACTCTGACCGCTGTATAATTGCTTATCTACTCGGATGGATAATTTTACATCTGGGGTTTGCTGCTCTGAAAACCAAAAATCCATGCTATTAGCCCTCCCCTTTCAACACATTCAGACGTGTAATTTCCGGGTCTTCCGGTCCGGTCATCGAACAGCCTTTTTCTTTGGCATAGGCGATATAATCCAGGATATCTTTTGTAATACGTTCGCCAGGCGCTAAAATCGGGATGCCAGGTGGATAACACATCACAAATTCACTGCATATCCGCCCAGCGCTTTGCTGCAAAGGCAAGGATTCTTTTTGGGCATAAAACGCTGCCTGCGGCGATACTGCCACCTGTGGCTCTAAATATTCCTGTTTCATCAGCGCGCGCCCACTGCCCCCAAACCGGCGGCGGATTTCTGCAAGTGCACTGACTAAACGTTCAATCTCACGCGGGCGGTCACCAATGGACAAATACGCAAGGATATTGCCCAAATCGCCAAATTCAATCTGAATATCATATTCATCGCGCAATAAATCATACACTTCAATGCCTGCCAGCCCAACGGCTAAGGTATTGACTGATAATTTGGTGATATCGAAATCATAGATGCTGCTGCCGTTGACCAGCTCACGCGCATAAGCATAATAACCGCCGATGGCATTGATTTCCGCGCGGGCATACTCTGCCATTTCCACCACTTTGGCAAAGGCTTCTTTGCCGCGCAGCGCCAAATTCCGACGGGAAATATCCAAGCTGGACAACAGCAAATAAGATGCGCTAGTGGTTTGAGTCAGGTTGATGATTTGACGCACATGCCCTTCGGGCATGGCGCTGCCTGTCAGCAGCAAGGAAGATTGGGTCAGGCTGCCGCCTGATTTGTGCATCGATACCGCAGCCATATCCGCGCCCGCGTGCATTGCCGCGGGCGGCAGCCCTTCGCCAAAATAAAAATGGGAGCCATGGGCTTCATCGGCAAGGCAATACATCCCATACTGATGGGCAAGCTGGATAATGCCCCGCAAATCCGAACAAATGCCATAATAAGTCGGGTTATTAACCAGCACAGCTTTGGCATCCGGATTTTTGCGGATTGCTGCCTGCACCGCACCCAAATCCATGCCCAGCGGGATGCCTAAACGGTCATCACATTCAGGGTTGACATAAACCGGCACCGCGCCGCACAGCACCATTGCCCCCATCACACTGCGGTGGACATTGCGCGGCAGGATAATTTTATCTCCGCGCCCTGCCACAGATAAAATCATGCTTTGCACCGCCGAGGTGGTGCCGCCAACCATCAGAAAGGCATGAGCGGCGCCAAAGGCGTCCGCCGCAAGCTGTTCGGCTTCACGAATGACCGAAACCGGGTGGCATAGGTTATCCAGCGGTTTCATGGAATTGACATCCATACCGACACATTGTTCACCCAGCAAGGCGGTCAGCTCAGGGTTGCCGCGCCCCCGCTTGTGCCCAGGCACATCAAACGGCACAATACGCATCCGGCGGAACTCGTCTAAGGCTTCATAAATTGGCGCACGTTGTTGTGGCAATGGGAAAATCCCCTCCTTGTATTATAGAGTAGTAGTTATTAGTGTCCCTCTTCAAGGGCATGTGCTACACTGTAGAGGATGCTGTGGATTGGTTACATTCTCCTACCGCAAGACGGTTTCAAAAAGGCTACAGCC
>CAXHNU010000248.1:0-3146 GCA_964017555.1 uncultured Butyricicoccus sp. | reverse complement strand
CAATCGAAGTATCTGATTGGCAGGAGGTTATGCAGTCCATCACTGCGTCGGAAGATTTGCTGGAAGCAACCCTGAATAGGGATACAGGCACTGTGGCAAAGGGATTAGATGCAGTCCATATGGACACAACATCTATTTTGTCGTATAATAATGAAAATGCACTTAGTTGTGTGATTTCACTGGCGTATTACAGCGCAAGAAATTACTATTACTTGAAACGGGAGTTGCCAGCTGGAAAGGGTTTCGCTGACATGGTGTTCACGCCAAGAAGCAATAGCCCCGATAAACCTGCCATGATTGTGGAACTCAAATGGAATCAGTCTGCGCAAGGTGCAATACAGCAAGTCAAGGACAAGCAGTATGTGAAAGCATTGGAGAGCTACTCTGGGACAGTGTTCTTAGTCGGCATTAATTATAACAAAGAAACAAAACATCATGAATGCCTGATCGAAACAACTCAAATTAACAAATAAACTGCTTTATAGATGCCATATGGGTGTAATTCTTGTATGGCATTTTTTCTTTTATTTGTGTTGCTGGAATGCTTTTTTCCTATTCAATAACTATACATCTTCTTACTCTCCTCCCCACAAATAATCTCTAAATACAACATTATAAGCACTTTACAGAACATTTAGGGGGTGTATTTTTTTATGAACAACCAAACAGGAAAATAAACAAATCCTGTGAGGTGTTTATCATGAGTAAGAAAGTAAGAAAACATAAGAACAGCTGTATCAAATTATCTCCTGATGGCTTCTCCATTCACACCTTTGAGATATCCCAAAAATTAACTGAGTTTGAATGGAACCATTGCAAGGATAAATTGTACAGTCAACAGAAAGAAACTGGAGAACATTGGACTTATCCTGATAAGAAATACAAAGACAATCATATCTGCAAGAAATACTCTGATCATGGTATTCGTATCCGTCTAGAGCATAACAAGTCAGACATTGGTGCAGAAAGTTATTATGCCCGTATGATCATAAATCCCAGGAAACTGATTGATCCTGACAGCAGCTATCTTGGCATTCTTCCTCCTAATGAATCCAGCATTAAACAGTTAGTCAAAGCATTTCAGAAATTGATGACAGGAACCCCCTTTACAGTGGATTTGTTACATTACTATCTGTCAAGAATCGACTTATGTACCAATATACAGTGTGAAGACAAGCGGGTCTTCCGAGAACTGGTTCGGTTACTGCGGAAAACAAATACTCCGAAAAAATATCAGCGTAAGTTCTATAAACACGCTGACAAGAAAAAGGGAAATTGTTACAATAAGTATTGCATCCGGATTGGCTGTGGTTCACAAGAATTAGTGATTTATGACAAGACATATCAGCTTACAGAAAATGACTTAGCTGTTTCTTATGAAAAACTGCCAGTAGGTGTATTGCGCGTTGAAGTCCATTATTGGCGAAGCAAGATTAAGTCTATTGAAAAGAAATGTGGCAGTGACGATCCAGCAGATATCCTTTGGTTGTTGATGCAGGAAAGTAAGTCACGAATTTGTAAGCTGGTTGCAAAGTGCTATCTTGAGCAGAATTACGTCAGCTTTGAAGAAGGAGAACAGCAAATTGAGCAATCCAACTTTACAGCAGCAACCAAGGAACGAATGTTGTTACTGTTCTCCGAAATGCGCCGTAAGCAAACCATTGATGCAGCATTTGCCTTGATGGAGCGCCAAGGATATCGAACTGATGATTTGCTGAAAAAGTTTGAAAAGTTTGGAATAAACCCAGTGCCATTACGGCAAGGCTATGCCGCAGAACGGATGCTAAGTCTGCCAGCAATCCTGCATAAAATTGAAGATTGCCCCATCAAAGTAGAACTTTCTTATTGGAAATGGAAATAATTTCGGTTTTAACAAATCAGAAAAAAGGGATCAGCTATATTTTTACTATAGTTGATCCTTTGCTTGAACGCTCAGTTTACCCAAGAATATTTCTATCTTATAGATAACCTTGGTATCTCTAATGTGTATTTTGAGAGAAAGGAAATTTATAAAGCAAAATTGGTTCCCGTGTAAATTGTTTTTTTGCTCTTGAATCACCTCACTAAAAAGCATATACTATAAGTAAGAAAATAAGAAACTCTTATTTTCAATCAAAATGCAGGGAGTGAATCTATATGCTGGCTGAATTGCGTCAGAAATCACAGATTACGATCCCGAAAGAGATTGTTACAAAGTTAGGGCTTTCTGAAGGTGATAAATTGGATGTTTTCGAGCAAAATGGTGCTATTTATATGCGACCAGTTGCTGTTTATCCAAAACAATATCTTGAAGAACTTCGTGGTGAATTAGATGAGATAAAAGCAAAAATCGCTTCTGGGGAACAACCTGTCTTTGACAGTGTAGATGCGCTGTTCGCAAAATTAGAGGTAGATTGATGGCTTATCAAATCACCTTTACCAAGCGTTTTCAAAAGCATTTTAAAGATTTAAATGCACAGGAAAAGAAACAGCTTCGGAATAAGCTGCAGCTGTTGGCTGAAAATCCTGCACATCCATCCCTTCGCACAAAGCGCATTCAGGGAACAAAAGACTTATTTGAATGCAGTGTTAATATGGATATCCGCATTATTTGGTACTATGAGGGCGATAAACTTATCATCCTTATTGATGTAGGGCATCATGATATTTTAGATCAGTATTAAAGAAAAAAACAGGTGTCAATAACAAACGCAAGTATCAGTTTTTCTCTGCTCAAATGTTGTAATCAAGATATAGGCTGGTTAATATAACATTGGGAGTGCTGGAAATTGATCGTCTGAAATATATGCAGATGCTTCAATCTATGTGATTGTTGCGTCAATATAGACAGCCCGTTGTCAAAACAAGATGACGGGCTGTTTTGCTGCATAAAATCCACATATCCAGGTGTTCGCAGGTGTTTATTGATGTACTTGAGCACAGCATTTTGACTGGATTTAACCAACATAAATATAGGTTAGCATGAAATGCGGTGAGTTGCAATCCCGCTCAGCTACCACGATATAATTTCAGTCAGGTGTGATTGTTTTGAAGTACATTAACTACAAAGAAATGAAGGATTTTTACACGATTGATGAGGTTTGTCGCCTATTTGAGATGGATAAAGCCCAACTTAAACACTATGCGGTGAAGTATGAGATTCAGCC
>CAXHNU010000247.1:0-3163 GCA_964017555.1 uncultured Butyricicoccus sp. | reverse complement strand
TTTTTTTTACCTTTTTATTATAGCCCACGGCAAAAGCTACCCCGGCAATCAGCCCAATGCCGCCGCAGCCACCCGCGGCGCCCTCACCTAAACCACAAAGCGATGCCACAATAAAAAATGCAAAAAACAGCAGCAGCGGCAAAGTATAGACAATGGCAGCCATACGCATAAGCTGACCGTTTTCGGCTTCGATGGTGACAACATCGCCAACTTTTGCGCCCACACGGTTGATGGCAACCGCTTGGATGCGTTCCAGCGGCGCGCCGCAGCCGCCGCAATGGGCACAGTCATGCCCACAGGCACTTTGGCGCTGAACTTCAATTTCAGCACGTTTGGGGTCAAGGATTTTCCTGACCACAGCTTTCTGTATCATAATTTCCAAGTTCCTTTCTATGACAGCCAATGAGCGGTTCATCCCACCGGTGCAAATTGTTCCATAATACGGCACGCCGCGCGTATCCCATCCACAGCGGCTGACATAATGCCGCCCGCATAACCTGCGCCTTCCCCACAGGGGATTAGCCCATCCACAGTGCGGCTATATAGGCTTTGTCCACGCGGCAGACGCACAGGAGAGGATGTCCGGGTTTCCGGCGCTGTAATCAGCGCGTCCGCGCTGTCAAACCCATGTATTTTCTTGCCAAAAGCGCGCAGCCCTGTGCGCAGGCTGGCGGTGATAAAATCCGGCAGACACTGATCTGCTCTGCCATAAGCAACGCCAATGGGATATGTCGGCTGCACACGCCCTGCCTTCCGACTGGCACGCCCTTCCATAAAGTCACGCACGGTTTGACAAGGCGCATGATAACTGCCGGATAACCGGAATGCGGCTTGTTCAATTTGACGCTGTAAGGCAATGCCGCCAAATGGTGTGCCATCGTTAAAATCCACCGGGTCAAGCGAAACAGCAAGCGCCGCGTTGGCATTGCGCCCATCCCGCGCATGATAACTCATACCATTGGTCACAATGGTATTTTCCTCGCTTTGTGCTGCCACGACCTGGCCGCCGGGGCACATACAAAACGTATAGCAAGTCCGTCCGCCATTCCGGCAGGACAAGGCATATTCCGCAGGCGGCAGCCCTGACAGTCCTGCCGCTTTGCCATATAACGCGCGGTTGATATCTTCCTGCAAATGTTCAATGCGCACGCCTGCTGAAAATGGCTTAGGTTCCATCGCAACACCTGCTTTATGCAGGTCAAAAAAGGTATCCCGTGCGCTATGCCCAATGGCAAGCACAGCCTGTTCACAGCCAATTTCCATGCCGTCTGCAAAAAGTGCTGTCAATGCGCCATTTTTCTGTGACAGCCCTGTGACCGGCGTGCGGAAACGCACGGTACCGCCATAAGCAATGATCGCCTTTCGCATGGCACACACAACCGTTTTCAGAATATCTGTGCCGATATGTGGTTTTGCCATACGCAAAATCTCTGGCGGTGCGCCAAACCGCGCGAGTATCCGTAAAACTTCATCACAAAGCGGATCGTTAATGCGGGTGGTCAGCTTGCCATCGGAATAAGCACCTGCTCCGCCTTCGCCAAATTGGATATTGGAATGCAAATCCAGCGCACCGCCTGCCCAAAACTTGTTTACTGCCTGGTCACGCAGTGCAATAGCGTCCCCGCGTTCCAAAACCAATGGCTGATAACCATAACGTGCCAAAAGAAAGGCGGCAAACAATCCTGCGGGACCGAACCCAACCACAACCGGCGGATGTGAAAGGGTTTTTTTGCCCAATGCGGGCGCAAATGGCACTGTTTTCTTATAACGCACAGAGGGCATTTGCAGCTTTGCCGCAAATGCCTCCTCCTCTTCCAATCCATCCAGTACAACGGTATAAACCTGCTGGATACGCCCATGCCGTGCATCCAATGATATGCGGTAAACCGCGGCATCCACCCTGTCAAGGGCAATACCGCATTGCCGGCAAGCCGCCTGCAAAGCGGCTTGTTCCGGTTCGCCAAATGGCAGCCGTATGCCGGATACAAAAATACTCATGGCTGTCCACCTAGTTCATTGGTTTCTGCTTGCTGCGGCTGGGTGATAATAATCGAAACTTCTGCTGTATCATCCGTAATTTGAATGCCATCTTTTTCTACGGTCAGTTTCACTGGGACAATGTGTGTACCTGCGCCAAGTTCCGCAGAATTAAATTCTGCTTCCGCATGGATATCTGCCGCTGTCACAGCTGCAACAAGATTTGCTTTGCCTTCTATCTGCACTTCCAAAGAAACTGCCGCCGCAAGCGATACGGTTGGCTTTTGTTCCTCAGTATTGGCATCTTTCAGTGTAATATTGGTAATATTGATGGTACGCGGCACAGCATCTTTCACTTTTACATTGACTTCCGCTTCTTCTGGTTCGCCTTCCATCAGTTCAATGCCGCTAGGCAGCTTGATGCTTAGTTTGAAGGACTGCCCATCCTGCTGCACATCTTTGAGGTCAACTGTGCCAAGTGACAGTGACGCGAGCTGGGAAACCGCTTCTTTTTCACCATATACACGGATTTCTTTTGGCGTAATTTCGGTTTCCACCATATCACGCGCGAGTTCCGCAGAAGGCAGGGTTGAAACAACCAGCGGCACGCTGACCACATGGTTCAAATGAATGGAAACCGGGATTTCCTGCTGCTCCATGGTGATATATGATGAGTCAATCAGCATATCTTGTGCACCATAAAGTGCAGCGCGGCAATCCTGGGTTGTATTTTCTGAAACATTTTGCAAATCCACTGTCAACAAAGCATATTCTACCGATGCAACCACGCTTTCTGCCCCACGGATGGATACATTTTTGGTTTCTGGTTCCAATGAATCAACCAGCCTGCCATCCGGCAAACCATTCATGGTGGTGACACGTACCGGCACCTGCCGTGTTACAACGTTTTCCACTTTAAATTGCAGCCGCTGCGGTTTGAATGATACCGAGCTGGATTTAGATGCCGAAACCGAAGGCTGCATATAATAAGTACCTGCCTCCGGGATGTCCGAAAAATCCACAGCAGCATTGACATCAGACTGTTTGAGTTCTACCACGTCTTGGGTCATCCCTGTGACACTAACATCAATTTTCGGTTCGGTTTCATGCACCAGCATCAGCCCGCGTTCCTCCAGCTTCTCCATACCATTCATTTGGACAGACAGGCTGGGGAAACGGACTGTTT
>CAXHNU010000246.1:0-3163 GCA_964017555.1 uncultured Butyricicoccus sp. | reverse complement strand
GGCATCTTCCAGCGCGGCTTTCAGCCCGTCCAAATCTTCCGGGATACCAAATTCCCCAACAAACTGCATCTTTAACCAGTTATCTATATAATCTGCTTTCACATAACCATTTTTCCAACTATTGCAGATTGCCTGAAGCCTGGCAAGACTCATACTGCCGCCAGTTTTCCAGCGCGCCGCAACAGCGGCTTTTCGATCCGCGATTGCTGCACCTGACGGCGGCACAATACCACAAAGCCGCTCTTCAATTTGCAGTTGCCGCAGGCTCATGCCATCCAGCAATAGTTCCCGCGCAAGCTGCAAAGCAGGCTGTAAGATTTTTTCGGAGAGCGCTACATCGCAGATTTGCAAGATATCACATACCCATTTATCCCGCCGGTATTCTTTGGGTAATACCCATTCCAGCCCAGTGCCAAGTTTACGTGTTCTCACAAGCAACAGTCACCTCCCCGCAAATGGCAACTTGCCTTTCGCCAACAGGGATATTTGCTGTATCCCCATTGACCGCAAAATCCCGATAATCCAGCACACCCGCTGTTTCGTTGATAGCCACCGCCAGTTTGCCATAAGATACATAATCCTGCTGGAATGCAATACTTGCCAAATAGCTTACAATGGATTTTTGCACCGCTTCCGAAATTCCAGTGCTGTCCAAACATTTCACTGTAACAGCTACATCCACAGCAACACCTTCCGCGGCAGATACATAACAATGCGCCCCGATCCCAGCTTGTCCTTCACCTTTTCCGGCACTTTCCGGGTCAATATATTCCTGTACAGCCCGCACCAGTGCAGGGTTTGCGGGCTGTCCGTCGCTGTCAATGATAATCACATCTACTGTGCCATCGCCATGCCCCAGCGGGAACACACGCGCCGCACCAACGCCGGAAACCTCTTTTGCCCACATGAGATACTGCCACTTATTAGAACCAGTTACAGGCTGCTGTAAACGTTCTAAAAACCGTTCTAATAATTCCGCATCCGTTTCCGCATCAAAACCGTTTGTCATCGGCAGGGGATTGGTTACGCTGTCAATGCCGGGGAGCTGCACAGGGATTTTGCAAACTGTATCCGCCGCGACATTGCCAACCGCACCAGGCGTCACGCAAAATACAGGAACATTTGCCGTATCCGAAACAACTACAGTTTCGGCAGCACGGAACTGAATGCCGCCTTCGGTTTCAAACAAATCCCCGGCACTGATAATCCCTTCGCCGGAAGCCGTCAGCATTCCGCTGGCAAATACAGCTTCCCGCCGTTCCTGTCCGGTTCGCGTAAACACATAATGGGTTAAATCATCGCCATGCAGATTTTCCGGATCAAGATTTTGCTGTGCTTTTGTAATAACTGTTTCCCCTTCGGCAAGCCCATGCGCCATGGCGCGTGTCAGCATCCAGGTTGGAAACCCTGTTGTTTTCTGATAGCTGTCCGGGATCTGCGCCAGCAACGCCGCATGAATGCTATCCACCGACATTTTCATTCACCTCCAATGTTTCACCATTTCGCAGCAGGGCAGTGAAATGCACTGCCATATTGGTGCCAATGCGTGTTACTTCAAACCCTTCCGCGCCGCTGATGGCAGGGCATAAGGCTAAAGTTTCACGGATTTCGCGTATCATTTCCGACCGTGTAAACCCATCTGGAAAAGCCCGCGTGCCCAGCAGCCCATCCACATCAATGCCGCAATCTTCCGCGAAAACAGGATCTTTACCACGCTGCACACGCAGCATCAACGCAATCCATTCCCGCACAGCCTGTTTTCCCATGCACAGAACCGGTGAACCATCTATCATGTAAAACTGTTTATTTTCGTGGTCATATTTTAAGCTGGTTTGGATTTCCGCGGCAGATTGGCTGGTGTCCAAATTGGACACCGCGGTTTCCGTAAAATCAGGGAATAACTGCATTTTAATCACATCCTGTCCACAAGCACAACGCCGCTTGGCTGCATCAGGCAAAGCACCTGATTGCCAACCCGCCAATCCTTTGCAGCGGCGGTTTCTGTCAGTTTTAACAGCGGGTCAGCTGCCATCATACTGCCGCCATATAATGACACAGTAAACGGGATAAGTTTTACCACCGTACCGATTTCATACCTAGATACTTCTTTTGACCGCATTTGCTGTAAAAGTATTGCAAATTCACTTAAATTGCTCATCCTTATCACCTACCATTTCGGCGTGCAAAACCCGGTTAGTTTTGCATCAGTATATTGGTATGTACGCCGTCCAACTTTATTTGACGTGTTGCCTTCAATTGTCGAAAAACTGTCGCTGTCTGCCTTTTCCACAATGCCAATATGACTTGCACCCGCACTTTTCTGGATCATCAAATCACCAGGCTGTGGGATATATCCAGATGATTTTTTCCGGAACAGTTTCCGGCTTGCATACCAGTCCTGAAAACCGGAAACAGAAGCTTCGCCATGCGGCATAACACTTGCTGGAATCCCGGCGGCATTGGCGCACCAGCTAACGAAAATTGCGCACCAGCGCACGCCATTCATACCAAACCATGCACCATATTTCTGCTTGTTGGAACCCAATGGGCTTTCCTTTGTACCAATTTCTTTTTTCGCGACCGCAACAAGCGCCGCGCCGCCGCCTGTGGTAATGATAGATACCGCATCAGATTTATTTGTCCCGGCTTCCAGCATTTCTTTTACGGTTTGGGTTGTAGAACCAGTCACTGTATCTGTCGTGCCCGGTGTTGCAATGCTGCCGGATACCGCTGGCGGCGCTGTAACCATGCCGCCAGGAATACCTACCACACCATCCCCGGCACGCGGCACACTGACTGGGACAACAGTTAAACTCATCGTATGCGGATGCCCATATTCATGCGTCACAGATTTGATACGATATAAACCAGACAGACCAAACGCGTCTGATCCAAACTGCACAACCCGCCCGGATTTCGCGATATCCGCACCATACATTTGCGCGATTGTAAATTCTCCCGGCAGGCGGTCTGCCTTTTCCAAAGCAGCTTTTACAATGGCAGCAGGCGTACCATTCATGTCATCTGAAACAGTTAATGTTGTTTGCACTCGACCAAATTGAGCGATACTTGCGGCGTTTTCCGCCGATGCAACAATATGCGCGACATTATCGCCCTCATTGACAAGCTGCACTGCGTTTGCAAAATCATCCAAACTATGCCC
>CAXHNU010000245.1:0-3240 GCA_964017555.1 uncultured Butyricicoccus sp. | reverse complement strand
GCCTGGTGGATCTTTTCCCGGTTTTCCAGCGTGCAGTGCATGACAAATGCCTTTGTTTTTTTCTCCTCATTTGGCATAGGGTCTTCCCCAAACGGATTTAACTGATATTCTTTTGACAGATACTTTATCTGGGATAGTGTTAGCCCTAACTTGTCTGCCAAGGCTTGTTTCCCATATTTTACACCAGTTTCTGAAAATGCTTTCAGTTTTTCAAACATTCCATCCGCAAGGGGTTTTGGATTAAACATTGTATCAAAAGAAACATCAAAAAACCCTTGCAAAAGCACATAGCGTTCCAATGATAATAATCTCCACTGAATGATTGCACGGTTCATCGGCACACTCATTTTTTCGCCAAACAATTTTTTTACCAAATCTTCACCATACAGTTTGCACATATCCCGATGAATTCGCCTGCCATTGAGTGATATATTCTTTCTTCGCCTCAATCCATACCCTTGATCAAGCATTACCTGCACCAGATTATTATACCCAAGGGTAGGGGAAATCTGATAAGGTTTGGTCAGATGGTCTGATAGAATCTTACTGAGTGACTTTTCCCATGGGAATTCGGCAGGCAAAATTTCTTCCGATAATGGCTGCATGGATAATGGGCATAAACTGTTGCGCAGGCTTTCAGCTTGTTCCATAGGACGCAGCTTGCAATCATGTTTGCAGCATACCGTTGCAAGGGGAATCTGATGTACAGTATGCCAGTATGGCTCACCATATTTCTCCATATCTTCTTTTACACAAAATGGGCAGTATCGAAGTGTCCAGCCAACCTTCTTTTTAATAATGGTTGAAGCAGGCGTCCAGGTTTGTGTTTCTCCTCTACATAACTCTTCCAACATCCTCTCTTTCTGTGCCAGCGGATACATTCTCATATAATATGGAAATAAAGTGTGATTTTTTATGATTTCCTTACAGTCCCAATTAGATGGCAGTTGCGATACCACCTTATAAACTGTGCTGTTCGGGAAAGGTGAACTCACTTTGGGATTTGGACGCCCACGGAACAATTCTTTATATGTTGTAAAAGATGCCAGATTACCGGAACGAACATGATACCGACACAGTACGGAATACCATAACTCTCCATCAAGCGGTGTAGGGAAAAAGTTCAGCATATTGGCTCAAACACCTCCAGCAAATCATGATTCCAAAGAAATTCCAGTATATTCTGATCGGACTGATATACAGTAATCAAATCCAGTTCATCCCGTTTTAGTTTTTTACGCCCTCTTTTATTTGCATAATCCCTTGGGACTTCCTTTATCTTTCCCTCTGGATCTACTGCAGATTCTAATTGACTTTCTGCCTTTATCCTGATGGAACCTTCTGGTTTGTAATCGCTTTTTCTGATATAATCTTTCACCGCTTCCGCCGGGTTTTCATCTGGCTTTATGGCTGGCTCTGGCTGGGATTCTGCCTTTATTTGAGCAGAATCCTTTGGTCTGCGCCCTCTTTTTCTCGGATAACTCCTTGCCGCTGGCTCTTGATCCGGCTTTGGGGCAGGTACTGGGGAAAGCCCTGTTTCATCTTCTGATACTCTCGCTGTGGCTTCAATTTGCCTTACAGGTTCGGGCGTAATTTCAGGTAAATCTTCATCCGCCGTGAAAATAAAGTCTGAAATAGATGTACCGCCTTGAAAAACTTTTGGGACTTTAATTGCTAAAGTATCAATTGTGCGTTGTATGATCCGTTCGTTAATTGATGAACTGCCGGATAGTAATGCCTGAACCTGTGCTTCACGAAAAATTGTGATGATATAAGCCGGAATCCCTGCGGAATAATCATACAATTTATTCGCCAACTGATCTGTCAGTGGAATATGCTTGGGCGTGAATTGATATTGCCACAGCTTTTCTAAGAACATTCTGTATGTGCCGCCTGGTTTCAGAGGAAGCAGCCGGACACCCCTTGTCCGCCGCTTCAGATACTCTTGCGCGGTGAATAATTCTTCCGCCAGTGGGGTTCCAACAAAATAGATAGCCATTCCTATATCATTTGTAAGTTCCAGCAAAAACCGCAAAAGCGGTTTTATCTGATGCTTTCTCTGTGCAGTTATAACCGCATTCTGAATTTCATCAATAACCAGCAAGCCGACATGAAATGTCAGGCACAGGATTTTAATCCGCGTCGCAAGTGTGCTTGCGGCAGTGCCGCGTAAAGACATTGATTGGTTCACATAGTTTGAACCAATTGCTTTGTCAAGCGCCACAATAATATTGAATGCCAGTGTCTTTACTGAACAGTCGCTGGGACATTCCACCCGCAAATAAAGCACCTGTTTGCAGAAAAATTGTTTCCCTTCATATTCTGTATGTTCTATCACCTGTGGGATAGTATCCAGACACCGGCAAACAACCGAGGTTTTCCCAATCCCTGAAACACCCAAAATAGAACCAGTATCAGCTTGTGTCACATAATTGATTTTTTCACCATTCCGGCAAAATAACAAGTTTGTATTCCGGATGCTTTCTTGTATCGTTTTTGTCTGATATGTTGTAGCAATCGCACGAAGCAATGCATCATAAATGGAATACATGTAATCCAGTGGGATAAACAGTGAGGACAACATGGTAATATACTGCCGCCGTTCGTTTGATGCCATGCGTGGAAGCGTATATGGCAAATGCGGGAAACTGCCTATCGCGTTCATGAATTCCGGTTGTGAAAGGATTTCCGGCAGAGCAGCCTGAAGAGGATTTTTTGTCAGGCTGTTATCATATACTGCCTTCACCGGATACCCATTGATAATATACTTTTTCATGTTAATTTCTCCCGTTCCCGCTGCCGGTTCTGTTCAATGTCAAGAATATCTAGTTTTCCTATTTTCTGTTGATGTTCTGCCGCTTGCCGGATGATTTCATGAACTTTCTGCATAGACGCAATGCTGGCTTCTGTTTCCTGCTGCCTTGCGATGCTGCGCTCTTCCCGCTGGATCTGTTTTATTTTCTGAACCTCATATTCCGGCAGCGCGGCAAATTCAGAAAACTGTTCAGACAGCCGGCACTTTTGATGCCCATATTCCAGGCAGACATAAGCTGTGCTGCTGTTTGACGGGTCAGCTGCAATCTGATAGGTGTCGCCAATATGAAGGCTTTCCATGCGCTCTGGCACATACAGCAGCCCATCAATCCGGAACCCTTTCCGTGTCAGCTTGATAGGCTTCCTGTACAGCGTCATCATATGGATTTCCTCTTGCGGAATATGCAGCAAATGCGGTTCCTTTTC
>CAXHNU010000244.1:0-3245 GCA_964017555.1 uncultured Butyricicoccus sp. | reverse complement strand
TCGGCTTTGTTCAGGTTTTTCAGCACAAACGAGCCTTGTTTGACAATATCAAAGGTCAAACGGACATTTTCACCGGCTGTCACCTGAATGGTCTGTTCCCTGGATGTGATGGAATAACCATCGGGCAGATTCAGGATTTTGATGACATAGTAGCCAGGCCGTCATAGCAGGCACATTGATCATGCCTGTGCTGTCGCTGACATAAACGCCAATCACATTCCCGTTCTGCTCCCGGATTTCAATCCGGACGCCGGCAACAGGATTTGTGCTGGAATCCAGGGTGTAGATTGCAGCGCCTGTATGCTTTTGATTGACAAAAGTGATATTCGCAGCCACACCGGCTTTGACTTCAATCGTCTTTTCAGCGGTTTCTGTCTGATAGCCGTCGGGGGCTTTGATTTGTTTGATGACATAGTAGCCAGCTTCCAAATCGTTCAGCAGCACACAGCCATCAAATTCTGTTTTGAATGTGCCAACCGCAGTGCCGTCAATTTTCCGGACTTCAAATTCGCCGCCGGACAAATGCTGGTTCAGAACATCCACCAGTTCAATCTGCAGCCCACTTGTAGATGTGCCACGGAAAATAACCGTGCTGGTCGCACCTGTGCGGACTTCAATCGTTTGGGTTTCTGCTTTGAATGTGTAGCCATCGGGTGCGGCTTTCAGTTTGATGGTATAATATCCAGCAGCCAAAATCCGGGTAGAAACAACACCGCCGGATTCTGTAATGAAATCGCCGACATATTTGCCGTTTTGCTCAAAGACTTCAAATACCGCACCCACAACACCAGCAGCGGAAGAAGCATCTTCATACCGGATTGTCAGGTTGCTCATCACCATATTGGTATAGGTGACAATCACAGGCTGTCCATTCGGCAGAATTTGGATTGTTTTTTCTTCGGTATTGATGATATAGCCATCAGGTGCTTTAATCTGCTTGATGACATAATAGCCTGCCGGCAGGACGCCTGTTTCAATATGACCGGTACGGTCTGTGACATAGGAATCCACCATATTGCCATTTTGCCGCCAAACTTCAAAAATTGCACCGCTTAAACCTGCGTGTGTGTCATAATCCTGCAGCTGGATGATGATGCCGGACATCGGGGTACTGCGAACCAGCACGGTTGCAATCGTTCCCGCTTTCACTTCAATATTGAAGCTCTGCGTATTGATCACATAACCTTTCCCGGCGATTGTCTGGGTCACAACATACCAGCCAGGCGCAAGATCCGGAATCATAATCTGACCATTGACATCGGTCAGGAAAGTCCCAATCACAGTCCCGTCAATCTTTGTAACCTTAAATTCCGCATCCACAATGGTAATGTTTCGGTCGAGTTCATCCACATTTTCAATGCGCAGGGTATAACCCTTTTCCGCCTCAAAAGTGATATGGACAGGAACATTGCCAGCCTTCACTTCTACGGTCTGTTCTTTCAGAACAACAGTATAGCCATTCTGGACAATGGTTTGTTTAATCACATAGAAACCTGGAGTCAATGTCGGCGTTTGCACTGTACCTGTGGAATCCGTGGTTAATGTGTAAATCAGCTTTCCATTTTGAATCCAGATTTCAAAAGTGGAGCCAGGCAGAGGATCTTTGGAATCCTTGTCGATGCTGTCAATGATAATTCCTGTCTGAGGCATATTGAGGAATGTCACATGGGCAACTTTACCCATTTCCACATCAGCGATGATGGGCTGTGTTTCCATGATATAGCCCTTGGGCGCTTCAATTTCCTCCACCAGATACCGTCCAGGTTCCAGGTCATTGACCAGAACCAGACCATCAACATCAGTTACACCTTCTGTAATCACCTTGTTGTCTGCCAGTCGTGTAATCTTGAAACGGGCATTGGCAAGGGTTTCTTTGGTCAGTGCATCCACCTTTTCAATCAGCAGTGATGTCAAAGGTGCATCTTCAAAAGTAACTGTCCTGGTTTCATTCAGCTTGAGTTCCACAGTCTGCGGTTTGCTGTCCAGCTGGTAGCCTTCCGGCGCTTGGATTTCCGTCACAATATATGTGCCGGGTTCCAATGTGCCAGTCAGGATAATGCCGGAAGCATCGGTAACACCTGTATGGGCAATATTGCCGTCCACAGAAGCAACCGTAAACTTTGCACCTTGCAGCAGTTTGCCTGTGGTTTTATCCACTTTGCGGATTACCAGCCCGGCAGACTGATAATTTTCAACCGTCACAACATTATCGCCATCGGCGGAAACATTGAAATCAATGTGTTCCGGATTCAGGACATAACCTTCCGGGGCTTTGATTTCTACCATGGAGTAGGTACCTGCGGTGAGTCCGGAAACGAATGCCAGACCTGCCGCATCAGTTGTGACTGTTTTGGAGATTGTGCCATTGTCGGCATTCACTTGGAAAGAAGCGCCGGCAAGAGGCTGTTTGCTGAGAGCATCAACTTTCCGAATGGTCAGTGACGCTTCCGGCTGGTTTTCCACTGTAATACTGGTGGATTTGCCAGCTTCAAGCTGTACAGTTTGTGCATTGCCATTAAGGATATATCCGGCGGGGGCTTTGGTTTCCTGCACAGTGTAATATCCTGCGGGCAGTGTAGTTGTCTGAAGCATACCGGTTTTGTCTGTTGTGCCGCTGAATACGGTCTTTCCATCCAAATCCTTTACTTCAAATGCTGCACCAGCCAGCGGCTGCTTTGTCCCGGCATCCACTTTATGAATCACCAGATTCATATTGGGGGTGTTGGGGATTGTTACCGTAACAAGCTGCCCATTCAGATAAATGAGTTTTGCTTCATTCGGTTTCTGATAGCCTTCCGGCGCAGATGTTTCGATTGCCATATAATAGCCTTTTGCCAGCCCATTCACGACAATCAAACCATTTTCATCGGTGGTATAATTCCCGATTTCTGTACCGCGAACGGATACAATCCGGAATGCCGCACCGGCAAGGGGTTTGTTGGTTTGTGCGTCAACCTTCAAAATCTGGAGGCTGTTTTGCGGTTCATTTTCAAATGTGACCTTAACAGTTTCACCTGTGGTGACAGTCACGGTCTGTTCCGCATTTTTAGCGACAGAATAACCATCAGGCGCTTTGGTTTCCTTCACGGTATAAACGCCGGGCTTCAATTCGCCGGTCGCTGCCATACCGCTTACGCCTGTGGTATAAGTGCCCTGCAATGTCCCGTTTGCGTCGCGCACTTCAAAGACTGCGCCAGCCAGGACGGCTTTTGTCACAGAATCCACTTTCAGGATTTGAATCCCTG
>CAXHNU010000243.1:0-3271 GCA_964017555.1 uncultured Butyricicoccus sp. | reverse complement strand
ACCCAAATCCATGAACAAACCATTTCGTTTGTGCTCAAACTGATTGTTGTGGTGTTGTTTTTGGTGATTGGCGGCAGCTGGATGATGACAACGTTGACGGAATATTCCCTGCAACTGTTTGAACTCATGAAAGCATAGTTTTTCATCTCTTTATGATATATCACCTGATAGAACTGCGCCAAAGGGGGGATCTGCTTGGCGGGCGAATCTAAAACCGAAAAGGCTACCCCGAAAAAACGTAGGGACGAACGAAAAAAAGGTCATGTATTCTTAAGTAAAGATGCAATTGCTGTGGCTTCTTTGTTTGGCAGCGCTTCAATGCTGCGGCTTACTTTTGTTGGTATGGTTGCAGCTTTGTATGAAATGTTCCATTGCTGCCTTGATTATGCTGCCAAAGCGCCCTATTCCGGCGGGGAAACAACAATACGGGATATATTTTATCAGCTTATTGTTGTCTTTGCCAAAACGGCGGGGCCGTTGTTGCTTGTTACAGTTGTGATTGCTGTGATTGCAACTTTTGCACAAACGAAAATGCTTGTCACAAGTGAAGTGCTCAAGCCGAAATTTAACCGTATCAGCCCATTACAAGGGTTTAAGCGTCTGTTTTCGCTGCGCAGTATTATTGAAGCGGCAAAGGGTATTTTGAAGATCACAGTGCTGTTATATCTTATTTATTCTTGTGTCAATGATATGATAGCGTTGTCCTCGAAGTACCTCTATATGGATATCAGAGGATCGTGCCAGCACGCCCTTGGCGCTATTTTTTCAATGATGCTGAAAGTTGGGCTGGCTTTTTTGGTGCTTGCCGTGTTGGACTTCCTATATCAATGGTGGGATTATGAACGCGAAATGAAGATGTCCAAGCAGGAAATCAAAGAAGAATATAAACAAACCGAAGGTGACCCGCAGGTCAAAGGCAAAATTAAAGAAGTACAGCGCAAAATGGCACAAGCCCGCATGATGCAGCAGGTACCACAAGCGGATGTTGTGATCCGTAACCCAACACACTTTGCTGTTGCGCTCCGCTATAAGCTGGGCGTGGATGACGCGCCAATTGTTTTGGCAAAAGGGCAGGATGCACTCGCTTTGCGCATTGTTAAGGTCGCTGAGGAAAATTCTATTGCGGTGATTGAAAATGTTGCAGTAGCCCGCGCACTTTACGCAAAAACTGAACTGAATCACCCCATTCCACCCGAACTTTATGCTGTGGTCGCGGAAGTTATGGTTTATCTCTATAAACTTTAACTCTCATTTGCCCGGCATCTTCAATCCGTGATTTTTTGCAAAAAAAAACTGTTGTCAGGTGCCGCTGCTTTCAACTGCGTTTGAAAGGGCGGCGCTGCCTTTTTCCCTGATGATAATGCAGCCTTTGGATGTTAAAGGAAAAGGCTGGCAGGTGAAATTTTCGCTTTTGTTATAAATTTATTTGACAGCGCCAGATTTGATGATATAATATAGCTGATTGCCTTGATTTCCCGTATTGGTTTTGCAAAATGAGATATGGGAAAACAATCTATCCAGATAAATTAAGAAATTTTATTTCTATCTCTAACAGTTAAACCGCATGGCGGATAATTTGGTATGATGAAAAACCTGGATGCGCCGCGCATTCAGGCTTTCTATTGCGTTTGGAAAACGGGGAAAGGTGGAGTTTTGATGGCTACAATGATAGAAAGCAGGCATAATGCTGCACTGCGCCATCTGGCACGGCTGCTCCGGGAAAAAAAATACCGGCAAAATACCGGAGAATTTGCCTGCGAAGGGGAAAAACTATTATATGAAGCATTGGCTTCTGATATGGAAATCAAAACTGTGCTGCTGCGTGCAAATACAGCATTTGATAGCTTGTCGCGGGGGCTGATTGCACAAGCTGAAACACAGGGTGCTCGTCTTTTTGAAACCAGTGAATCTCTTTTCCAGATGATTTCTGATGTAGAAACGCCACAGGGCATTCTATTTTCCTGTATGCAAAAACAGCCCCGGCCTTTGCCGGAAACTTTATCCAGCGCTATGCTGCTTGATGGTTTACAGGATCCAGGTAACTTGGGGACAATCCTGCGCACGGCTGATGCGTTTGCTTTAGATGCGGTGATCTTATGTGAAGGCTGCACAGACCCAATGGCGCCCAAAGCGGTACGCGCAACAATGGGGGCGGTTTTCCGCCAGCCTCTTTACCGAATGCCGTTAAAAGAAGCAATTATGGCACTTCAGGCGCGTGGCTTGCCTGTATATGCTGCTGCATTAGCGGCGGACAGCATCCCGGCAACAACACTGGATTTGCACCATGCCGCCGTGATTGTCGGCAATGAAGGGCATGGCGTGTCAAAACAAGCGCTTGCATTATGTGACCAGAAAATAATTCTCCCAATGGCAGGACGTGCGGAATCCCTGAATGCAGGGATGGCAGCAGCAATCCTCATCTGGGAAATGACCCGGAGGGCTGCTGTATGATGCTGGAATATTGGCTGTGGCTGGCTGCTAAAGAAGAGCTGCCTGCATTTATGAAAAACCAGTTGATTGAATGCTTTGGCACACCAGAACATTTATATGCGATGAGCCGTTCGGAACTGATGTCAACAACACAGTTAAATAAACAACAAATCGCTGCACTGAGCAATAAAAGCCTGGAACAGGCACAAGCAATCCTTTATGACTGCGAAAAACTGAACATTACAATTATGACATTGGAGGATAGCAGCTATCCGGCGATTTTGCGTTGTATCCCTGACCCGCCGCTTGTGCTGTATGCAAAAGGAAAACTGCCAAATTTGGATTTATCGCCGGGTATTGGCATTGTCGGCACGCGAAAGGCAACCAATTATGGGCTGACAACTGCCAGGCAATTTGGCGGCGGGCTTGCAGCTGCTGGGTTTACCGTGATTTCAGGTATGGCGTTGGGCGTGGATGCCGCTGCCGCACGCGGCGCATTGAGCGCTGGCGGCAAAACAATTGCAGTATTTGCAGGTGGGCTGAATATTTGTTATCCACCGGAAAATAATTTTCTGATGAGCGATATTTTGCGTTCCGGCGCTGTGATCAGCGAAAACCCACCAGGCACCAAACATGATGGGTACCGCTTTCCAATCCGAAACCGCATTATCAGCGGCTTATCACGAGGTGTGCTGGTGGTGGAAGCGCCAGCGCGTTCTGGCGCATTGATTACAGCACATCTGGCACTTGACCAGGGGCGTGAAGTGTTTGCCGTACCCAATGCGATTTATATGGCTGCGTCTATGGGCTGCAACCACTTGATCCGCGATGGGGAAGCTGG
>CAXHNU010000242.1:0-3271 GCA_964017555.1 uncultured Butyricicoccus sp. | reverse complement strand
ATGGCTCTATACTTAGGTTTTGTATCATGTTTCGATTGCATGTGATTTGAGAGGAGCTTTAATCAGCGGTTCCTTAGGGGTCAAACGGTTTTGGAGGCTTTTCTAAACCACCTAAAAAGTAACGAAAAAGCACTGATTTCGTTCAAAATCAGTGCTTTTCAATGGGTGCAGGGATAGGACTTGAACCTACAACCTCCGGGTTATGAGTTCGCCTATTGCTTTGAAATGAATGCAGATAAGTGCGAATTGATATATAAAAGCGTAAAATTTGCGGTTCAGCGCTGATATAATGGTATCTGTTCTGATGCTGTAAAAGATAGTTGTGCGCTTTTTGTGCGCTAAGACGCTTTCAGTTGTAATTTGTGACAGCCGTTAATGCTTGCAGGGATATTACATTTTTGATATGATAAATAGAGAGGAGTTGAGCCAAATGGGTATTTACTTAAATCCAAGAAATGATAATTTTCAAATGGCATTGCGTTCTCAAATTTATGTGGATAAAAGTGAGCTGCTCATTTATACCAATCAAATGATTCAAACCAGCCAACGCTTTATTTGCGTAAGCCGTCCCAGAAGGTTTGGCAAATCTATGGCAGCAGAAATGCTTGTTGCTTACTATAGCCAGGGATGCGATTCACGTGAAATGTTCCAAGGACTGGAGATTGCAAAGCACCCATTGTTTGCAGAACATTTGAATCAATATCCTGTCATTCGCATGGATATTCAATGGACAAGAAGCAATGCCCAAAATCCAGAGGATATTATTTCTCTTTTGCAGAAATCAGTAATTACGGAGCTGCGAAATCAATATCCTGAATGTGTAAGTCCAGATGTTTCTTCATTATCCCTTGCCTTGTCCGAAATTCATATGGCTACAAATGATAAATTTGTTATCGTTATTGATGAATGGGATTGTTTGTTTCGTGAGGATGCAAAAAATACTATATTGCAAAAAGAGTATATTAACTTTTTGCGTGGTTTGTTCAAAGGAACGTTGGCAGAAGAATGTATCGCGTTAGCATATATTACAGGTATTTTGCCAATAAAAAAGTATGGCACACAATCTGCATTAAATAATTTCCGGGAGTTTACGATGACTGAACCTTTACGATTGGCGAAATATGTAGGGTTTACAGAAGACGAGGTGCAAGGGTTATGTACACGGTTTGATATGGATTTTGAAGAAACCAAACGTTGGTATGATGGATATCAATTCCATAAGGTGGGTCATGTCTATAATCCTAAGTCCGTGGTTGAGGCTATGCTAAATGAAGATTTTAAAAGCTATTGGACGCAAACTGAAACTTTTGAGGCTTTACGGGTTTATATCGACATGGATTATGATGGGCTGAAAGATGCTGTGATTCGGATGCTCGGTGGCGAAAAAGTGAAAATCAATCCTGCTCATTTTACCAATGATATGACAACATTTAAAACTAAGGATGATGTACTCACTTTGCTGATTCATCTGGGATATCTAGGATATGACGCAGAAAAACAGCAGGTTTTCATTCCAAATGAAGAAGTTCGTGGTGAATTTGTGAATGCGATTGAGGTATCGAATTGGCAGGAAGTGATGGATTCAATCACTGCATCGGAAGCCTTGTTGGAAGCAACCCTGAATAGGGATACGGACACTGTTGCAAAAGGATTGGATGCCGTTCATATGGATACCACTTCCATACTATCGTATAATAACGAAAACTCACTAAGTTGCGTGATTTCGCTCGCATATTACAGTGCAAGAAATTATTATTACTTGAAACGGGAGTTGCCAGCCGGAAAGGGATTCGCTGATATGGTATTCACGCCAAGAAGTAACAGCTCTGACAAACCCGCAATGATTGTGGAACTCAAGTGGAACCAATCTGCACAGGGTGCCATCCAGCAAGTAAAAGATAAACAGTATGTCAAAGCATTGGAGAGCTACTCTGGGACAGTGTTCTTAGTCGGCATTAATTATAACAAAGAAACAAAACATCATGAATGCCTGATCGAAACAACTCAAATTAACAAATAAACTGCTTTATAGATGCCATATGGGAGTAATTCCTGTATGGCATTTTTTCTTTGAAAACTCACCTATCTAATTGCAATTTTTTCAACATTTCTTAATCCTAAAACTCAAAATCATCTCTAAACAAGCCTTATTCAACAGTTTATAAGATTTTTCAATTATCAAGAAAATAAAGTTAAATTCATCAATTCATTCACTATTCAACATTTTGAATTTATCTCTAGATAACAATAAAATAACGAAATCTTGAGGTGAATTTATATGAAACCAAATTATGAATGGAAATCTGCTATGAACTTATTGAAGATTAAACATCTTCGAAAGGGTCAAATCAAGCCAATTCAATCACTTATGAATGGCAATGATACACTTACAATTGCACCAACATCATTCGGTAAATCTGCAATCTATCAGATTCCAGCACTGTGCCATTCTGATAAGCTGACAATTGTGATAGAACCAACATTATCCCTGATGCACAACCAGGTACAAACGCTTAAGGAGTGATATTGTCAATATCAGTTGACACATTAAAGTCAAAAATCTGCAAGATCTAAGCGATAGCATTTAAAGCAGCATAGTAGCGTTGACGCTGGATGAACTATTATTACGGTGCAGATGCAGCAACGCCACCAACAGTGGGATTATATCAAAATGGTATTTATCGTGCGGAAGGCGGTCAGGGATTCATTGGATATAATATTCAGATTACTCATGTGCATAGCTTCGTAAACGGAAAATACTATGTCCAATTTGATAAAATTTGGGAGAGGGAAGAAACCTATAGTGGGTCAGGATATGCGGTATTATACTGGGCAGGCGATCACTATCAAGTTCATGAATTAGGCTGGGATACGCCACAAATCCCGGATGAGCGGTTAGCTTATCATTGTGGTGCATAATCCAAACAGCTTAGAAAGGACGGAAATTCATGAAAAAGATACAGCAGTATTTGCTGATGCTTGTATTGATTGCAGGTATGATATTTTCCCTGTCTGCTTGTGGGGATGCAAAAGCAAAAGAGGAATACAAAGCAGCTTATCAGCAGCTTCTTTCGGATATGGAATATGCAGGTGAAATGGATTTGGATGATGTTGATGCAGCGATAGAGATTTTGCAGGATATCCGATATAATATGACGCAGTTTATTGCGATTGATCCGCCAAGTGCCTGTAAGGAAGGACATGAGAAACTAGCTTCTGGCTGTCAGGCGATGATCAATTACATAGATACTGCATTTGAGTATGTCGATAT
>CAXHNU010000241.1:0-3276 GCA_964017555.1 uncultured Butyricicoccus sp. | reverse complement strand
TTTGGAATTGCCGCAAAAAGATTGTCAGAAGTGATTTTGTGTGCTTGACTATCTGGTTTCATGTGTTAGAATAGTCGTATTGCGGATTGAAAGGGAGAGATATGTTTGGTAAAAACAAGGATACATCTTGGGCTGCGTACCATCAAAACAGCTCTTGCTGTGACATTGGCGTTAACAATTGCCGGGTTATTAGGTTCTGCCATGCCGATTTTTTCAGCCATTGGCGCCATCAGCGCCATGAGCCGCACACTGAAAGATGCACTCACCGCTTGCCTGACACAATTGACAGGCTGTGTAGTAGGTTGTGTCATTGGCTGTTTGTTTTTGGTGATGTTCCCGCATACGCCGCCAATCTTAATTGGGTTAGGCGTTATTTTGGTTATTTTGCTTGGCTTGCGGCTGCATTCTGAATTTGCAATCCCATTATCCTGTATTGTTTTTGTTTCCATTTGCCTATATGAAGCGGGAAGCCCATTTTTTTATGCGGCATCCCGGTTTGGGGATACTTCGATCGGGCTGATGATTGCCCTTGCGGTTAATATGCTGATAAAACCATATAATAACCGTGCCCGCATTGCCGGGATGCTGACCCATATTGTGCAGGCTTTCCCAGACTATTTACAGGAAAGGGTGCTGCATGGGCATTATCCAGACCTTACGCCGCTGCGCAATAGCCTTGATCGGCTGGATGCGGAATTATCTTTATATGAAGACCAATCGTATCCAAACAAAGAAAATCGTCATGCAATCGGTATTTATTTGCGGGGCTGTCAGCAGCTTGCCGAGCGTATGTATGATGAAATGAAAGCGTTATGTTTGATGGATTCCCCAGGGTTGCCGGATGTGGCTTGTGTGGCGCGTCTTTCTGCGATGGGCATTGCGGCAGAGAATGTGACAACCTGTCAGGCAGGGCAGCAACGGGAGGAAGATATTGTGCTTGCGTATCATGCAGGCAATTTGCTCAGTGCGTTTGATTACCTGTGCGCCCTCAATGAAATGCCGGATGAAGCCATCTTGCAGAAAGAATAAACTGTTATTTTATATACTTTTTGTTTTATTATTTTTATTTTAGAGAAATCATAGCAGCAGAAAAGCGGGATGAAAGCCCGCTTGCGGCATAAATAGGATATAAAAAATAACATCAGCCCTTAAATTTTGTCTGCTGCTGTGATATAATAGTCAGTGATTAAAAATACAATGAGGCAATACCATGAAAATAAAAAAATGGGTGACAGCTGCGCCGGATTTGCAGGCAGCGCAGTCACTTTCTGAAACGTGTGGGTTTTCGCCTTTGGCGGCGGCTGCGCTTTGTGCGCGCGGCGTGGATACGCCAGAAAAAGCAGCGTCATTCCTTTCCACCGATATTCGTGGGCTGCATGACCCCATGCGTCTATGCGATATGGGGGAAGCGGTGCAGCAAATCCGCACAGCCATTGCAGAGAAGCAGAAAATTATTGTTTTCGGTGATTATGATGTAGATGGCATTACCGCAACCTGTGTGCTGCTGCGTTATCTGCGCAGCCTTGGCGCAGATGCGGATTATTATATCCCAAACCGTTTGAGTGAAGGCTATGGGCTTTCTTGTGCGGCGATGGATGCGTTATATGAAAAAGGCGTGCGGCTGATTGTCACTGTGGATTCAGGTGTTACAGCATTTGAGGAAGCTGCTTATGCAAAACAGCTTGGCATGAAAATGGTGATTACCGACCACCATGAATGCCGCGAGCAAATGCCTGACGCGGAAGCGGTTGTTAACCCGCGCCGTCCAGCCTGCGCCTATCCATTTACCGAACTGGCTGGCGTAGGCGTTGCATTTAAGTTGATCTGTGCCCTAGCTGGAGCAGAGCATTTACAGCAAATGCTGGATGCGTATGCGGATTTGGTTGCCCTTGGCACAGTGGCAGATGTGATGCCAATTATCGGGGAAAATCGCATTATTGTTGCTTATGGGTTGGAACGGATGGCAGTGACCCAAAATTTAGGATTGGAAATGTTATTGCGTGAAGCCGGGCAGAAATCCCGCCGTCTGACCGCGTCAGTGATTAGTTTTATCCTTGCACCGCGCATTAACGCGGCGGGGCGTATGGGCAATACAGAGCAAGCGGTGGAACTGTTCCTGACCGATGACCCTGCGCGGGCGCAGCAGCTTGCAGCTCTTTTATGTGAACAGAACAAACAGCGGCAGGCAGCCGAAAACTATATTTTACAGCAGGCGCTGGCACAGCTTCGCAAAGAATATCATCCGCTGGAAGATAAAATGATTGTCCTTGCGGGGGAGGGCTGGCACCATGGTGTGATTGGCATTGTATCTTCCCGCATTTGTGACCGGTATGGCTGCCCATCGGTACTTATTGCGGTGGATGACGGCATCGGCAAGGGTTCTGGGCGATCCATGGAAGGATTTAACCTATTTGAAGCATTGACGGACAGCGCACATCTGCTGGATAAATTCGGTGGGCATGAGCTTGCCGCCGGGCTTACCATTCAGCAAAAAAATATCGGTGAGTTTAAATCCCGGCTGCTGGCATATGCGGATACCCATATCAAACCAGGGGACTTGATGCCGGTGCTTCAAATTGACTGTGCCATTACGCCAGCATATATCACCCAAAGCGCAGTGGAAGGGCTTTCCGCGTTGGAACCGTTTGGACTGAAAAACCCGCAGCCGGTTTTTTCAATGGACAATATGTATGTAGAGGATATTACGCCAATTTCAAGCGACCGCCATGTGCGTTTAACCTTGTCGCGGGATGGCGTCAGCTATACCGCAATGCTGTTTGGTACGGGCGCGGGCGGATGCGGTTTTGCACAAGGCAATTATGTGGACATTGCGTTCCATTTGGAGGTCAATGAATACCGTGGGCGGCAGTCCGTCCAGCTTGTGCTGGAGGATATTCGGCTGAGTGAATGTGAATTGCTGACCGACCAAAAGCTGCTGAACCTCTATAATCGTTATATGTCTGATGGCGCGCTGACCGCGATGGAAGCCCGTGTGCTTTTGCCAGTGCGTCCGGAACTTGTCGCTGTATGGCGGCATATCATCAGCCGCGCGGAGGATGGGCAGCTAAGCGTCCATTCCAATGCGCTTTCCCGGCAGGTGCAGTGGGAAAGCAAACGTGAAATTAACATTGGCAAACTGTTTGTTTGCTTGGATGTATTCAGCGAAAGCCAGCTTTTAAGTTATAATTTCCGCGATGGACTGCTGAATATTACATTAAAGCCTTATAAGGGAAAGGCAGACATATCGAAATCAGTCGTGCTGAATACGCTGAAAAG
>CAXHNU010000240.1:0-3282 GCA_964017555.1 uncultured Butyricicoccus sp. | reverse complement strand
CTTTGACTATGGTTTAAATATTGCCAATAAACGCAGCCATTGCATGGGTGTTTCATCTACATAACCGCCTCCTTGTTTTTGTCATCCGGCGCATCCTTTACAACCTTCTTTTTGTAACCGCCATCGGAAATTCTTCAATTTCACTGCACCATAAACAGCTTCCCTGCCCGTTCAGACGCTCCCAAATAAGTGGAAATCCGCCAATGCCGTCAAACAGGCTTGCCATTGCCGCAGGGCGCTCATAACAGGCGCAAAGTCGTTTCAGTACCCATGTCCAAGGTGGAATTGCAATTGAGTTGCCCAGGGCTTTATAACGGGCGCTGTCACTGCTTTCTTTGTGTCGCCTGCCTTGGCTGTCTGTCCATGCGCCAATATCTGTCCAGCCATCCGGGAAGCCCTGCAATCGCTCACATTCCAAAGGTGTTAGGCGGCGTACCGTTTGTGCTGTAACAATTGGATGTTCGTGACCGCTCATTAGCGTTGGCGAAATGTTATGTAAAATTTCCGCGCCAGACCGGGCTGACGCCATAACCAGCGGCGTATTATTCCCGCCAGTGCCAAATTTCTGTGAAACCGTTGGCGCTATATTAAGCGGTCCTGTAATCCTGCTATCCTGCCCATGGTTTTCATATAACGTACATACAGCCGGACGGTCAACCGTGTTCAGGATGTAGGCAATATTTTCGCGCCATCCCCTTTGTTTGAACTGAACACGCCAGGGACATTTTCCCAGACCATGAATCGGGGGCGAATAAACTGACCTGTCCGTCCAGATTTTCTGTCTGCATTTCGCATCTCCTTTATGACCCTGATTTGCTCCATGAATAAGCCGCTTCGTGTCCCGGCAAGTCCTGCCCGCCCGCCTGCAATACTCAGATCCTGACAAGGGCTGCCGCCAATTATGACATCAACCAGCGGTGCGGTATAACCAGATATAGCCGTGATATCGCCTAAATGAATCATGATTCTGCGCCTCCATCCAATCCGCGCATCATCCGCCGCCGGGCTTCCATCTCAGCCAGCCAGTTGATTTCCCATTGCTCCAAAGGGCGGTTTGGATCATCATTCTGCGCGGCTGGCAGGCTGCTATGTTTGGGGGTATAGTTTTGCAAAACCCGATATACATAAGGCTCCGGTTCGCGGATTCTTTTCCCTTTTAATGATTCCAATGCTTCCAACAGTAATTCGGGGGGCTTGCCCTTAATGCGCAGATTGTCTACTGCTTTTACATGAGAAGCATCTGGTTTCCGTCCAAATAATAAATAAAATTTTTCTTCATAGGTGAAGGAAAAGGAAAGGGGGGTTTCCTCCTTACCTTCTGATGTAATGTTATGTAATGTAATCTTATCTTCTGTTATCTCATCTTCTCTTATCTTATCTATGATATTTGTTCCGTCAGAAATCGAATTATTGACGTCAGAAATGCCATTTGTTCCGGAAGAAATGAAAAAAGACAGAATACTATTATTTGCAGAAATAGACTTCATCTCATCGACAGAAAGCAGCCAGATATCTGTGTTTACAGATACATTCTTTCGCTTTGCTGTTCCGCGATAGAAGCATTCCTGTGCCCAATGGGAGGTAATCACACCGTGCCGGAACAAATCGCCGTCAAACAGACCACACGCAACCAACTCGCGTATTACATCATCCACTTTTTCTGCGGATGGAAGCCCTGGGCCAACCAGCCTTTGCCGCAACCAATAGAGCACATCCGCTTTTTCACGTTCAGTTTTATAATTTACAAAATATCCGTTTGTCAGAAAAATCATATCATGCAATGATTTATAAATGACATAGGATAAATATCCATACAGGTTCCGTGCAGAACGAAACCGTGGATCGTCCCAGAAATCCGGTTCTTCCTGATACCATGCAAGTTTGATTTTCTGGTGCCTCCCTGCCACAATGACCACCTCCCGGCAAGGCGAAGGGGCTGCCCACTATTCCGTGGGATCTTAGCAGGCAGCCATGCCCGTTTGCTTATGCCAGGATAATCACATCATCGCGCAGTTCCGGCGGGATTTCCTGTGCGAACCAGTCCCGAATACCAATGATTGCATCATTGATCCACGCATTGCCGTCCGCAGTAAATAAGGCGGCTTCTATGCCTTTATCACCTTTGCGGATGCGGAATACAAAAGAACTTTCAGGCTGCTCGATTTCGTTGAATGTACGGTATGGCGCAAGATCGATCGGATTTGGCACATCCTCTTTCTTGACCAGTGCAATACCGCTGCGGGCTGTTACCTGTTGGGTTTTGCCGTCATCGGTTGTGGTGACGCTGCTTTCGTCTACAATATTGCTGACCAATTTTATCAGGGCATCTACTGCCAAGCTGCTTACAAAATGCGACTGCATTTGAATGATAAATTCTTCAACATTCAGCCAATGCCCAAATGGGAAGCGGGATGGCTCGATGCCGGCTTCCAGCAAACATTCCCGTGCTTTATCGCTGTTCAGTTCATGATACAGGCGCACAGTTTTCTGATTTTCAACATGGATAACAAACTTCCGGCTGATATCCTCTTCCTGCTCGTCACAGCCGCTGGTGATGTAGTCCAGAATGGCAGTCAGGGTATGTACCTGTAAGGGATTGGCGGTAAGTTCATATGGAATGTGGTTCAGTTTTTTATCGGTATAGGCTTCGCAGCCGATGTTTACAATGTGTGGTTCTGCCAAATCTAAAATCCGATCGATCATCGCTTTTAACATTGTACTTTCCTCCTGTTACGCCCGCGCAAGGCTGATAATTTTGGGTTCTTCCTGTTCTGTGCCTGAAAATGTACACTGTCCGGGCACCCCAGGCACATATTCCATCACAATTGGTTCATCCTCTGTGCCGCCAAGCAAAAGTGTGCTGCCCAGCGCTTTGACAGATACAAGCTTGCTTTTCACACCAATTTTGACAGATAAGCTGTCCCGCGCTTCTGTTGGTGTGAATGACAATTCAATGGTAAGTGTCCGCGCTTTCTTATGGTCAGTGTTCAGGTCTTTGCAGTTTTTCATAATCTTTGCAAGCTCATAATCAATGCGTTCCTGAATTGCGCCATCCATCATTTCAAGGACGTCGATTTCCTTGACTTCACCTGTGTTCATCGTAAAAATCCCTCCCATTTATTCCGGACAGATACGGATATCCAGCCCCGGAAATTCTCGAAAAAACCACCGCATCCAACTTTCTTCATTGGAATTGCCTGCCGACAAATGCAGCAACCAAACGGTCAGGCATTTGCTCAAATCCAACTTGTGCAGATATTTGATGCAGTCGCCGACTTCCAT
>CAXHNU010000239.1:0-3295 GCA_964017555.1 uncultured Butyricicoccus sp. | reverse complement strand
TCGTTCTTTTTCAGACGTTCTTCTACCATCTTGGTGTTCATGTTCTGGTAGTAGATACCGTCTTGTTTTTCCATATGACCGCCCTTTGCAGGCAGATTCCATTTGCTCATATGCGTTTTCCTCCCTTAATGTGTGTGTCGCTTTTGATGCTTTCATTATAAGCCGCTTTACGGTTTTTCCGCTATCAGATTCTTGTGCCGTCTTTTTCGTTTTTGGGCGGTTTGCAAAAGGTTTTCAAATTTTATTTTGGATTCTTGCGGTTAAGCCGCAGGAAGGGAATGAAGTAGCACTGTAATTCGGATGGTTTAGCAGGATTGGTTTGCCCAGCAGCCGCAAGGATACGCAATATATAAAAATTGCGCAGCAGGGTTTTATCAGTAAAAATTGTACGGGAAAATTGTACCGGAGTATTTTAGAATTGCGCTGGAACAGGGGATTATCTTAGCAAATATGCACAAATTCAAGGTGAAAAATTTTGCATATATAATTGCGGATAACAAGAAAACAAGAGAAATATCACAATCTTGCGCCAAAACAGGGGGTGTTTGCGGCGGGCCGCAAAAGAACACCAAAATCTTGCGTATTCATTTGCCGGTAAGCCGGCGCCACAACAATTGACAAGCCTGCGCTGGTGTGTTATCAATATAAGCAGGAATAACAAAACAAACACGCGCAGTGTTGTCGAAAACAGGGAAGGAGCACATTGACTATGCCGCCGACCGAACTCACCGTGTCCCTTGGGAGGAAAATCCGGGAAATTCGTACTTCTAAAGATATGAAGATCACAGAGATGTCACGCCAGTCCGGATTGACAACCAGCATGATAAGCCAAATGGAACGGGGGCTGATTTCCCCATCCATTGAAACCCTGAAAAAGGTGGGGAGTGTGTTGGATGTGCCGCTAAGCCTGCTGTTTGAAACAGATGCAGATGTGATACCCAGTCCGCCGTCTGCCCCAGCCAGTAAAAAACCTTTTTATGGCACATCCCCAGTGGTTCACCCAGATGCACGTAAAAAATTGTATCCTGGGGAAGGCATTGAATTACAGCTTCTAAACCCCAATATGAGTGGGCCGATTGAGTTTATTTACAATGTGTACCAGCCGCAGACGGGTGCGCAGGTGAGCAAATGCAGTCATCCTGGTGCAGAATGTGGGTTGGTGCTGACAGGGGAGCTTATTGTGGAAATTGGGGAGGAAACCCATATTTTGCACGCCGGGGACAGCATTACATTTGATTCGACAACACCGCACGCAAAACGCAACCTGTCTGATCAGGTTTGCACCTGTGTCTGGGCGACTGTGCCGCCCTGGTTTTAAGAGGTAAGCGCAAACAGAATTTTGGGGTTTGCATATGCCTCAGGGAGAGTAAAATGGCATCAAAATGCCATACGGAAAGAAAGGAGTTTCGCAATGATCCAGTGTTTTGCTTCCACAAGTTTGGAATCCAGTTTTGAATATGGAAAAGCACCACGCCTGATCTCTGCAAGCAAAATCGATTCATCGTATGCCATCCATCCCCGCGTCTTGCATAAACACAACGATTTTTTGGAACTGCTGTATGTGCGCAGCGGCACCGGCGTTTATATCGTCGATGAACAGCGCTATAACATTTCAGCAGGGGATGTTATCATCTGCAATGCTGGCGTGCTGCATGATGAAGACCCATCCCAAGCGGAAGATTTGAATACTTATGCGCTGGCACTGGCAGATGTTGCAGTAAAGGGACTGCCTGCCAATACCTTGATTTCTTCAGAATATTCCCCAGTATTCCCGGCAGGGGAATGCGCGGATACGTTAAACCAATTAATGGGTATGATTCACCGTTTATTGGCGACAAACCCCCGGGGGGCAACTGAAACCTGTAACTATCTTGCCGCTGCTTTGGTGTCCAAATTGTTGCTGGTGATTCGCAAATACTGCGAAAATGAAGGGAATACGGTGCGCAGTCGTACAGATATCATTGCGGGGCAGGTCAAGAATTATATTGACACCCATTTCGATGAACAGTTTACTTTGCAGGATATCAGCGATGCCATCCGCGTCAGCCCATATCATTTGGCGCATATGTTCAAAGAAAATACCGGGTATTCGCCCATGCAATATACTGTGCGCCGCCGCTTGGGTGAGGCACAAAGTATGCTGATTACCACATCACTTTCGGTAACGGAAATTGCATTATCCGTTGGGTTCGGCAACCCATGCCACTTTAATACCATGTTCTCCAAGTATATTGGGATGTCGCCCAGCCGTTACCGCAGTTCCTATGTTGCGCAGGAAAGCAAAGAAGCCATGAAAGTGCGCAAACGCTCCTAAAAACAAAAGAAAATTTCCAGTAAGGATACGGAAAATCCGCGTGTAGCAATGCACGCGGATTTTATAATTGTTTAATGAAATGTGTGAGAATGGTTAGCGCTGCACGCGCCCGGAGGCATCACCGCCAGCCAGCTTTAGCACTTCATCGGTGGTACATAAGTTGTAATCGCCCTCAATAGAATGTTTCAGGGCAGATGCCGCCACGGCAAAATCAACCGCAGCTTGCGTGCTCATGCCCGCACGCAGGGCATAAATTAAGCCGCCGCCAAAGGAATCCCCGCCGCCAACGCGGTCGACAATGCGCAGATGATATTCTTTGGAAAAGCAGAAGTTTTCTCCATCATATAAAAGGGCAGCCCAATCATTATCACTGGCAGAAATCGAGGTGCGCAGCGTAATCGCAACCTTTTGGAAACCGAATTGTTCCATCAGTTGCCGCGCAACCGAACAATAACCTTCTTTATTGAGTTTGCCGCTGTAAATGTCAGTATTTTCGGCTTCAATGCCAAATACATCTTTAGCATCTTCTTCATTGGCAATGCAGACGTCAACATATTTGCATAGCTCCGACATGGCAGCACGCGCTTTATTGCGTGCCCAAAGTTTGCCGCGGTAATTCAAATCACAGGATATTGTGATATTGCGTTCCTTTGCGGCTTTGCACGCATCAAGACAGGTATATACAAGATTTTCACCAAGGGCGGGTGTAATACCTGTGAAATGAAACCAATCCGCGCCCGCAAAAATGCTGTCCCAATCAAATTCGCAGGGCTGTGACTGCTGAAATGCGGAATATGCACGGTCATAAATGCACACAGAACCGCGTTGGGATGCGCCTTTTTCCAGGAAATATATGCCGACACGGTCGCCGCCGCGCAGGATTTTTGTTGTATCGACACCATAGCGGCGCAGGGAATCCACTGCCGCTTGTCCAATGGCATGGGCAGGCAGTTTGGTGACAAATGCCGTATCTACCCCATA
>CAXHNU010000238.1:0-3312 GCA_964017555.1 uncultured Butyricicoccus sp. | reverse complement strand
GCGATTATTGATAAACGCGAAGCTGTGGCGCAAAAACCCGATGATGTTTACATATCCGCTGTGGTTTGGGAATATTTCAATGGATCAGGCTGGCGGCAGCTTGCCGTTACCGGCGACCGAAACCCATTTTCCTGCAAGCGGGATGGCGCATTAGAATTGCGGTTCACTGTGCCAGATGATTTGATGGAAACCGAAGTCAATGCCCAAACGGGCTATTATATCCGGGCACGCATTGCCGAAGTGGAAAACCAGTTTTCAGTTTATCCGCGCTGGATTTTGCCGCTGGTCAAAGCAGCTAGTTTCCGTTGGGATTATGAACAACCGGTACCTGTGCTGTATTGCGGCGCGGAAAATAACGGCAGCCGCATACAGGCGGATGGCAATGCCGCTGATTTATATTTGCCTGCCTTGGTACCGATGGAACCCGCGCCCCGTGCCATGTATTTCCGGTTTGACCGTTCACCCCATGCCATGCCGTTATCATTACTGTTTGAAGTCACCGGACGGGTGCCGCGTACCGATAAGCTGGTTTGGGAAGCGTATACCGGCAAAAAGTTTGAACCTGCTGCCAGTGTGGACGGCACAGGCAACTTGCATCATACCGGGCAAGTGCTTTTATATCTGCCGGAGCCGCTGCCGTATGCGGAGTTTTTTGGGCAGGGTGGTTATTGGCTGCGTGTCAGCCGCAGTTCTTATTTTGATATGCCTGCGCCCCGTGTTGCCGCAGTGCGGCTGAATACGGTTGCGGCGTGCCAAGTGCGCGCCGAAGAATCGTTGTATTTTAACACCCTGCCATATGAAGCGGATAAAACCATCCAGCTTTTAGCCGCGCCTGTGGTATCTTGTGCGGTATGGGTGGATGAAGCGGGAGCATTGCCGCTGGCAGATGCCCAAACGCTTGCCCAAGCAGATCCGCAAAATGTCACCCTGCTGTGGGAGGAAAACCAGCTTGCCCATGCGTGGGTACGCTGGCAGGCAGTGGAAAACCTTGCGCTGGCAGCGCCGGAACAGCGCGCTTATGTGTTGGAACCCCAAACCGGTATGATCCGGTTTGGTAATGGGCAATGCGGACGGGTACCGCCCGCCGGGGATGGCGTTATTCGCGTAGAATATGCCAGCGGCGGTGGCACACGCGGCAATGTGCCTGCCGGCAAGGTGGATGCTTTGGTGGGTTCACTGCCACGTATCAGCAGTGTGATAAATATTACACCGATGGGCGGCGGCACCGATGGTTTGCCGCGTCAGCGTGTGGAAGCCATCGGCAACCGCAGGCTGCGCCACCGTTGGCGCGCCGCAGGCGCGCAGGATTTTGAGGAACTTGTTCTTGAAGCGTTCCCACAAGTGTTACACGTGCGCTGTTTTTCCGGTAAGGACAGGCAGGGCAATCCTGCGGCAGGTCATGTGACTGTGGTGGTGGATACCACTGGCGGCAGCCATACTGCGGAAGAACTTTGCAGACGGGTTTATGAATTTTTAGCGGCACGGTGTATTTGCTGTTTGGCGGCAGAAAACCGGCTGCACGTTTGTCCAGCCGCCGTGCTGACCGTCAGCACGCGGATTTCAGTCACACTGGATGATTTAGATCAAGCCGCCGCGGTGCAGCGCGAAATCATTCAGCAAGTGGAAAGATTGATTCAAGATGTTTGGCAGCACCGGCAGATTGGCAGCCAAATCCGGATGGATGAATTATGGCATACTGTACGGGATACGCCAGGCGTTGCTGTGATTGATCAGATTTTAGCGGAAGGCGCTTATGATAAAGAAGGACAGCCAGGGCTGATCCCGCTGGAAGAAGGGACAGATTTCCCCTATGCTGTGGTACAAAACGGCATTCATCAGGTGCGGGTGAAATAAAACAGGAAGGAGGGGGGATGCCCCATGCTTGGTATGAGAAAACTGGATGACCAGCGATTTGATACCATTGTCCAGCAAGCGGTCAGCCGTTTGCCATGGCTGTGCCCGGAATGGACAGACCATAATGCGCATGACCCAGGGATTACCATCCTTGAACTAATGGCATGGTATAAAGAAATGCTGCAATATCAAATGGATCAGCTTACACCATCGCTGGAACGCAGGCTGCTTGCCCTTGCGGGGGCAGAACCTCTTGCGGCAAAAGCAGCAGTTTGCGCCTTGGAAGACACGATAGGGCAGCCGCGTCCGCGGCTGTCCCGGCTGGAAAACCAGCAGGGCATTTGTTTTGAACTGGCAGAACCGATTGGCATACGCCATATGACGTTAAAACGCGTCATGGTTGGACAGCCTGGGCAGCATACCAATGCGGATGGGCTGCTGAGCGGCAATTTAGAGCTTTGCCCCTTTGCATTTGGCGGGCAGACTGGCAGTGAATTGCGGCTTGGGTTTTCAGGCACGCCAAAAGAAGATATTCGGTTATGGTTTGAAGTAGTGCCGCCCGCAGGCGTGCCGCGCAGCCCGTTTGCGCCGGGGCAGCCGCCCCCGCGCGATATCGCGTGGGCATGGCAGGGCACCGGGCAGGTGCAGCCGCTTGCCGATGAAACCCATGCGCTCAGCAGCAGCGGTTATATCACACTGCCTGCGGGTGGCGTGCCCGATGAAGATGGGCTATATTGGCTTTGCCTGCGGCTGGCGCGCGCAGGCTGTGAGGAACAGCCGCGCTTATCCGGCATATCCGATTGCCGTTATCAGGCAGTACAGCAGCAAACCCGTGCCAAAAGCTATCGGTTCCAGGTGGATGCCGGTATGGCAGAAATCGTGCTGGATAATGCTCTTGCCGCCCAGGCGGAACTTGCCGTATTTCTGCGCACCGCCCAGGGCTGGGCGCAGTGCAGCCAATATGAAGCGGCATTTTTGCCGCAAAAAGGGCGTGTCATTCAGGTGGATGCCGGGCAGGCGGCGCAGGATGGACAGCCAAACTGTATGGTCGTCTGTTTAGACCCGGTGCATTTGCAGGGATTGCTGTTTGATACCATTGGACGCCCACATGAAGGCTTATATTTGGCGACACAAGGGCAGCAAGTGCTGCATTTGACCTTATTATGTGATACTTTAGGGCGGGATGGCACCGTCCGTCCCGCATTATGGCACCGTGTGGATGATTTATATGCCTGCGGTCCGCGTGATCATGTGTTTACTTATGACGCGGCACGGGAAACCATCCATTTTGGCAATGGGCAATATGGTGCGGTGCCTGTGCCGGGCAAAGGATCTGTGCTGGTATCAGAACTGGTATTATCCGCGTGCGGGGCAGGCAATGTGCCTGCCGGAGCAGGACTGCGCTTTGCTGCGGATGGCGAAGCCATCCGCAATACTGCCGCCGCAGGCGGGCAGGAC
>CAXHNU010000237.1:0-3321 GCA_964017555.1 uncultured Butyricicoccus sp. | reverse complement strand
AGCAGTGCCGGAGCAATCCGAAAGCGCCGCGGCATAATCGTTGAAGGACTGACCGCCTGCAGCAGCAGCTTGGCTGCATCCGTTCATAATGGTCTGCAGGGATTTATAATGGTTCGTCCCAGCAATAGTTTTTGCAAGATTTGCCTGTTGTTTGTCAGTCAGATTTGTCCAAATGCCAGCAACGCCATTTAAAATGCTGGACAGACTGGACATCTTGTCGCCCACACCATAAACATGCACACCATATGATTCTAGCTCAGTTGCGCACTCTTTCGTATCAGTGGCAAGACGTGACATAATTGCATTGAGCGCCGTGCCAGCTTCGCCGCCTTTTATGCCGGCATTCGCCATGGTCATAATAACTGCTGTGGTATCTTCCACAGAATATTTCAGTGAATGTGCAGTCGCAGCACAGTTTTTATAGGCTTCCCCCAACTGCACAACATTGGTATTACTATGTGACATAGCATAAGCCATCTGGTCAGCAAATCCAGCGGCGTCATCAGCACTTAACCCAAATGCGCTTAAATAGTCGGTGACAATATCAGAAGCCTGCGCCAAATCCATTTCCGCTGCAGTTGCCAGATTAAGAATCGGTTCAATGCCGGACAGCATTTTATTTGTATCCCATCCGGCAAGCGCCATGTATTGGAATGCGTTTGCGCTTTCGGTTGCAGTATACTTTGTTGCTGCACCCATCTCTTTCGCGGAAGCGGTAAGCGCATACAATTCTTTTTCATTTGCGCCGGACAACGCTTCTACCGTGGACATAGATGCTTCAAAATCCGCCGCAATGGTCACGCATTCACGGTAAGCGCCCGCAATTTCACCGAACGCGGAAACCAAACCTGCCGCCGCAACAGCAGAAGCCGCCGCAGAGAAAGCATCGACTGTAGATGCGCCGAAATCCCCGGCACCTTCTGCGGCTTCTTCCTGCTGTCCACGCAATTCCTCCAATTGACTGCCAAGCCGTGCGCTTTCGCTTGCAAGCTGATTGGTGTTTACGCCTGCCTGCTGCAATCGGGAACCTGTTGCGGAAAGGCGTTCCTGCTGGTGCTGCAAAGAAGTGTTTGTGGTTTCAATCCGCTGTCCCAAACGGGCTTCTTCACGTTCTAACGCCGCTTTTTGGCGTTCCAGCGCGGCGGTGGACTGCCCTGCCGCTTGAGCTTCCCGGATTTGCTGTTCCAATGCGCCTTTTTCACGGCTAAGCGCCTGCTGCTGACGCTGCAGCGATGTAAGTTTTTGCGTTGTCGCTGCAATTGCGCCCTGCAATTTCTGATAGCCTGATATGTCGGATTGTGTCCGGTTCAGCGTCTGAATTTCCTTGCCAAGGCGGGAAAACTCGGCTTGTGCTTTGGAAAATGCGCCGTTAAAGCCACCGTTTAGCTGCGCGTTTAACTGGAATAACAATTTATGTTCTTTTGCCATGAGATCCCCGCCTTCTTCCCTGCATTGGGTGTGGTTTTGGTTCAGATTGCCGTTGTTTTTCCTCTTCTTTGGCTATCTTATTGTGCGTCTGAATCCATTTTTTCAGTTCGCATAAAGGAAGCGTAAGCCAGTCAAAAACAGAAGTGTGATTTACCCGCGCAAGAATCAGGCATTGTTCCCGGAGCCATTCGCCGCCGTCTGCGGTTCTGACTCCACATGCAGCAAAAAAGCGCGCACCTTCTTAATGATCTGCTGGAAATCGCGCAATGGAAGCGCGCGGACGGATTTATGATCAAGTACACGCCCGCCCATTTCGGTGCGTTCGGCGCAGGCACGCGTGGCAAGACCAGATAAATAGTCACCGTCAAATTCCGGAACAACAAGTGTCCGCCCGCGGCGGATCATCTCGGTTTCAACGGCAAGGCTGTCCCGCCCGGTAAGCGCCGTGAAATCAAAGGTCAATGTGGGATAAACCCCACCTTCCCACTCAAAAGGCTTCGCAAAAACATGGGTATACTGCCCGATATCTTCTTGTTCAGCGGCTTCCTGTTCCACGGCTTCTGCCTGCTCTGACATTGCATCAAAATCAACATCTAAAACTTTATCTTTTGTACGCATAAAAAAACCTTCTTTCACTTGACATACGTAATAATACGTATTATAATATAGATATAGGGGGTGACCAGATGAAGCGGCGCGATATCGACCGAATGCTAAAAAAAGCCGGATGGATAATCGAACCTGGCGGGAATCACGATCTGGCAAAACATCCGCAAAGACCTGGGGTAAAAATCCCCATCCCGCGGCATAAAGAGGTCAATGAAATAACCGCAAAAAGAATTTTAAGGGATGCAGGGCTGTTATAAGCCCTGTTCACCCCAAAATACGAGGAGGATTACAGATGAAATACGCATATCCAGCGATTTTTACACCGGCTGAGAACGGGGAATTTGATGTGCAGGTTCCGAACCTTCCGGGTTGCGGCACATGCGGCAAGAATCTTGCTGACGCAATTTTTATGGCAGAAGATGCTGTATCCATGTGGCTTTGGGATGCTGAAAACAATGGGGAGGATATCCCTGCGCCTGGGGATTTGCCACAGGTAGAACAGCCGCAATTTATCAGTGTCGTTGCGGCGGATACGGATGAATACCGCCGCAAATATGATTCACGTGCAGTAAAGAAAACACTTTCTATTCCGAACTGGTTAAATACGCAGGCAGAAAAAGCAGGAATAAATTTTTCGCAGGTGCTGCAGGAAGCGTTAAAGGAACGGCTTCAAATTAACTGAAAATCCATTTGGCGGCGTCCAGAACAGGGCGCCGTTTTTTTTATTTGCCAAGTGCTTTGCGCACAGGTTCCATATAATCCGTGCCAAGGATGATACATTTCATGTTACGCTTATCAATTTCCCAAAGTTGCTCGCCGTTACGATATGCCGCGTAATAATACACAACATATTCGCCGGATGTATCCGGCATGGCAACTGGTGTAACTACACCTAAAGTCGTTGCTTTGGGCACGCAAATAACAACCATTTTATCTGCCCAAAGGCCAGTTTCGGCGGATTCATTTTCCCACCACTCTTCGGCAATACGCAAATCAAGCTGATGCTTTTTAGGTTCGCATAACTTTGCGGCAGTTTCTGTCATTGTTCGGAATTTAATGGTCATAGTCATGTTGTCCAACATACCCATAATTGGTACTTCAATATTACCCATCAAACCGGAACCGGAAATTGATGTTGTTAAAAAAGCGATGTTTGGCAAAGTGACTTCTGCAAGGTCTTCATAGCTCTTTCCGTCTTCATAAAGTTCAAGCTGGATATAACCCGCAGGTTGATAATTTGGCATAATTTACTCCTTTCCCATTACGCAAATGCCGCCGCGACAT
>CAXHNU010000236.1:0-3337 GCA_964017555.1 uncultured Butyricicoccus sp. | reverse complement strand
CAATTATCAGATCATCAACCGCTGCGAAGTGGGCGCACAGTATGATGGCAACTGGGTAACAGATGCTGATTCGTGGATAACACTTGTCGTTCGCAATGATGTCATCCTGCCCGAAAAACTGCCCACAACTGGTTTCTAAACCACAATAAAAAGGGGGCTGCTGCATTTATCGTGCAGCAGCCCTTTTTTTCTGCATATTATAAGACAAATATTTTGAGGAGGTTCACAAATGATGAGCTTAACTGTAAATGAAAGGTTGTATCAAAAGATGCGGAAGGAACAGACGGAATACCGGGCATGGATTCTCACATTGCCTGCCGATGAGGTTTTGATCCACGCCTATGATTATGTCACACGGGCAAACATCTTGATCACCATGGAATATAACGACTTGCCGGACGAACAGGCGGAAGCCCTTCTGCAATCCAAGCAGCCGTTAAAGGAACTGTTTGAAATGTGGCGGGATCGTGATGGGATTCCAGCAGATGCTTTTCTGGATGCTGTCCAGGAATATGTTGCCGGCAAAACCGATGGATTGGAGGAAGCGTAACCCATGAAACAAGTGATAGTTTATACCGATGGAGCCTGCTCAGGCAACCCAGGTCCCGGTGGCTGGGGCGCGATTCTGCGCTATGGCGGCGTGGAAAAAGAGTTGTCTGGCTACGAAAACCAGACCACTAACAACCAGATGGAGCTGACTGCTGCCATCAAGGGGCTGGAAGCATTGAAAGAACCCTGCCGGGTAGTGCTGTACACCGATTCCCAATATCTCTCCAAGGCGATCAATCAGGGCTGGTTGAAAAGCTGGAAGAAAAACGACTGGAAAAAGAGCGACAAAAAGCCGGTGCTGAATGTGGAGCTTTGGAAGCGGCTGGACAGCCAGCTGACCCGCCATGTTGTTACCATTCATTGGGTGAAAGGTCACGCCCAAAATAAGTACAATAACCGCTGCGATGCTCTGGCTACTGGTCAGATTGCTCAAAACAGAGGATAATTGCAAATCAAAGGAGGTTTCACTGTGACTTTGTACGAAATTTCCTCCCAACTGCATTCTCTTTCTGTTGACGGTTTTTTCAATCATCAGAAAGTGACTGTTTGCTGGCTGAAGGATTACATCAAGGAAAATCTTATTCAAAAGGGTAAGGATTCTTTTCTGATAGAAATCCTTCTGCCTGATGGATGGTGGCATTTTGTTATCCATCAGTTTGCAGATGGAAACAGGATTGGGTACGATTATACGCTTCCGGATACTCGCGAACAGGAAGCGTATATCCTGAACCATTTTGCGGAAGTAACATAAATTCACAATTCATGACAGCTGAAAACCGGCGCAAAACTCTTGTTTTTTACCGCATTTTGCGGTATAATTTAGATGAAAATAACGGAGGATACTATGGACAACATAAACCAGGAACAGACAAAATGGGAAAAGCTAACGATTGCAAACGATTTTGTATTTGGCAAAGTCATGCAGAACAAAAGGCTATGTAAAAAGCTGCTGGAAATCATTCTGAAGGTGAAAATCAGGAAGATTGAATATCCGGAGCTGCAAAAAGCAGTAGACATCGCGGTGGATGCCAAAAGCGTCCGACTGGATGTCTATGTCGAAGATGAGAACAACACAGTATATGACATTGAAATCCAGGCGGTCAACCTGAAAGATATGCCAAAGCGTACCAGGTTCTATCATGGCATGATAGACCTGAACCTGATTAACAAGGGTGCGCATTACAGCGAGTTGCGCAAATGTTATGTTATCTTCATCTGTATGTTTGATCCGTTTAAGACGGGTAGGCATATCTACACCTTTGAACATCGCTGCAGTGAAGACCCCAGCATCATACTGGGTGATGAATCCACAACGATTTTCCTCAATGCAAAGGGTAAAATGGATGATGTTGATGACGAACTGAAGGGATTTCTTTCTTATGTAGCAAGCGGAATGCCGGAAAGCGATTTCGCGTTGGAGCTGGATGAAAATGTCCAGGAGATCAAGTCCAATGAGAAATGGAGGCGGGAATATATGACACTGTTTATGCGGGATCAGGAAACCCTGAGACAAGGTATAGAAAAAGGTCTGGCACAAGGTCGTGCGGAAGGTCGCGAAGAAGAACGGGTTTCCATGATTATGACCGTCCTGAAAAATATTAAGAACATTGAACAGGCTGCAAGTATTCTTAGCTTGCCTGTTGACCTTGTGGAAAAGGTTGCACGCGATAACCAGCTTTCATTTTGATTTTATAGAAAATGTAAGCAGCATCTGCACCTCATGCAGAAGGGAGAAACAATAATGGAGCGCATTTTGGATGTAGCCCAGTTTATCTATGATGAATATCAACGGATATCTGGTGAAAAGATTGACGAAATGAAACTTCATAAACTTCTGTATTTTGCACAGAGAGAATTTTTCGCTATTTTGGGGCAGCCTCTTTTCAAAGAGGAACTGCAAGCATGGAAATATGGACCTGTTTCTGTGGATGTGAGAATGTGGTTCACAAAGAATGGCGGCATAGAAACCGATACACAGAAAGTTTCTGATGATGTCGCTTATATTCTGAAAAATGTTATTTTAGAATATGGACAAATTGCTTCATGGAAGTTAAGTGAATTATCTCACCAAGAATTATCTTGGCGCAATGCCAGAGAAGGTATTCGTTCTGCTGAGAGTGGGAACAATCCGCTTTGCTTGGACGACATCAAAAAGGATGCAGAAAAGGTTCGTCCTTATGACCATGTTTGGGATATGTACTATGATGAATTTGAGGATCTTCAAGAGGAGGATGCTGAATTTTGATTGGTAAAGTCTATCTGTCCCAAGTGGATTTTTATGATGTTAGAATAAAGGCAATGGGGAGAAAAGCAAGACCTGTTTTAATCATTGGCGGACCATATGAAAATGATTATATAGTTCTTCCGATTTCAACCATTTCGAGACGGGAAAACTTAAATCCTCATTATGATTTGCTAATTTCTCCACAAGAGAGAATGGCATTAAATCTGACCAGAGAATGCTTCATCCGGACACATAAACAGATGACCATTCACAGAGCTGCCCTTATAAAAGAATTAGGGGATATGAAGCAACTTATTCCAGAGCTTTATCTAAAGACTATTGCAAAAATGGAAGAATTTCAGAAGCAAATCGTTGATCGCGCTTTTTGAACTTAGGTCGTCCCAGTGCTGATAGTGCTGGGGCGATTTTTTCTATCCCGCTCAAGAAAATGTATTTCAAATTTGAATCGTTAAATATTTTCTTGACAAAATACATATAATAAGATATAATAAGAATCAGGAAAAGTTAGAAACCATGCAGGGAATCATGGCTCATAAAAAAAGA
>CAXHNU010000235.1:1937-3346 GCA_964017555.1 uncultured Butyricicoccus sp. | reverse complement strand
TGCGGTTTTGACGGTTCTTCGCTCTCGGGTTCCGGCACAGTGGCTTTGGCGATCAGCGCCTCATACTGTGCCAATTCTTCTGCGGAAAATTTGCTTTTGTCGATTTTCATTTGATTTCAGTCCTTTCGCTGATTTTGGGCATGAAAAAACCACCCTCATATCAAAATCAGGTGGTTCTTATATTTCGGTAATGTCGTCAAACCGTTTCGGGTCATCGCTTGCAATCACCTTGCCAGGCGGCGGCTCCGCACTCTTGAACAGGCAGATATCCGCCTGCTGGTTTGCCCCAGCGCGTACCAGGTCAACGCTGGTTAAGATGATATTTTTCAGCTTATTTGCCATGTTAATCATTTCCTTCTTCAATACGTGTCGCAGTTCCTTCAATGGAAAACATTTTGTATGTACCATTTTGGATTTTCTCCCATGCTTCATCATCGTCAACATGGAATCCAATCCACCAGCCAACCGGCAGCACACCAGGCGGGATGCCCATTGCTTTTTGTTTTTCCTCGGTAAAGACACAACTTTCCACAAGCCTTGCCCTTTTGCGCAAGTGTGTATTATGTTCCTCACCGCCATCGCGGAAGTCCAGCACATACGCATAAGCGGCGGTTTCCAGATCGTCCGGGTCGATAATATCATTTTGCCTGTCACAAAGCGGCTCGCCATTTAGGGTAATGGATACTGATGCCCAGCCAAACACAAGATGCTTGCCATCAGATTTCAGGATTGTAAAATCCGCCAAAGGTTTCACCTCCGTTTTTTTATGAACCGAATAATTGTGCTAATATGGCTACTTTGTAGTAAATTGATATATCCATAGCAAAGCAAGGGCGAAACCCTTCAGGACAATCCATAAATTCGGCGGAATCGATCATCCCCGAATCGCCCACATACAACTCCCTAGAACTATTATTAGGATTTTTCGATTGCAACCACCAAGAACGACCATACGATGTAGCAGGATTTAATGCACTCTTAAATTTTCGACTTTCATCATCAGTAGAATAATCCCACTCACATGAACCATTATAAAAACCATTTAGCGTTGTTCCAGAAACTTGCGCTAATGTTGGAATAAATATTGGACATCCATAACCGCAATCAAGCGTTACAAGCAACGGCTTTATTTCTTCTAGCATTTTATTAGTATACCATAATTTACATTTTTCGTAAATAACAGAGCCGTTATAAGTGTTATCTTTCATAGAATTACCAAACTTCACGTCTTCTTCCCAATACTTTTTCGCAAAGTACATATGCTTATTGGCTTCATCAATATGTACAACCAGATAATCAACATCGCCGATTCGCACTGTGTCCCCAAGGTTAGGAATTAAGATACGGGGGGGGGGGGGGGGGGGGGGGGGGGGGGGGGGGGGGGGGGGGGGGGGGGGGGGGGGGGGGGG
>CAXHNU010000235.1:0-1927 GCA_964017555.1 uncultured Butyricicoccus sp. | reverse complement strand
GAATTAAGATACCCCCCCCCGATGGGAATAACAGGAATTTAATATCATCGTTTTCAACCTCCAATTTTTACGCATAAGAAAAGCACCGCGCTTTTCTGCGTGATGTTTCATTATTTGACTAACTGCCGAACCTGTTCCCAAAGGTCGTCGTAGCATTCTTTTGCGATATCTTTCCCGTCAAAATACATATCGCTTAGCATAACCAAAGTCCGAATCATTGACCTGACAGATTCTTTCCCATGGAAATTCAGTACGCCGTCCACGGGAGCGATTGTAAAGATTTTGCCGCTTTCGTTATATTTCGCACGACACTTCAATCTTTCTTTGATCTCCGTCGAAATGTCCAGCTGGTCAATTTCTTTATCAGTTAATTCAGGACGGACGTCCGTGTAGAGGTTTATAAAAGATTTGCTTTTCGGGTTGTATTCCAATCCCGGCAAAAAAGGCTGTTCGACATTCTGCCGGACAGCCTTTTGATTTGTTTCAGACATAATAAACTCCCTTGCCCTGAGCTATTATTTCTCTTCGTATTCTTCTACAACGCCTTAAAATTCATAAATCACAATTTCATCTGCAATCTCGGCTAAGGATTTTCCATCGAAGACGGGGATGTTCATAGCTTCATCAAGGCTATGAACGGTCGTATCCAAATCGCCATACCACAGTTCAATTTCCGTATCGCAATATGGCTCAATTCCATATCGTTTGCCTCGATATTCAAATACAAACGTACCATTATGTTCAGCAAGACAGTCTTTGATTTGCGCAGCCGTCATAGAAAATGTCCCATTTTGATTTTTTCTATAAGATATCACTGTTCTCACTTCTTTCTTGGTCAGTTAGTTCACGAGCTTTTCCGTGGTGTGGGTTTCCGTCCTCATCCCACGCATAATCGTGACAATGCTCTCCTTTTTGCCCAAACGGGTGCTTTCTGGGGTATCCATGGTCATTGTTTGAAATTTGCTTCACTCTCCGACCGTCTGAACCGTGATAATTTCTTGTGATACCACCTTTAGCTTCAAATGTTTGCGTAATTCCATTTGGCGGACCATGCCTGATATCATCGCGTTCCACAATTACAATCGGAACCCCAGCTGCATTTGTAAGTGGCTTTGGTATTTCCTCAATTATATCATATCGTGCATCCTCCCGCAACTGTGGCGGTTCGACTTCCTCAATATCAAGCGCACACCGGCAAGATGGATGTGCTGGCGGTGCAAGTCGGACATCCAGCCCGGAAAGCCGTGTGGAAAATGGGAATGGCTCATTCAGCGGGATTTCCATGCCATGCAGCCGCATACAGGTTTCGCAGGTCCGTTCATCCCGTGCAGACCGCCAAACCTTCACAGCTTTGCCGAGGTATCCGGCTTCCTGTGCCTGCCTTGCCCATTCCAATGTGCCTTGGTTATAGGCAAAGGCAAGTTCCGTTCGAGCAATGTTATAGCCCCGGTAGCGGTGCTGCCTGGCAGCATACCGGATTGCTTTATCCACAGCTTTTTTCTGGCTCATGCCGTTTGCAATCAGCGTCTGCATATAATTTGCATTTGCAATACTTTGCTGATACGTCAGTCCAACCATAGGACGTATCGCCCGTGCCAGCACATCCACATTCATGCCGCTGTTTGCCGCGTGGTGAATTACTGCCTGCAAGCCCTGCAATTGCGCGTTTGTACTGTTTGTCACAAATGCCGCGCCGCGGTTTGCTGTCCAGCGCTGCACGCCGTCTGCCATAGCATCAAACCGCCAGCCGGGATACCCAGCCTGTAACCGTTTGGCGGCGTTCTGCATTGCTACAAGCCACAATGGACGCAAATGCTGCGACACAAACCGCACATAATCCTGCTGCCACCGCTGGAGCCATGCCGGACTGATATTGCCGTTTAAGATTGCCTCCCGCAGTTCTTTGTATGTAATGGCACGCCCCTGA
>CAXHNU010000234.1:0-3369 GCA_964017555.1 uncultured Butyricicoccus sp. | reverse complement strand
TCCAGATTTATTTTGCCATCTGCTGTTGTAAGGGTTGGGACAGGTGCAAGCCGTTGGTTTGCTGTCGCCTGCCCTTCTGGCAGCAAAAACATCCCCACTGCTGGAAGCAGGCAGGCACACATGAATGCTGCTATGGCAAGGTTTGCTTTGGTTTGTAAATTCATGAAAAACACCCGAAATTTCACTTAAAACTGAAAGTAAATAAAGGGGTTAAAGGTTGTTCCAGCCAGCACCAGCACACTCCATGCAAACAATGCACCATATGCCAGCGTTTTAGCAATATCCCGCGCAAGCACTGGCATTCTCTCGCCAACCAAGGCAAAAACTTTCTGCGGCAATCCTGCCGCAAAGCATATGCCTGCCAGCAAAAGGAACACTGTTCGTGCATCCAACAAAGCAATAAGCTGTAATGTATTGACTGCGGTACACTGAAACCCTGTAAACATTGCGGCAAATATCCGCCCTGCGCTGCTCAAATAATCCGCCCGGAATAAAGTAAACCCTAGAATTACCACAAACATCGTATAGATATGCCCAAACCAACATTCCCGCAGGCGTTTCGGGATGATTCCGATATCCTCAAGCGTTGCAAACAAGCCATGCCACAATCCCCAAAGGATGAACGTCCAATTTGCGCCATGCCATAACCCTGTTGCAAAAAACACAAGAAATTTATTGATATCGGTACGGATTTTCCCTTTCCGATTGCCGCCAAGCGGGATATATACATAATCCCGAAACCAAGATGACAATGAAATATGCCAACGCCGCCAAAACTCCCGAATGGAACGGGCAGTATAAGGCAAGTTGAAGTTTTCCAGAAACGAAAAACCAAATATCCGCCCCAAACCAATTGCCATATCGCTGTACCCACTGAAATCAAAATAAATTTGCAGAGTATAACAAACCGCGCCCAGCCATGCCAACCGGAAATCTAACGCTGATTGTGCAAAAACCACATCCGCAACCTGCCCTGCTGTATTGGCAATCAATAATTTTTTTGCGAAACCAAGGATAAATCGCTGCAAACCAGACAGGGTAAGCCAAGGGGTTAAAGTACGGCTGTCAATCTGTTGTGACACATCATGATATTTGATAATGGGCCCGGCAATAAGCTGTGGGAAAAATGAAATATACAGCAGCAGTTTTGCGGGGTTCCGCGTTCCGCTTTGCGGGTCACGGTAAACATCAATCACATAGCTAAGCCCTTGGAACGTATAAAATGAAATGCCAATTGGCAGCACAAGACCTGCAAGCGGCAAATTCATTCCAGATAAGCTGTTCCAAATGCCGGTCATGAAATCCAAATATTTAAATGCTCCTAATGCCAGCAAGTTGATTATCACCGCAAAACCGGCAATCCATTTGCGATATTTGCTCATGCTTTGCAGCCATAATCCGAATAAGAAATTCGCAAGCACACTGCTAAGCAGCAACAGAACATAACCCGGCTGCCCGAATCCATAAAACACCAAGCTGGCAAGCGCAAGCCAGCCATTGCGCAGCGGCTGGCTTGGCAGCAAACGGTAAACAAGATATGTAACCGGCAGGAACAGAAACAAGAAAATTGCAGAACTAAAAACCATGCGAATTATTTCTCGTAAATAAATGGCGTATGCCCTGGGAGCATTTTGAACATATCATAAGAATAATTGCCGCGGCGGCGGTATGACATTTCTAATTCAGGGTCAAACATATAACTGACGCCATCCAACCGGATTTCTGTCCAGCCATGTGCCCGGCGGTTGCGCCCAACCAGCCCGACAACCGTATTTGCATCAACACCAAATTCACGCACTAACATATAAAACCCTGCGGCAAAGCTAAAGCAATTGCCCTTGCCGGTTTCCAGGAATGTTGCTGCATATTCCGGTTCCCAGCCAACCTGTCCTTTGGTGACATGTGTGCGCCCCAGATAAACAAAATTATCACGCACATAATTATAAATCGCACGCAATTTTTGTTCCAATGTCATTGTATCATTGGTGGTTTGACGGATAACATCAGTCAGCATGGTATCCAGTGCCGCATAGCCAGTGGTATACCGTCCATTTTCATCGAAGGTATAGCCATCCACTGTCACAGAACGCAGGAACATCCCATCCTGTACACGGTAAAGCCATCCATCAATGCTGTAATAACCATTGGCAAGCTGATTGCGTTCGGTTTCAATGTTTGTCCAGCGTTCTCCGCCCGCAGCGGCTTCATGCCCATGGGTTACAGTGGCTTCCATAATCTGTGCATATGCCCAATGGGATTTCGGGACATCTGGGAATAAACGCAGGTTTTCTGCTGAAGCGATTGCATTTGTATCTGGGGTACGCCCTAACAGGCGGTTGAATACTGCCGCCGCTTCCGCACGAGTCATGGCATCACCCGGCGCAAATGTCCCATCCGTATGCCCAGTGAAAATACCGCTGGCTGCCGCGGTGCTAATGGCAGTATGCGCCCAATGTGATGCTGGGACGTCTGGATATGTCACTGGTTTTTGTGCTGCTGGCAGGAAATTTGCCAGCATAACAGCACATTCCGCACGGGAAATCGGTGCATCGGGACGGAAATTCCCTTTTTCATCCCCATTCATAATGCCAAGAACTGCAAGCCCTTCCGCAGCTTTTGCATACCAGGCATCTGTAGGTACATCCGCAAGGGATTTCCCTTGTGCTGGCACATCTGCCAACAAGGTATACAGCACCTGTGCGATTTCCGCACGGGTTATGGTATTATATGGCTGGAACAATCCTTTGGTATTGCCATTCATAAACTTTGTATGCGAATCAGTTTTCAGCGCTGGCGCATAAACCGCGGTAAGGGTTAAACTATTCCGCACTTGGATTTCTGTGGGATTGACCCGGTTTCCTTCTGCATCTTTCCAGCCTATGATATCTGCCGCATCTGGCACACGCGCTGGATGATAACCGTCCGCAACTTCTTCTGTTGTCTGACCAGCTTTGGTCACATAAGTCACAATATGGACAGTCTGTGGCGCATCTGTATCACCTGACTTATCATCATCTGCTTTATCTGTGTTGCCAGATTCGTCTTCATCCTGTGCTTTATCCGCATCGCCGGATTTGTCATTATCTGCTTTATCTGTGTCGCCAGATTTATCTTCATCCTGCGCTTTATCTGTATCGCCGGATGTATCATCATCCTTGACTTTATCAGTATCACTGACCTTATCCGTTTTATCTACTTCATCTGCGGACGGCCCCTGCTCTGGTTGGGTTTCCGCCTGCACGGTCTTATCCGGATCAGCTTCCGCCGCAAATGCCTGTACAGGCATTGTGCCAAGCAGTAATGCCGCTGCCAAAATACCTGCAAAAAACTTTCTTTGCTGCATAAAAAAAGTCCCCCAATATTAAAGAT
>CAXHNU010000233.1:0-3396 GCA_964017555.1 uncultured Butyricicoccus sp. | reverse complement strand
GGTTATTATCCATCACTTGCGCAATTGGTTTTACTGCGCCAGCCGCCGCGCTGAAACCTACAACAGCGGCTGCGGCTTCTGCCGATGCCGTCTTAAAAGAGCTTGCCCAGCTTTGTGCCGATGAAGATTACCTGGATTCTGTGATTTTCCAAATCGGCAGCAGTAAGATGGTGGTCAATGGGCAAACCAAACCGATTGACCCGCAGCAAGGGGATATCACCCAGCCCAAAGTCGTTGCGGGCAACCGCACCATGCTGCCTGCCCGTGCGCTGGTCGAAACCTTGGGCGGGGAAATCCATTATACCGGCAATGATGTTGTCAGCATTGCCGCCAGCGATGAAACCGATATTACGCTGGAAATCGGCAGCAAACGCATGGAAGTCAATGGGCAAACCGTCCAGCTTGATACCACACCGTTTGCAGAAAACGGACGTACTTTTATCCCCATCCGCGCGGTCAGCGAAAGCATGGGCTGCAATGTCGATTATCAAACGGATGGCACCATTACCATTACTCAGCCCTGTCAGACCTGCCGTCTGGTTGCCCTGACCGATAAAATCCTGCCGGAAACCAACCCGGAACGGGTGCTTCAGCTCGGCGATGACGCTTATGCGCTGATTTATCCGACCATTGATGAAACTTCCCGTGCGCTGGAAAAACTAAAGCGGGCTGGCATTTCCGCATGGCCCGACGCACCTGTGCAGGTACAAGAGCAAGATGTATTTGGTTCAACAAAAATCACGATAGATTCCCAAACGCTGAACCGGAAGGATCTGCCCGACGCTGCTTTTAGCGACAGCCGCAAAGCCTGGCATGATGAATCCTGCGGGCTGACCGATTTCAAAAACACTGCCAGCGGCAGCCGTCCTGTTACGGTTGCTGTCATTGACAGCGGGATAGACCCTGCCCTGACCCAAAAATATGCCGGGCGGATTTTGCAGAATGGTTATGATATCTTTACCGGCAAAACCAACATCATTCCAGAGGATAAAACCGGGCATGGCACACTTGTCAGCAGTTTAATTGCCCAATATACCCCATCCAATGTACGGATTTTGCCCATCCGGATTTTTGGGGAATACAGCACTTCCCCACTCCATGTTTATTCTTCACAATGGCTGACTATCTTCCAGCATATTCAAAAAGAAGGCGCCTCCATTGTGAATATGAGCCTTACCTGCCAAAAACTCACGAATACCGAAACACCTATGGATACCTTGGTGCAGCAGCAGCTGATTAATAAAGGGATTTCGGTCGTCTGCGCTGCTGGCAACCGCGGCGTGAATACGGAAGAATACTGCCCGGCAAACCTGCAAGGCGCTGTTGTTGTGGCGTCCAGCGATAAAAACAGCAAACCTTCCAGCGGGGCAAAATTCAAATCCAATTTTGGCAGTTCGGTTGACCTTGCTGCCCCCGGTGAAGATATCACCGGCATGGGGCTTAGTGGGCGCACGGTGACTGAAAGCGGCACGTCCTTTGCTGCGCCGCTTGTCACCGCGGCAGGCGCAGTGCTGATGAGCAAGCAGAGTTATACCCCTTCCAGCCTGGAGAAAAAACTGACGGGCTATACCAAAGCATTTGCAAGTAATGTCAAAGATTATGGCGCAGGTGTTCTTTACTTAAAAGAGGATAAACCGAATCCTGACCCTGTTGTCACTGCGTACCGCTTCAGTACAAGCAAACTGGATCTGAAGGAAAAAGAAACTGGGACAGTTTCGGTGACAGCCGTTTATCAGGATAACACGACCAAAGATGTGACCAGCACCTGCGGGCTGAAATCCTCTGACAGCAAAGTCATCTCCGTCAGCACAGATGGCAAAGTGACTGCACTGCAAGCTGGTACTGCTGAAATTTCTGTCACCAATGTACCAAATGGCATTACCAAACCATCCCCTGTTAAAGTGACAGTGACTGAATCACCAATATCTGATGTAAAAAGGATCTCCGGTTATCAATATAATGTGACCAAGCTGGATATAAAACAGTATGAAAATGTTAAACTTGAAGTGTATGCGGTATACAGCGACGGCACACGGAAAGATGTGACCAATGATTGCGGTTTATATTCCAAAAACCCGGAAATCGCGCTTGTCCAGCGCGACGGCACGGTAACAGGCGTTAAAGCAGGCAAAACAACCATTTCTATGGGCACACTGCCCAGTGGATTGTCTATCCCAGCGCCTGTGCCAGTAACTGTTACCGATAAACCTGATGATTCCGATTTGCCGGATTATACTGATACGCCAGGTGATGATAAGCCCGCAAAAACCACCGGTTATCAATATAATGTTGACGCGCTGAACTTGATGGAAGGCGAAACCGCACAAATTGAGGTGACCGCTATTTACAGCGATGGCAGCAAAAAAGACGTCACCCGTGACAGCGGTTTATATTCCACGGATACCGGTGTTGCATCAGTCAGCAAGGATGGCACTGTGACAGCACAGAAAGCTGGCACCACACGTATTTCCATGGGCACATTGCCCAGTGGGCTGACGATACCCAAACCAATCAATGTGACCGTAGAAGCAGACACCGGCACAGATAATCCAAACCCGGATAAGCCAGTTGTCGGCGGTGTACTCACCTTAACAGAAGATGGACTGACCAAAGCAACCTTACTGGATTTATCCACTGGCACAGAAACCACTCTTTTTGCCATGTTTACCCCGGAAAATTTCCTTGCCCCATATACCACCTGGAAAAGCAGCAATCCATCTGTTGCGCAGGTCAACCTTGTGACAACCGTACAGGCAGAACCGGGCAGCAGTTTTTGGACAGCAGATGCAAACCATTCCGCAAAAGTCATGGTAAAAGCCGTACAGCCTGGCGATTGTGTGATTACGGCAACTTGTGATGGACAATCGGTTTCCTGTAATGTGCGGGTAACGGATTACAGCAAAAGCCTGTTCAGCCTTGATACAATCTCCGCACCCACAAAAATCCGGAATGGGGATTCAGCAACCTTCAAGTTAAAAGTCCAAACGCCTTTGCCCTATGCGCAAGGGTCACATCCATTGGTGCTGTATTGCGCATTATATGCCCGCGATGCTGAAGCAGCATTAAATGGATGGCTGGAATACCAATCTGTATTTCATGACGGCGGTTCCGGCGAAGTCGTATACACTTTGGATACTGGTATGCACGACATTCCAAACGGAACGTATCAAATGGTATTTGCGCTGTTTTATTCAGACCGATTCTATACCAATGCCGCGATTGTGCAAGATTTCTTAACCGTTACACTAACATAAAGCCAGCATCCCTCATTGCCTTGGCAATGGGGGATGCTTTTTGTCCGCCTAACGGCGGCAAATACAAAAAAGCCGCCTGGGATAAACCCAGACGGCTTTTGGCTTTTTTATCGCAGCAAATTGAGATTACTCGTTGATTGCA
>CAXHNU010000232.1:0-3412 GCA_964017555.1 uncultured Butyricicoccus sp. | reverse complement strand
CAAACGGTCAGGCATTTGCTCAAATCCAACTTGTGCAGATATTTGATGCAGTCGCCGACTTCCATGTGGGTGTGCCGAATTCGTTCTTTCAGTCTGTCCGGCATCCGTTGTGACCGACTTAAAACCGCTTCTTCATAATTGCATTCTATGGCAATATGGGTTAATCGTTTGGGTGCGTAATCCAGGTTGCGGGTATCTGCGGCGAATAATAACCGTTCACCCGTGCGAACATCATCAATCAGATATCCAACAGGTTGAGCGGCGTCGTGCCAAACCCGAAATGGCATAATCCGAAGCCAGCCAACCTGCACAGTTTCACCAGGATCCAAGATTTCTGCTTCCGGCAGTTCCAGCGCTCGTGCGGTACCCTCCGACATATAAACTGGGATGCCCAATTTGATAAGTTGTGCCGCCGCATGGCTATGGTCTTTGTGTTCATGCGTGACAAAGCAGGCGGAACACTCGCTAAGCGTAAACCCGATTGCTTTTTTGAGTTTCGACAGGGTTAAACCGCATTCCAAGAGGATTGTTGTGTCGCCATCGCTGACCATGTAGACATTACCCTTGGAAGAACTTGCAAAACTGCGAAATGTCATATCGGGCAATCCTCCTCATCTGGTTCTGGCGTTTGCGGTGGTTCCGGCGCTTCATCCTCTGGCATTTCAAGTGGCTGAGCTGGCGGGTCTTGCTGATATTGTTCGGATTTTTCGATGATATTTCGTACCCATTCGGGCAGGCTGTCCCATTTTTCGCCGGAAAAACCGTCCTCATCAATGTCATAAGTGTATGATGGGTTACTGGATATTGGTGCTTTCATACCACGCGGCAGCGCCATCACATTTTCAATGCGGTTGTATTTCCCGTCCTCGCTTACCGTAACCTGAACCTGACAACCACGACCAAGCAGGTTGAACATTTCAAATTCCCGCACATCATCTTCACTGAATTTTTTATTCAGCCATGAACAAAGAAGCTTATACAAATTCCCCTTTGGATTGGATGAATAGGTATAGCGCCGGGAAAGCTGACGCGGCTTCATTTCGCCATCTATTTCAATCAGTACATCTGGGATATCAAACGCAATCAGCAACTTATTTTCAACCTTTTTGAAACTTTCACTGTATTGCTGCCCGATGTCAATCACCATCGTACAAACCGCAATATACACATCCGGTTCCAGCGGTGGGATAGAAGGTTTGCATTTATCTTTCAGTTTCACTGAATTTCAACCTCCAATTTCTGATTTTCACGGACAACAAGTTGGATCATCTGCATATCCGTCTGCGGCATATCGGTAACACTTTCCGCCCGGTCAATAAACAACGGCATTTTGATGCCATAGAACCTACTTAATGTGCTGATGATATCCATGCCTGCCTTGACTTTTTCGCCGTCAGACAAGCTGCCATAAGGTTTACCGTCCATCATCACATCACAGCAGTCATCCAACCCGCCGTTAATTTGCTCACGGAACAGCCGAAAACGTACACGCCCAAAATGGCTGTTAATTGCATCGGTTATGGACTGTACCTTATAGCGTGTGAAATCCTCACATAATGCAAGCAGTGCGTCCAGCTTGTCCATTTCTGCGACTTGTGTATGGCGTTCCGCCTGTAATTCCTGGATGCGGTTTTCCGCCGCCGCAATGTTTGATTCTTTGGCAATTTCGGCGCGCAGGCTGGATAATTGGGTTTCCAATGATACAATATCCGCCTTGATTTTCTGCGCCTGCGCGTTGCTGTTTTTTGTAAGTTCGCGGCATTTTTCATCTGCTTGCTGAATACTGGTTTGCAGTTCTTCCCGCTGTCGGGCATAGTCTGGCAAATCTTCAATGACTGGGGCTTCCGGTACAACAGCTTCGGCAAGATGTTTTTCAAGTTGCTGGATTTCCTGTTCCCATTGGGCGGCTTTGGCTTCGGCTGTATCGGCAAGTTTTTGCTGGTCTGCAATGCCAGACTTTATGATATCGCTGTCTGCCAGCAGGCGGTCTTGACGTGCCTTTTTATCCCGCTCAAATTCTGCTTTTGCAGCCTGGATTTTATCAGCCGGGAGTTTTTGCCCACAGGTTGGGCAGATGTCTTTGCCATCGTACTTTTTGCCTTGTATGGTTTTCCACTGCTTGCGGTAATCCTTCAGCCGCATTTCTGCCATTTGGATTTGCGTTTTCGCTGCACTGAATGCAGATTGTTCCCGTTCCAGTTCCCGGCGGGCAGTATCCAGTTCGCGCTGGATTTCCTTGCGTGGATCAGTGACAGGGACTTGCTGACTGTGCCGATGGGCAGTGTTTTCATTCTCCAGGGCGGTTAGCCGGTTCTGCAAAGTGGCAAAGGCATTTTTTGCACCCATTAATGCAGTATCATGGGTGATATCGTATAATTCCGCTTCCAATGTGCTTTTCCGGGCAGTTAGCTGATCTGCCTGTGTATGTAATGCGGCAAAGTCCATACCGCGCAAGGCAGAAACAGATTTCTCTACTTCATCAATCCGGACAGGCAGTTTTTCCAGTGCATCATTGACCTTGCGACGGCTAGTTTTCAGGCTTTGCTTGTACTCATCGACCGACCAGCGCCCAAGCGATTCAGATAGCGGCGCAAACCGTGCATCCTGTGCCATAATGGTTTTATCGTCTTGTACGCTGCACAATTCAAAAAGCAGCTTGCGGCGGTCTTGCCATTTGAGGGATTCTGGGAAGCGGTAGACATCGGCAAGAAGTTGGAATACATTTTCCGGAATGATTTCGCCAACAATACGCTTATATTCACTTTCCTTCTGCGGGATATCATCAATATAATGTTCGGTTGTATGCCCGGCAAATTTAGCTTCCGCAGTGCCGCGGGGTTTTTCCCATTTCTCCTTGTAAACCTTGCGGAATGTGATGGTATCGCCATCCACATCAAATGTACCGGTAACCGTTGGCATTACGCCGGACAACGCCTGACCATGGACATCGCGCGGCTTGATATAGAAGTTTTCGCTTTCGGGTTGATTGCCACGGGCATCTTTACCAGTCAGCAGCCAGCATAGGGCATCAAAAACGGAAGTCTTACCTTTGCCGTTTTTGCCGTAAATCATGGCATTGCTGCCGTCAAAGGGGATATCCAATGTATGGATGCCTTTGAAGTCCATGATGGACAAATTCATCAGTTTTATCGTTTTCATACTTGACATCCCGCCTCCAAACGGGTATTTTATAAGTGAAAAGTATTTTTTATTGCCGCTTCTGGACTCAGTATTCAGAGCGGTATTTTTTTTATTTTGTAAGATAGCCGCTTGCGTCATCTATGATATGTTGGAGCAGCTTGTAGGCTTCATCAACTTTCTGTAGCCAGTAGTGTTCTAGTCCGGCTTTCAATTCCGGTATATGTAAATCGCTTTCGATCCAACCAATGTGTATGTAACCTGCCTGAATCCG
>CAXHNU010000231.1:0-3465 GCA_964017555.1 uncultured Butyricicoccus sp. | reverse complement strand
GATTTGTTCCGGCGTTTCACCTTTACCGGCTGGTGCTGTGCCATATCGCTTGCGCTGTGCTGCGGTTATCTGTTTTTTGCCGGACATACCCTGTTTAGTGTCACTTCTGGTTTTTATTTTGCACTTGTGCTGCTCTATGCACGCACTTTCTCAATCCAACCGATCAAAGAGGCGAACCCATGAAAAAATCCGCTTTACGTGCCATCTCCTGGGTGGCGCTCCTTACCCTGATTGCCAAAGGGCTTGGCATGGTGCGCGATATTTTGCAGGCGCGTGCATTTGGCACAACCGCTGAAGTCGATTTGTTCACCGCTGCAAATAACTGCACCATTTATCTGTTTACCACGGCGGCATATGCCCTTTGCCTTGCTGCTATCCCGATTTTTGCGCAAAATCTGGCGCAGGGCAAAAAACAGGCTTTCCATACGGCAGATAATATTTTATCCATTACAGTGCTCGCTGGCGTGCTTGTGATGGCACTCATGCTGCTGGCAGGGATTGCCGGGCTGCTGCCCGCGCAGCAAACCGCGGCATCCTCCCATGCGTTCCGCTGGTATGCGTCTGTTATGGCGCTGACCTTGCCGCTTATTGTGGCAACCTATCTGCTGATGGCGCTTTTCCAAGCCATGGGGCATTATTCGCTGCAAGGCAGTTTGAGCCTTTTGTATAACATTGTCTTATGTGGGCTGCTGTTGGCATTTGGCGCACAGATGTCAGTTGCTGTATTCGCAGTTCTCACCAGCGCCGCCTGGGTTTTACAGCTTGCCATGGTGTTGCCGTTTCTGTTTCGGGAACGCTACCGCTTTCATTTCCGGCTGGATTTCCGCGCGGATTATCTCAAATTATATGTCCGCACCGCCATTGTTACTGCCTTTACCACAGCCATTTTCCTATTTTGCTATTTGCTCGACACCCATATGGCTGCACCTTTCGGCGAGGGTGTGACATCTGCGTTTTATTATGCGGACAAGCTGTTTACCCCAGTGACAACCACGCTCATTTACAGCATTGGCGCGGTTATGTTCCCCAAATGGAGCGAACAATATGCCACCATGGAAGATGTGGATTATCGGGCATATGTCGGCGGCGTGGTTGAAAATACCATCCTGATTTTATTGCCGCTCAGCGCATTGTTTTCTGTTTTTGGCGTGCCGATTATTCGGGTGCTGTTTGAAGGCGGCAGTTTTACCGCGGATTCCTCCGCCCTGACCGGCATGGTGTTTGCCCGTTATGCCCTTGGCATGGCAGGGTTTGCCCTGCTTGACCTGCTGGCGAAAGCCTATTATGCCATGCAGGACACCCGAACGCCGTTAATCATCAATGCAGGCGTATTGTTGGGCAATTTGCTGCTGAATCTGCTGCTTTGCCATATACACCCAACGCCTGGGGCGCTTGCCGCCGGCACTTCGCTTGTTATGTCCTGCGGCGGCGCGGCATTGCTTTTCTTATTTCTGCGCAAACAGGTTTTTACCGTTTTACATCCCATACGGCTGATTTGCGGCGGTATTTTATCGGTGCTGCTATACGTTGGGCTGGATATCGTGGCAGGGGTATTTGTCGGGCTGGCTGACAGCAAAATCATGCTGGTCATCAAATGTGGCGCGCTTGGCGCAGTGGGGCTTGCCATATACCTGCTGCTGATGGGGCGTATGCTCAAAAAACATAAAGGGGTACAGGCAAATGCAGAAAAGTAAACGAAGTCCACTATTCTGGCTGTTGCTGCTCATTGGGATTGGCAGTTCTGTTTTTATGTTATATCACCGCGTTGCCGCAGAGCACAAAGCCGTTCATGTTGCGTGTGCAATCAGTTATGACGATGTCCAGTTGCTTTGTCAAACCGACCAGCGTTCCCCTGCCGACTGGCTGGCGGATTTATCCGCCGGGGGTATTCATTATCTTATCCTGACCGATGAAAACCAGGCAGAAGCGGAACCCCTCGCGCAGGCGGCAGGCATGGAAATTGCCCGCGCCGGGGATACGGCAAAGGCCGGGGACGCATTCCTGATCCCACCTGCACCGCCGCGCGGCACCAAAGGCTATCCTGTCCCGGATATGCCGCAGGGGGATAAAAATGTCCCACTGGTGCTGGTGGAAAATTATGACCGCACAGGTGTTGTTATGCCGCCGGAATTTAACCCGGATGCTTGGGATGGACCAATGGTAAAAACCCTTTATATGTATGACGCATACAGTTACCATTATGACCCTGACGTCTGTGAAAATGGGAATATTTTATTCCGGGCAGTGACTGACCGTTCTATGCGGCTGCTGGTGGTCACACCGCTTGAATATGAAACCGGCGGCGTTGTCGCTGATCCGGCTGCTTATACTGATATGCTGGCAGCATTAAAAGCGCGGATTGCCAGCCGTGGGCTCACCCTTGGCAATACATTTTCCGCGTTGGATGCGCCCCGCGCCAATCAAATCCTGCTTGGCTGTTCGGTGCTGCTGCCCGCGGCGCTTGCTGTGCTGTTCTTATGCCTGGTGTTCCCAGTTACGCCGCTGTTTGAAAACTTAATGCTGTTATGCAGCATCCCTGCCGCGGCAGGCGGCGCATTCCTTGTGCCTGGGCTGCTGCAAAAGGCAGTCGCGTTTGGCACGGCTGTGCTGGCACCCTGCTTTGCCGCGCTGATGCTTGGACATATCTGCCTGCGGCGCGAAACCGATGTCAACCGCCTGCCTTTGCCGCTGCGGTTTATCGCAGCGCTTACCGCGCTGCTGTTTATCAGCCTGGCTGGCGGGCTGTATATTGCCGCACTGCTTGCCACCCGGCTGTATATGCTGGAATTTGCGGTGTTCTCCGGCGTCAAGCTGGCACAGCTTATCCCGCTTGCCATTGCGGTACTGATCTTAGCGGCAACCCTTCGCCACCGTCCTTCTTCCATGCGGCACAAAGTGCCTGTGGCTGTCATTGTTGTGGTGATCCTTGGTGTTGCGGCAGCGCTGACGCTGCTAATCCTGCGGTCTGGGGATAATATGATACCGGTTGCAAAATTTGAACTTGCTGCCCGCACGTGGCTGGAACATACGCTGTATGCCCGCCCGCGCACCAAAGAAATGCTGCTCGCATTTCCTGCGCTGGCACTGTTCCTCACCGCAAATGAACGGCAAATTACCTTGCTGGAATTTCCGCTTGGCATTTTAGCCGCGGTTGGGTCAGTATCGGTTGTCAATACATTCTGCCATATCTTCACGCCTGTCCATATTTCATTGATACGCACCCTGTTGGGTGCTGGCATTGGCTTATGTCTTGGCTTTGCCGGCATGGCGGTGTTCCATTTGCTGCTTGGCAAAAAACAATATTAAAAAAGCACAAAAATGCGCCGGCGGACTGCTTAGCAGCCTGCCGGCGCTTCTTCTTTTGATTTAATGCAAGAACTTGCTCAATACTTCCATAAACGCATTCATATCAAGCGGTTTGGATAAATGCGCATTCATGCCATTTTTCAGCGCTGCTTCTTTATC
>CAXHNU010000230.1:0-3491 GCA_964017555.1 uncultured Butyricicoccus sp. | reverse complement strand
TTTTTCTGCAAAAATAGCACGCCTTTCTTTGGGATTCCGGCGAGGCTGCTGGTTTATATCGTGTTTTGCCGCGCCAGCCCCGCTGAAAAGCTGCCCCAAGGCAAACTTGCAGCAGGGCAGCAATTTCATACGGATATGGGCATTGCGCCTCATTGTGATTGGGGAGATACAAAAACAGGTTCCCATAAAACAGCCTGCACTATTTTTACTTATGCAAAGGCACGCGCTGTTATGTGTCCCGTTTATTCCAGCGAAGTACCGCAAGCCGAACAGAACAGATCATCGCGGCTGCATTGTTTGTTGCAGACCGGGCAAGTAATGGTTGGTTTCATGGCTGCAAGCTGGGCACGAAGCCCATCAATTTGCCCATGCAAGGCATCAAGCTGTTCCAAATAGCCATCCATTGCATCGGGCGCGACTTCTGTCTCCAAATGGATATCATAGACCAGTTTGCCGATTTCTTTATACAGGATTTCGCTTTCGGTGTTCAAATCAAAAATTTGCAAATTGATTTTGGTTGCCTGTGCCATATCCCCGGCAGCTTTGCCTGCGGAACCAACAGCACGACTTGCCGCTTCACCGGTTTTCCCTGCGACAATTTTTACTTTTTCCAGCAGCATTGCAACTTTGTTATCCATTTGGGCTAGCTCCTTTCAATTGGGCGCTGACACGCCTCTGGAAATCTATTCTTATTTTAACATCCGGTTGGAGTCATTATACTCCCCTACCCCCAAAAAAGTCAACCCCCACCGGATTCCCTTTTCTTTTCTTTACTTTGCTTGCCCCTCATTCATACTTAGGCGCAACAAAATAAGCAAAATATCCTTTTCCCATATAGCCATCCGATATGGCAGCAACACAGCTGCGCATTTTTACAGTACTGCCCCAATTCCCATCTATCACAGTAATTTTAACCGTATCTTCATGCGATTCTACATCATATACAATCGCGGTATGGCTAAGGTGTTTTGCTGTGAGGGATGTTCCATTCAGAGCAAATAAAGCAAGGTCACCCGGACGGGGTGTATAAGTGCCGCCGGCATATACCGTCTGTGCCCAGGTATAATAAGGCGCATGGAACTTGCCCAAATTTGCAGAAGTGCTGCTCCCCAATATACTCGTAGGGACTTTTGCTGCCCTTGCACACCAGGAAGCAAATTCAGAACACCATGCAGAACCATTGCTGCCAAAATAGCGCCCATACTCTGTATAATTCTTGCTGCCGCGATAAGAACCATCCAACTGGTTTTCCGCATCCCCCTCGCCATAACCGATTTGCGAAAGGGCAACAGCAATGATATCCTGCCGGTAATCCCCTGTTAAAGTGACATTTTGCAATGCCTGATAATATGGGCTGGACATATATTCTGCCGAAAAGCTAACCTTTGGAAGTGACTCTGCTGTTTTAGGCAAGTTTGCTTTACTGCCGCCCCATTGCTGAACTGCCTGCTTCAGTCGAATGTATACAACGGCTGTCTGTGCCCGCGTCATATGCGCTTTCGGCACAAAGTGTCCTTGTGCATCCATGCCTGAAAGCAAACCAAGGGAATAACAAGCTAATACTGCACCACTATGATCAAGATTTACAGTTTCTAAATCTGGAATCTTGCTTTTTGCTGTCTGGAGCGTCTGTATATCCGAAAATCTTACCCCCTGATCATCCATGACATGATACATAATCTGCGCCATATCTTCCCTGAGCAGTTCATATGAATGCTGATTGTCCACAATGCCGTCAAGCAAATGGTGGAACATTGCCATATCATAATATTTTGCATACCATGCCCCAGATGCTGTGCTGCTTTCCACCTCATCACGATAAAATGCACGTGTAAGAATTGTGACAAACTGCGCCAGTGTTATTTTGTCATCGGGGGCAAAACTGCTTTCCTTTACACCAGCCATCACTTTATCATGATAAGCCTCGGACACAGCATCATATGCCCAATGCCCAGGCTGCATATCCACAAAAGGAGTGCTGTCAGCATAAGCAGGGGTGGGCAATCCGATACATAAGATCAGCGTCAGGAGCACCATGAAACGAAATTTTTTCATGTTACGTTTCTCCTCCCCCATATAAACAAAAACAGATCAGCCAATAAATTCGTGTAAAACTGAAGATTCCGGAATGTAGGGTAAGTAATCAATTGGCTCAAACTGGTTTAAGCCCCGCACCGCGCCTTGCAGTCCGGCTGCAAGCAGGTTTTCCTCATATTGCCCCAATTTGTTTTGCAAAATCCCGCATAAAATGCAGGTTTCATAGGGGATATAAGAATCAATTTTATAAGCTGCTGTATGGCATACCGGGTCAATATACATCCGCTCGCCACGGCGCACAGACTTCCATTGCTGTATCGTAATATCCACTGGCGCACCACGGAAATTTGCATCCCGCACCGCCCGACGGTAAAACCGCAGCTGGTCTGATGTTAAAACCCAACCATCCATATCCACTTCACTATTCAGTGAAATATATACACCGGTTGAGATCTGTTCCAAACCGCCGGTAATAACATGGTTGAATGCGTGAATCCCTTCGATAACAACCATTTCATCCCCAGAAAGTGATAGGGTTTTTACTTGCTTTGTGCGCTGCTTGGTTGCAAAATCAAATGTCGGGATTGCAATTTCCCCGCCTTGCGCCAGCTTTGCCAAGTGGTCATGCAGCAAAGGCAGTTCCATACATAACGGCGATTCAAAATCCGGTACATTGTTTTCTTCATCCCATGGAACTTGGTATTCCCCACGGCTTAAATAATAATCATCCATTGAAATTGTTTCCACACGGACGCCCTTTTGGTGCAGCGCACGGCGCAAACGGTCTGCGGTTGTTGTTTTCCCGCTTGAGGATGGACCGCATAATAACACAATCGGGTGCGTTTTCTGCCGCAATACAAGCTGTTCTGCAACAGCATTGATTTGATTCTGATAATGTTCCTCACAAGAGGCAATAAACCCTGCGGGGTCTGTTTTTGCCTGCGTGTTCATCCAAGTTAAATCATACTTTGCCATAATATCCCTCCGGGTACGGCTCCGGCATTTGCCTGCCGGATATTCTATTTCCCTGCAATTAGCCGCTTTTTTGCCATATCGATACGGCTGCCGGCTTCTATATATTCTTTGGGATACTTAGGGTTTGTCACACGGGTGATTTTACCGGTTTGCCGGTCAACCCGCTTGCTGACACCCCCTGCACCCGCACTGATAATCGTTTGTATTTCTTCCATCATGACAATATTATAAAGGCTTTCAGTATCTGGTTTGCACCAGCCGACATTTTCAAACCCACCAGCAGTGAATTTCTGTCGGTATAAATAATAAGGTCCATAACCCGCTTGCCCAAGCGCTTTTGCCGACGCATCCAACATGGTTTTAACGCTGCCGCGCTGCTGCATATTCGCTGCTTTATCTGAAAGATCTGCGCCGCGTTTAATTGCCAATGTATGCACGGTAATATTTTCTGGCGCAAGGTCAATCAGTGTATCAATTGT
>CAXHNU010000229.1:0-3583 GCA_964017555.1 uncultured Butyricicoccus sp. | reverse complement strand
GATCTGGCTCCTGGTCAGTATCGGATCACAGAAGTCAAGGCTCCTGCCGGTTATGTGATTGACAGCAATTCCAAAACTGTCACAGTGAAAGCTGCGACACAGGCAAAAGTAACCTTTACCAACAAACCGATGACTGGCATTGTCATCACAAAGATTGATGCTGACACAGCGGCTCCGCTGGCTGGTGCAGTCTTTGAGATTTCCGAGCTGAACGGCTCCGTCGTCAACAGCTATACAACCGATGCCACAGGTGTTGTCCATACTGAAACCCTGGCTCCCGGCAAGTATGTTGTGAAGGAAATCAAAGCGCCGGAAGGTTATGTGATTGACGATGCGTCCCAGATTGTTGATGTGGTGGCTGGCAAAGCGACCAGCATCCGTATCACCAACACAAAGAAAACATCTCTCCAAATTTGGAAGATGGACGAAACCAACGGTAATATGCTGGCTGGCGCACACTTCAGCGTGCAGACCACTGCCGGCGAGCATGTCACTACAGTCATTACCGGAACCGATGGTATTGCCTCTGTTCCCACTTTGACCCCTGGTTCTTATATCGTGACCGAAACCAAAGCTCCCGAAGGTTATCTGCTGGATGCCACGCCGCAAACTGTTGAAGTTAAGACAGGCACACCTGCGGTTGTGAAATTCTATGATAAGCCGCTGGCTGCGCTGCGCATCCAGAAGGTCGATGGCAAAACAGGCGAATCCCTGTCCGGTGCGGTATTTAAGGTGGTTAAGGAAAATGGCGATTATGTTGGCGAATACCGTACAGAATTGGATGGCATCATCAACATCCCCACAATGGCTCCTGGGCGTTATGTCATTACAGAAATCTCTGCCCCGGATGGCTATATTGTGGACAGCACTGCCCGTACCGTTGAGGTTAAGACTGGTGTTCCCACAGTGATTACTGTGGAAAATAACCGTACTGCCGGGCTGCAGATTCGCAAGACTGTGACCCAGACCGGCGAACCGCTGGCTGGTGTTACTTTCAAGGTGAAGAAGGCTGACGGCACATTGGTGGGCAACTATACCACCGACAGCATGGGCCTGATTTATGTCAGCCTGGAACCCGGCGAGTACAATGTACAGGAAACCTTTGCTCCTGACGGCTATGTTGTCGATGAGAAACCGCATTTCGTGACCGTAAAAGCCAATGAACCCACCGTTCTGGAAATCACAAATGACCGGATGTCCAATGTCCGGATTCATAAGATTGATGCGGAAACCGGCAAGGGCATTTATGGTGTCACATTTGAAATCAAGGATTCCCGGAACAACTATATCGGCGCATACAAAACCGATGATCAAGGGTATATCGACTTGACTGCTGTACTGCCGGATGGGCGTTATGTTGTCACAGAAACCCAGGCGGCTGCGGGTTATGTTCTGGATCCGATTCCCCGTACTGTAAAGGTATCCTCCAGCGAACCGACCGAAATCATTTGGGAAAACTCCCGTGAAAAAGGTCAGATTAAGATTGTGAAATATTCTGCCGACGATAATGCCGCGCTGAATATCCCTGCAAACTCTCCGCTGGAAGGTGCAGAATTCACAATTACAGCACAGGATGGACGGGTAATTGATACTGTCCGCACCAATGCGGCAGGCATTGCCTTCTCCGGTGCGCTGGATATCGGCACATATACTGTGCAGGAAACCAAAGCTCCTGCTGGATATTCTCTGAACAGCAAGCCTGTGCAGGTGAACATCACCAGCAAGAGCCAGGAAAAAGAAATTGAGTTCTATAATAACTCTATGAATGTGGCAGTGAATATTGAAAAGCGCGGCGAGGCGAAAGTCCGTCCGGGCAATTCGATGAAATATTATCTGATGAACATCAAGAACAATTCGACTGTTGCAGTTGATAATTTCTTCTTCACAGATACCCTGCCCACAGATGCTGTTCGTGCGCAGACCCTGTATACCGGCACATGGTCCAGCTCGGTCTATTACAAGATTGAGTACAAGACCAATATGTACGATTACCGGACACTGGCACAGAACCTGAACAGTCAGACCCAATATTCTTATGACCTGTCTTCCAAGGCGCTGAATCTGGAATCCGGCGAATATGTCACCCATATCCGCTTCGTGTTCGGCACGGTTCCCGCAGGCTTCCATGAGCAGGTTTCTCCTGTTCTGTATGCCTATGTGCTGCCGTCCGTCACCAACAATTATCAGATCATCAACCGCTGCGAAGTGGGCGCACAGTATGATGGCAACTGGGTAACAGATGCTGATTCGTGGACAACACTTGTCGTTCGCAATGATGTCATCTTGCCCGAAAAACTGCCCACAACTGGTTTCTAAACCACAATAAAAAGGGGGGCTGCTGCATTATCGTGCGGCAGCCCTTTTTTCCTGCATATCATAAGGAAATACCAAAAGGAGGTTCACAAAGATGATGAATGTAAACGAAAGGTTGTATCAAAAGATGCAGGAGGAACAGGATGAATATCGGGCATGGCTGCTGACACTGCCTGCTGATGAGGTTTTGGTCCACGCATACGATTATGTGACACGGGCAAACATCTTAATCACCCTGGAGTATAACGATTTGCCGGAGGAACAGGCAGCAGCTCTTTTGCAATCCAAGCAGCCGTTAAAGGAGCTGTTTGAAATGTGGAGGGATCGTGATGGAATTCCAGCGGACACTTTTCTTGATGCTGTCCAGGAATATGTTACCGGCAAAATTGGCGAATTGGAGGAAGCATAGCACATGAAGCAAGTAGAAGTTTATACAGATGGAGCTTGCTCCGGCAACCCAGGTCCCGGCGGCTGGGGCGCAATTTTGCGTTATGGCGGCGTGGAAAAAGAGTTGGCAGGTTATAACCGGGAAACCACCAACAACCGGATGGAGCTGACTGCAGCCATCAAGGGACTGGAAGCATTGAAAGAACCTTGCCGGGTAGTGTTGTACACCGATTCCCAGTATCTCGCCAAGGCAATCAACCAGGGCTGGCTGAAAAGTTGGAAGAAAAATAGCTGGAAGAAGAGCGACAAAAAGCCTGTGCTGAATGTGGAACTTTGGAAGCAGCTGGACAGCCAGCTGACCCGCCACACCGTTACCATCCATTGGGTGAAAGGTCATGCCCAAAATAAGCACAACAACCGCTGCGATGCACTGGCGACTGGTCAGATTGCGCAAAACAGGCGATAATCACAAATTAAAGGAGGTTTCACGATGACTTTGCACGAAATTTCATCCCAACTGCATTCTCTTTCTGTTGACGGCTTTTTCAACCATCAGAAAGTGACTGTTTGCTGGCTAAAAGATTACATCAAGGAAAATCTTATTCAAAAGAGTAAGGATTCCTTTGTGATGGAAATCCTTCTGCCTGATGGCTGGTGGCACTTTGTCATCAATCAGTTTGCAGATGGAAACAGGATTGGGTACGATTACACGCTTCCGGATACTCGTGAACAGGAAGCGTATATCCTGAACCATTTTGCGGAAGTGGCAGAAATCCACACCCGATGACAGCTGAAATCCGGCGCTCAACTCTTGTTTTTTACCGCATTTTGCGGTATAATTTAGATGAAAATAACGGAGGATACTATGGACAACATAAACCAG
>CAXHNU010000228.1:0-3589 GCA_964017555.1 uncultured Butyricicoccus sp. | reverse complement strand
TTTGCCCCGTTCCGGATAATCCCTCTCCTATTATTATGCCACAAATGCCAAATTTAAACGCCATCAGCAATGATTTTCTTTTTATCCGGCTAAAAAAGCCCAACTTTGTCCCCTGTATATGCTTATTATACCGTATCTGCCGTGTAATGCAATGGCTAAGTGCCCGGAATGCGCAATGTTTTCCAAATTGTTATCTACGTGAAACTGGTGTTTTCGTCAAAGACAGCACAAATACGGCTTCCGCCCCAGCCGCGCGCAGCATCCGCACACATTCCGCAGCGGTTGCCCCGGTGGTAATGACATCGTCAATCAGCAGCACTCGTTTGCCATGCAGCCCGACGCCGCGACACAGCCGGAATGCACCTTTGATATTTTGGGCGCGTGCTTCATGCGGCAAGCTGGACTGTACCCGCACAAAAGTACGTTTGCGTAAAACCCTTTTGCAGGGCAGTGCAAAGCGCCGTGCAACCAGTTTTGCAGCCAAGCCCGATTGGTTATAGCCGCGTTTCATCCAGCGCAGCCATGACAGCGGCACAAATGTGATGAAATCCGGCTTCCAACAGTCCAAATATCCCTGCAGGCAGTCACCGGCAAGCTGTGCAAACCAATCGGCATAAGCACGGCGGTGCTGGAATTTATAGGCGTGCAACGCACTGCGTACAAAGTCCCGATAAACCAGCGGCGCATCTGCCGCGTCCGCGCCTTCCACTGTGAATTTGTCATACAGCCAGTAACCGCCTTTTGCCAAACAGTCCGGACACAGAATAAACTGTCCTGACGGCAAATCTTTGCCGCACTTTTTACACCGCTGCGGATACAATAATTGTTTTATTTTCATTCATCCAGCACCATACGCGCTTTTAGCGCGCTATACCGCCGCCCACGGGTATTGGTTTCCACCATGGTTTCGATCACTTGTTGTGATCCAACAATGACCAGCAGTTTTTTTGCCCGCGTGATGGCAGTATATAAAATATTGCGGGTCAGCAAGCGGCGGGACACCCCTTCGGATAATGCCACAATGACCGCGTCAAATTCACTGCCCTGCGCTTTATGCACCGTCATTGCATAAGCAAGTTCAAGTTCATCCAGCATATCAAAGGTATACGTTGCAATTTTATCATCAAACTTGACCAGCAGGCACTCCTGCCCGGGGAATATCTGCAAAATCTCCCCGACATCGCCGTTAAACATCCCCATGCCCTGGTCATGCCCATCATCGCGTTCCCAAGCCAGGTCATAATTATTGCGCACCTGCATCACCCGGTCGCCCTCCCGGAAAATGGTATCGCCAAACCGTTTTTCCTTTTTGTCCTCGGCTGCCGGGTTTAAGGATTCCTGCAATTGCCGGTTTAGCTGCATAGTACCAGCCCCTTGCCGCCGTGAAGGGGTCAATACCTGAATCTGCCCAGGGTTTAGATGATAATAACGCGGCAGACGGTCTTTGCAAAGGGATGCGATTGTCCGCACCACCGATGCCGCGTCAGATTTGCGCATCATAAAGAAATCACCGTCCCGCCCAGAAGGGACAGGCATTTTGCCCTGGTTAATGGCATGGGCATTCATAACAATATCACTTTCCTGCGCCTGCCGGAAAATTTCTGTAAGCTGGGTGACGGGCACTCGCCCGGAACCGATTAAATCCCGCAGGAAATTGCCGGGGCCAACAGGCGGGAGCTGGTCAGCGTCCCCGACCAGCACCAGCCGCGCGCCAAAAGGCATGGCGGAAAGCAATGCCTGCATCAGCGAAATATCCACCATTGACACTTCATCCAGCACGATTGCGCCGCATTTTAACGGATTTGCGACATTGCGCTGGAATACCAGCCGTCCGCCTTTGCCATAACCGGCTTCAAGCAGGCGGTGTATGGTTTTCGCTTCCATGCCGCAGAGTTCGCTGAGCCGTTTTGCGGCGCGCCCGGTTGGCGCCGCCAGCACAACTTCAAGCCCCAAGGCTTCAAAAATGCGCAGCATCCCACGGACAGCCGTGGTTTTGCCCGTGCCTGGACCACCCGTCAGGATGGATACCCCATATTTTGCAGCGCTGGCAATCGCCTGCCGCTGCAAAGGGGCATACTGCACATCGCCATCAGCCAGCACCGACTGTAAAAGCTCGTCCAAGTTAAAATCATATGTATATTCCTGTTCGGCAAGCTGCCGCAGGCAGCCAGCAAGGAAATCTTCCGCTTCATACATTTGCCGCAGGTAAATGGCTTCCCGCCCGGCAATGCGCTGGCGGATAATCTGCCCGCGGGCTTCCAGCCGCCGCAGGCTGGCATGGGCACGCCCTTCATCAAATTCTGCCTGATCATCAGACAGAAGCTGGCGCGCCGCCGCAACCAGCTTTTCTACAGGAATAAAGGTATGCCCATTGCCAAGGTTAAAAGTCATGGTGTATAAAATGCCAGCATCTGCACGTTCTTCGGAAAGGCGCGGCAAACCAAGATTCAATGCCAGCCCATCTGCCAAACCAAAATCAATCTCATAATATTCATCACATAAAAGATATGGGTTTTCTGTCAGCGCGTCCATTGCCGCCACGCCAAGACGTTTATACAGTCGGGGCGTCAGCCAAATGGGCAGACCATTTTCGGTCAGGAAATCCATCAGCAGCCGCATTTCACTCATTTCGGTGAACTGTCTGCCAATATCCCGCGCTTTTTTGGGGGTAATGCCCCGGATTGCGGTAAGCTGTGCCGGGTCATTTTGCAAAATATCAAAGGTTTCTTCCCCAAATTCCCCGGCGATTTTTGCAGCCAGTTTGGGGCCTACCCCTTTAATCAGCCCAGAACCCAAATAATCCGCAATGCCGCGGGCAGAAACCGGCAAATGCCGTTCAAATGTTTCTGCGGTGAACTGTTCCCCATAGGCGGGATGCGTTGTCCAATGCCCACCAAGGGACAGCTCTTCCCCCAGCCCAAGCCCGGGGATATAACCGGTTGCGGTCACTTCGCCGCCATCCGGCGTGGCAAGGCGCAAGACAGCATAGCCATTTTCTTCATTCTGAAACACAACCTGCGCCACTGTGCCGCAGACCATCTGATAACCTTCCTGCATGGCATGAAACCCTTTTCTTCTGTCTATTTGATATAAGTTATCCCGTGTCGTGCCGCTGCTGCCGCCGCGGGGTTTTCCGCGGTATCCCCCAGTTCCAAAAAAACGATTTCCATCCGGGGCAGATATAAGCGGCGCGCCTGTTCTGCTGCAAGCAGCAGGCGTTCGCTGTCCGGCGATGTGCCATCGCCGGATAAATACAAGGTTGCAGGCGCATCCGTGCGGGCATAACCTGTCATAATTATATCATAGATGCCCTTCAAAATGCAAATGAACCCCACGGCTGCCAGCGTCCCAATGACGCATTCAAATAAATATGGCATATTGCGTTCCCTCCTTGCCCCAGTTTATGCCCGCCGCCAAGATATTGTGCCGTTTTCGTGAAATAAAGGCGGCAGGCTTGAAGCAATGGCAGTTTCATGCTACAATGGATTATGGCTTTTTGCCTCCTTTCGCACCTGCCCCGGAATGGAGATGAGATTTTGCTCAAACGAAATATAGACTGGCTGTTCCTTGTTTTTCTGGCATTCAGCCC
>CAXHNU010000227.1:0-3614 GCA_964017555.1 uncultured Butyricicoccus sp. | reverse complement strand
CTATTATAATATATTGCCTGTCCCTTTCCCATTGCATTCAGCTTACATTCCATCATCCGTTTCTTACATTTTTGTAAGATCACTTTGCCTGGCAAAAAACTTTTGAACCGGCACTTGACATCAGTCCGATATCAGATTATAATACCCTATACAATCCGATTCCGGACTATGGAGATGATGTGTATGAATGCAATGGATAAACTGCGGCAATATAATGCTTATCTCAGCAAAATCAATGCGCTTTATCATGAATGGGCAAAAAAACATGGCATGAGTTATAATATGATGATGACATTATATGCACTGGATGAAAATGATGATTGGGCACAAAAACAAATTGCGGAAGAATGGCTGATCCCCAAACAAACGGTCAATACCGTTGTCAAGGATTTGGAACGGCGTGGTTATCTTTGCTGCGAAACCCGCGCGCACAGCAAAGAAAAAACCGTGAAGCTGACCCCTGCGGGCAAGGCATTTGCTAAAGAATGTTTGCAGGGGCTGTATGAAGCCGAAACCCGCTGTCTGCTTGCCCTTGGCGAGGAACAGCTTGAACAATATCTGCATAACCTTTATATGATTATGACAAACTTTGAAGCGGAGGTTCGCAAAAATGAATAACGCATTGGCACGGCAGTTTGGGACGGCTTCCCTGCTGCGGTTTGCCTTACCCAATATGATTATGATGGTCTTTCTATCCATGTATACCATTGTCGATGGGATGTTTATTGCGCAATATGTCGGCACAGTTGCGCTCGGTTCTATCAATATCACCTATCCCCTCGCCTGCCTTGAAATGGCGGTTGGCATTATGCTTGCCACCGGCGGCAGCGCGATCATTGCGCGCAGGCTTGGCGAAGGGCATGACGATATGGCACGCAATAATTTTACTTTCCTTGTGCTGGTTTCTTTTGTTATCGGTTTGCTGTTTACGGTGGTTGGCATTCTCTTTTTGAATCCCATTATTGCTGCGCTTGGCGCAAGCCCCGCACAATTCCCCTTCTGTCAGACATATGCTTTCATTCAGCTTGCTTTTGCACCTGCCATGATGCTGCAAACTGCGTTCCAAACTTTGTTTGTTACGGCGGGTAAACCCGGGTTGGGGCTTGCGTCTACCATTGGCGGCGGGCTTGCCAATATGCTGCTTGATTATCTGTTTATCGCTGTGTTCCGTTGGGGCATTGCGGGCGCTGCCCTTGCCACCGGCATTGGCTACCTTGTGCCTGCACTGACTGGGCTGATCTATTTCGCCCGCAAACGCAAAAGCCCGCTTTATTTCATCAAACCAAATGCCGATTGGCGGATGCTCCTTTATGCCTGCGGCAACGGCTCTTCGGAAATGGTGACAAATATCGCAAACGCCATTACCACGTTTCTTTTTAATATGCTCTTTCTGAAATTCTGGGGCGAGGACGGCGTTGCTTCCATCAGCATTGTTCTGTATTTTCAATTCGTGTTTACCGCGATTTTCTTTGGCTTCTCCTTGGGTGTTGCCCCGGTGATCAGTTATAAATATGGCGCAAACGATACCAAACAGCTCAAACGTATTTTCAAAAGCTGTATGGGTTTTGTGATTTTCTGTTCTATCGCGAGTTATGCGCTGTCACGCCTGGTCATCAGCACCTGTTTACAGGCATTCACCAGCCCCGGCAGCAATGTATACAATATCACCATGGAAGGCTTCCCGATTTATGCCCTTTCGTTCCTCTTTATGGGTGTCAGCATTTTTGCTTCCGCTTTGTTTACCGCGTTTTCGGATGGACGGGTTTCCGCGATTATCTCTTTTGCACGCACGCTGGTTTTCCTGATTGCGATGCTGCTGCTTTTGCCTGCACTCATTGGCAAAGTCGGCATTTGGCTGGCTGTGCCTGCCGCCGAACTGCCTGGACTGCTGATTTCCCTTTGGTTTTTGGTGCGGAAAAAACCGATGTATCAGTATTAACCTTTTTGATATTCCCTGCTGCCTGCCCCCTGAAATTCTGAGGGCAGGCAGTTTGTTTTTTATCCGTTTCACGTGAAACAAGCGATCAATCCCTGTTTTCTTTTGCAGCGCTGCGCGACCGCAAAGACCGCATGAGTATGTATTCTGGGCTGGAAGTCCGTGTGCCGTTCTGTGACCACCGTATTGTGGAATATGCTTATAATATGCCCTGGCACCTCAAGGCTTGGGAAGGCCGTGAAAAAGGCATTGTCCGCAAAGCGTTTGAACATGATTTGCCTGAGGAAATCGTTTGGCGGAAAAAATCCCCTTATCCCAAAACCTTTTCCCCAGAATATACCGCGCTGGTTTCTTCTTATGTGCGGCAGATTATGCAGGATGAACATTCTTATATTCCAAAACTATTCCGGGCAGAGGCAATCAATGCACTGCTGGAAGAACCGGACAATATGCCGGAGCCTTGGTATGGGCAGCTCATGCGTGGGCCGCAGGTATTTGCTTATCTCATCCAACTTGACCGCTGGTTTAAAAAATACCATATCCAGCTTGTATGAAAAAAAGCAGGGGCATTTTTGCCCCTGCTGTCCCCCGCGTTAAGCTTCATCAAACCAACGCGCAAGCGTATCAATAATCACTTGATGATCTTCTAAATGCGGCAAGCCGGAAACCGCAATGACACCGACTTGCCCGATGCCTTTTACCATCAGCGGGAAACCGCCGCCGCACATGGCAAACCGCATGGGTTCTAACCGTTCATCGGCCATGGTTAAATGATCCCGCTCAAATTCTGCCCAAACCCGTAAAGAAGATTTGCCGAACTGATTGACGGTGTTGACTTTCCGCCCTAACCAGTCGACATTATGACGCCCTGCCCCTTGGGTGACATGCTGGAAAACCCGCAAGCCATTGATTTCAATGGCAACGGCAACACCGTTATCATATCTGGCAGCGGTTTCACAAAGCATTGTACCAAATTTTAAGCTGTCCGCCCGTGTGAAAGATGTAAATGTAAACTTGGTTTCCTGCGCTTTGCAGGTTTCAACGATTTCCCGATATTCCATATCCAATTCAAACCCCATTTCATGAAAATGATTTTCTTCCTTCATTATAATGATATTTTTTTATGATTGCAACAATCATAACACAAAAACTACCTATTTCTTTATAGAAAGAGTGATTTTTTATGCCTGAAATCCCTTCCAACCCGCCAACTGGTTATTTAACCGTTGCGGTATCCACCGCACAAAATGCAATCCCGCTGGAAAATGCTTTGGTCACAGTCTATTCTATCGATGAAAATAATCAGCAAAGCCTGATCTATACAACCCGCACCAATGCGTCTGGGCAAACCCCTGCCCTGCCGCTTGCCGCACCGCCAGCCGCAAATTCCCTGGAACCGGGCAGCAGCCGCCCTTATGCCCGTTATGCTGTGACGGTTGCGCGGGAAGGCTATCAGCCGGTTTCTACTTCGGATTTAACTGTCTTTGCGGATGTTATTGCGACACTGCCGGTTTATCTTGTTCCATTGGAGGAAGATTCCAGCTCCCCTGCTGTTCCACAACAGCGCGACCTGCCCAGCCATAGCCTAAACCCATAAAGCTCATGCCAAAGGAGTGATTTTTCCTTGCCTCTGCCATTTATCCCGGAAACCATTACGGTGCATTTGGGACGGCCGGAT
>CAXHNU010000226.1:1773-3653 GCA_964017555.1 uncultured Butyricicoccus sp. | reverse complement strand
TCCACAATCATCAGCACTTGATCTTCTTCAATTTCCACACGGGAGCTTTCTTCCGGGTCAAGCGCAGCGCGGATAAAATCTTCTTCCGCACCGGTTTGGGCAAAAACAAGTTTGAGTTCATCCGAAGATGGGCGCACAATATTGACCCAGCATCCATCTTCAAAGTTGCCGATTGCTGTCACACGACCAGCAATCGTTTTCAAATATTCGACCATCGTGTCCGCCTTTCTGCGGCAGGCAGTCCGGGATCAAAAAAGCATCGGGAAGCCGCCGCATGAGATTTGTTTTCTGTTTATGACTTCCAGGTTCCGTACCCACGGCGGTAATCCCCCCTTTTTTTGTGATTCATTCTGGTTGCGGTAAAAACAGCCCTTCATGTTGAAAGGGCTGTTTGCTTTTGATTTCCCATATGTAACGGGGTGTGTTACATATTTTTATGGTTGAAAATCTGCATAATGGTTTCAAACGGATCATCTGGTGTTGCTGGTTTTTCAGCAGCAGCCCTGCCGCGTGCGCCCGCATACGGACTGGAACCGCTGCTGCTGCGCTGATCCTCGCCGCCATCGGCAGAAGCCGAATTAGGCGCATGATCAAAGCCAGTTGCAATGACAACAACGCGGATTTCATCGTCCAAATCCTCATCAATTGACGCGCCAAAGATGATATGCGCATCCGGGTGCGCAGCTTGCTGCACCATACCGGCAGCGGTTTCCACTTCATCCAGCCCGATATCGTCCGAACCGATAATGGACAGAATAACGCCGCGTGCGCTTTCGATGGAAGTTTCCAATAGCGGGCTGGAAATTGCCATTTTGGCGGCTTCTGCGGCCTTTTCCTTGCCTGCGGCATTACCGGTACCGATATGGGCAAAGCCCGCGTCACGCATCACGCTGCATACGTCCGCAAAGTCAAGGTTAATGAAGCCCGGCACTGTAATGAGGTCAGAAATATTGGAAACCGCCTGACGCAGTACATTGTCTGCAATATCGAATGCGTTTTTGAAGGTGATTTTCTGTTCGGATACAAGTTTCAGCCGTTCATTTGGGATGATGACCAAAGAATCGACATTTTCACGCAGTGCGTCAATACCTTGCAGCGCTTGATCCAAACGTTTTTTGCCTTCAAAGCTAAAGGGACGGGTAACAACACCGACGGTCAGCGCGCCCATATTCCGTGCAATCTCCGCGACAACCGGCGCCGCGCCAGTGCCGGTACCGCCGCCCATGCCGGCAGTGATAAACACCATTTGCGCACCTTCCAGCGCGGTTTGTATTTCGTCCTTGCTTTCCTCCGCAGCTTTTTGACCAATGGATGGGTTAGAACCCGCGCCTTGCCCTTTGGTGAGTTTTTCGCCGATTTGGATTTTGGTGCTTGCCTGTGAATAGTTCAGCGCCTGCTTGTCCGTATTGATTGCGATGAACTCTACGCCGCGCATCCCGCCGGAAATCATCCGGTTCACTGCGTTATTGCCGCCGCCGCCAATACCAATGACTTTAATATTTACTACATTGTCCATTGTTTCCTCAAACTGAAAGCTCATTGTGCCGTCCTCCATTTACTTATGGTCTGCTCTTTATCTGAAATTCAAAAGCTGTAAAATCCGCTTAGATGTCCAAAGGGTTGAAACTTGCCCTATCATTATAATTTTAACGCTTTTCATCGCGTTTTGCAACAAAAAATGCCGCCGGCTTGAAAAATTGTTAAATATGCAGAAGCAACGCCCAGCACAGGATAAAAATGCAGTATGTTTAACAACAGCAGCGTCAATGGCTATCCTGTGTGGGCAGGCTGTCCTCACCAATCGGGATAATATCATCCAGCGGCAATGCTGACTGTTCAATTTGGTCTGGGGTCGTTGGCGGACAGTAAGCCGTTGTCGG
>CAXHNU010000226.1:0-1673 GCA_964017555.1 uncultured Butyricicoccus sp. | reverse complement strand
GGGATAATATCATCCAGCGGCAATGCTGACTGTTCAATTTGGTCTGGGGTCGTTGGCGGACAGTAAGCCGTTGTCGGATCGGATAGGTAGATGATCTGAGTATCTGTTGGGGAAAGTTCATCTTCCACAATCCGTTGAAACATCCGTAACTTATCATCCAGTTTTGTGGCTTCACCAAGGCGCACGTCCAGCCGTTTTTCATAGCTGAAGCGGATATCATAGGTTGCGGAAACATTGATAAAGTCTACGCCTTTTGCCATACCGACTTTATCAATCGCTTTGGTCACAGCCAACAGCATTTTGACGTGTTTATCAGTTGATTCTGCCAGCGACTGCCCCGGTTCGCTTGCGGGTATCTGTACGCCGGTAACGCTTGCGGTGCCTGGCGGGGAAGCGGATACCTGTTCAAGCAATTTGCCATTTGCATCGATAAGGAAACATCCGCCGCCTGCGGCGTCGACTGCCGCCACGGGCACTGCGTCCACAGCGTTGACGGTCAAGGCATCCGGCAAATCGCGGACAATTTCCACCCGGCTGAGATAGGGATATTCTTTCATGATTTTATTTTCCAGCGCCGAAAGGCGGAACGAAAATAAGTTATCGCCTTTTTCCACGCCAAGGGTTGCGGTAATTTCGTCTGCGGTATAATGTTCTGTGCCGTTCACATTCAGCTTGTCCACCCGAAAAAAGACAGTCACAGCAAGGAATGCCGCGCCGAATGTCATCACAAGGAAAGCAAGCCGCCGGGTCAGCTGACGCTGACGGCTTTTGCGTACTTTGCGCCGCTGCCGTTCTGAACGGCTAAGCTGTTGTCCGCTTGGCATAGGGCGGCGTTTTTTCTTTTTCCTGCGTTGTGGCGGGCGAGCAGTACGCACCACAGGCGGGCTGCTGCCTGGCGGTGCAGCCTGCTGCTGCACCTCTGGGGGCTGCTGTGCCGCCGCAGGCGGGCGCGCAGCACGCGGGGCACTGCGTCTTGGTCGTTTGCTGCTGCTCATGTTTCCTCCGTTCCGCAATTACCCGATAGCTTCCAGGATATGCTGATAGATTTTTTCGCCAGCATCCAACGCAGCTAAACGGGCAGCGCAGGCTGCCATATCTTCACGTTTGGCGTCATCCGCCAGCAGTTGTGATGTCATTTCGAGCAGTTTTTCACCACTGGAGTCCTTTTCCAGCAGCACCCGGCACGCGCCTGCTTTTTCCAGCGCACGGGCATTTTTCTCCTGATGGTTTTCCGCGACATAAGGGGACGGCACCATAATGGAAGCTCGTCCCAGGGCGCATAATTCGCCGATTGTCGCCGCGCCTGCGCGGCAGATAATAAGGTCTGCCGCCGCCATTTGTTCTGCCATATCGTAGATGTATTCGGTCAGGCGGATATTAGGATGTTTGGTTAAGTCCACACCTTTTTCTTTCACCAGTTTGGGTACCCATTTAAACGCGGCGGAGCCGGTTGCGTGGACGTGCTGGAAGGGTATATTTTGTTTTGCTTCTCTTGCCAGCATATCCGCCATATGTTCGTTCATATATTTAGCGCCCATCGAGCCCCAGAAAGAAACCACCATACGGTCATCCGGCTGTAATTTAAGCCGTTTGCGAGCGGCTTCGCGGTCAGCGAATACGATTTCGGTGCGCACAGGCGAACCGGTCATAAAGATGTTGCTGCCATCGCCGAG
>CAXHNU010000225.1:0-3688 GCA_964017555.1 uncultured Butyricicoccus sp. | reverse complement strand
GTCTACACCTCTTTCTTTAGAATATTTTATATAAATTTTAAATAAATGCTTGACTAGCACGTTAAAACGTGCTATACTATAAGCATAGAAAGGAGGTGCAATGATTGAAAGACGACAAAATAAAAGAGCTTTCCGAATTGCTGAAAGCAACCGAAAAGCTCATAATACGGCTCATATCAATCGTGGGATGGCTCAAAATCCTGATTGATATACTCCAAGACTAAGGCGCGGGGGCGCAAGCCCCCAACCTTATTCAAACTATATCATAAGTCTTTCAATTGCGCAAGATGAAAAATATATATATCAAAGTTGCTTTGCAAGTATTTTTCCTTTTGGGGTTGTGTTTTTCGCTTTTTTATCTTATTAAATCAATCTGACAAGGGGGAATCAATCATGCTGCACTTGCGGGAAATCCGCTTGGCACAGGGGCTAAGCGTACCCAAACTTGCCGCGTTATCTGGTGTGCCGCGCCGTACCATACAAGATATTGAAAAGCGCGGCGACTGCATGATATCCATTGCAGCGGCACTTGCCGCCGCGCTGGATGTAACACTAACAGAACTGTATGTACTGGACAACAAAGCCGGGGAGTAATCTCCGGCTTTTGCCGTGCCAAAATATCACTTGATAAAAACATACTCGGAAAGTGTAATGCTATATTCATAATCGCCATTTTTGCGCAGTTTCCATGTGAAATCATCCACAGTAACCGCCATATTGATAATTTCCCGCGTATTATCGGTAATAACAATCCGGATTGGGACAAGTTCTTCCCGCCATTTGCGGAAAAACTCCACATAATCCAGCGGGGTATGAAGGGCTTGCGGGTGCATCCAGCGTTGATGCACCCGCGGAAAAACAGACGAAAACGAAATCACACGCGGCGCCATTGTCCCAATTACAGCCCTGCCGCGGCTTAACCCATCAAAGGTGTTATTATTTTGCCGTTCGGCAATTTGCAGTCCGGGCGGCGTCCATGGCAGCACCATGACTTGTTCCCGGTTGTTCGCGCTGAAAACAGTTTCTACCATGGCTTGCCTCCTTATGGTGTATTGTGGATTTGCCGCATAATTTCCGCGACAACAATTTCCCCAAGCTGTTTGGGATTCCGAACGTCCATACCGTAAAGATTGACAGTTACATTGGTATTGTTGGTATTGCCGCCAACCATTTTTTCACTGATATCATGCGGGATAATTTGCGTGCCGGATGGCAGGTTCATAATTTCGCCGCCACGTTCATTAACGCGAACCAGACCACCGCGCCAGTAATTTGTACCTAATGCACGTCCGTCCAAGCCCGACACTTGATTGATATACATACCCTTGATAACTTGCCCTGTATTTCCAACCGTTTCGCGGAAGCTGACATCTATGGTCTTTTTCGTATCCATACCAAGAAATTCTTTGACTTTATCAATCAGCTTGCCAACCGTCTGTCTTACCGCATCAAATGCACCTTTGATAAAATTAATCACCGGACTTAATGTTTTCATCAGGAAATTTTTCAGTGCTGTAAATTTGTCAATTAGCCACTGCACCGCGTTAAACAACGTTTTCCCAAGCGAAGTTGCCAATTCCCCGGCAAAGCTAAGGAAGTCGCCGATCGCTGGAACAACGTGCGCGGTAATCCATCCAGCAAGTTCTGATACCTTTTCTGCAAGCCAACTAACCGCAGGGCTTACAAGCTCAATAAATTTGCTTGCAAGCGTTACAGCAACGGAAATAAATCCAGCCACCGCTGGAACGACATGTTCAATCACCCATCCGGCAAGTTTCACCAGCGCACCAAGCGCTGTGCCAAGAGCTGGCACAACATGGGTTAAAAATATCCCGGCAATCTGCCCGCCGATTTCCACCAGTTTTTTTATCGCAGGTATGCCATACTGTACAAATACGCCTGCCACATTGCCCATTGCGCCTTTTACCGCGCTGAATGCAGGCACAATGCTGGTATGGAACACCTTGCTTAATGTTTCCGCAATTTGCTTAAATGCAACAAATGCAGGCTGAATCCAATAGGAAAATGATTCTGCAAGCTGTTTTACCCACTGGATTACATCTTGAATCACTGGTGTGATAAACTGCACGAATTTGCCGCCAAGTTCAACCGCCTTTGCGCCAACTTCTTTCAAAAATGGCACAAGGTCAGTTTTCATTTTTTCTGCAAGCCTGCCGAAAAATTCTTTGACAGATTCCAGCGCCGGGGCAAGTTTTGCTTTGATACTTGAAACAAGATTGTTGACAAAATTCCGGAATTTCTCCGAATGCTGATATAGCAGTACACAAGCTGTGACAATCCCGGCAATCACAAGTACAACCGGATTTGCCGCAATAAACTTGCCGACCGATGCAAGCCCGGTTTTTACGGATGAACCAATACCCGAAAATGCAGTTTTAATGCCGCCAATTAAAGTATGGTGCCGGTTCATATCCAGTGGACCGATAGCGGTTTGCACCACACCTGTCATATCCGGCAGCGCGGTCATTGCTACAGTCCTGACAGTCTTACCGAAATCCACAAGGGTTTTGCCTGTATTCAATATCCCAGTTGCAAAATTCGCAGTTTTAATGCCTGCAAAAACACCAACAAGGATTTTCAGCGCATTTTTTAACCCCTCACTGTGTTCTTTGCACCAATCAAATGCCTGCCCAGCCCGTTCCAGTGCGGCTGCAAGACCAGCATCGAGCTTTGCTGCAAATTCATCTGCTTTGCCAGCATCCATCCAGCCATTTAATTTGTTTGCCAGCGTATCTGCTTTGGTTTGCAGAAAATCAAAAACAGAACCGGCACGCACACCTTCTTTTTCCGATGCACCAAGCATTTGCAGCAATGAACCTTTCACCCGGCTGGAAGTTTCGCCAAGTTTTGCAGTTGCACTATTCCAAAGCGTTTGATTTACCCGCGCCGCAGTAATTGCTTTGTTGTTCTCCCAAAACGCAGCCGCCGCATCGCTGTATGTACCGGTCAAAGTCTGCATAATCAGATTGGCGCGGTCTTCTTGTGTTGCGCAGTCCTGCAAGGCAAGATTAAAATAATCCTCTGCGGACTTTGCACTCTTTACCGCTTTGTTCCATTCTTCATTTGCTTTGGTGCTGGCTTTCAGCTTCACACCAAAAGTTTCGCTTTCTTTGCCTGCCCAGTTGATTGCATCTGCCAACACGCCGGTAATTGTACCCGTCCGGGCAGTTTCGTTGCAGGCTTCTATCAGCCCTTCAATTGGCAGACTGTCACCAAATGTACCGCAAACACCAGCCGCAATATTTGTCCATTTCAACAAATCCTGTTCGTTTGAAGTAAGACTTGCAAGCAATTGACTGGCTTCGGTTGCGGTATCATTATCACCTAAAATTCGGTAAAACTCACTGTATGCAACCCGCGCATTATCCGTGGTCATTCCGACAGATTGAAATGCAGTATTCAGCTTTGCCTGTGAAACACGGTATTCTTCAGTCAGATTATCCAGCGCAAAGAATCCGCCAATGGCAGCGGTTGCAGTTGCCGCGCTGACAGTTGCCAGCTTTTTTGTGACATCTGTAATGCCGCCAAGAAATTTATTCTTCCAGGCAACAACCTGTCGTGTTGCCTGCATCATATCATTATTGATATCCGCGCCAGCTTTTTTGGCATTGCGGGCGGCTTTCAGGATACCGCCGGACATATTGTCTTGCAGCCGCAAAACAGCTTG
>CAXHNU010000224.1:0-3692 GCA_964017555.1 uncultured Butyricicoccus sp. | reverse complement strand
CTTGTAAGTCAAAAGCAGGTAGTCAATATCTTGTCTGGCGAAACAATCCCGGAAGGACGCAAGTTAAAGGTGCAGATTACCGCGCCGCAGGCTGGGTACACATTAAATCAGATTGGGCTATGGGGGCATCTTGACGATGATGCGCCGATTATGTTTGCACTGTTCCAAAACAGTGAAGGTGTTGCGATTCCAAGTTTTGCGGATTCCCCGGATTTCGCGTATACATTTTACAGTACGTTGGCGGTATCCAATCAGGGCGAATTGGAAATCCATATTGACCCGGACGTGCTTGCAACGATTGGTTATGTGGACGGCGTGATTGATGCCCACAATGCAGATACGAAAGCACATGAAGATATACGCAAGCTGGTTGGTACAGGTGTTGATGTGCATAACATTGATGCGATGGCGCATCAGGATATTCGGCGGGCGATAAATGGCAAGGCTGATTTGGGCGATGATGGGAAGATACCGGAAAGCCAACTGCCGGATATTGATGTGAGTGGTTCGATTAACACGCATAATGATGATCCAGCTGCGCATCCGGCACTGCGGACATTGATTTCTGCATTAGATATCAGAGTTGCGCTGTTAGAGCTTATGTATGGCACCGAAGTTTCAGGGAATCCGTTTGTTGTAACATTCGGTTCGCTGAATGATTTAACTGTTTCCGGCGTGTGGAATGCGCCGATGGAACGCATTGAGTTTTAGTAGTGAGGGGTTGACCTATGGCAACTGTAAAATTAGGCGATAAAGCCGTTGGCAGTATTGTGAAAATTGCAGAAAATAACTCATGGCGGGACTATATTATTGTACACAAAGGGCGGCCATCATCTAAATATGATCCAAGCTGCGATGGAGTTTGGCTGTTGAAAAAAGACGACACTTCTCCAAGTTCGTATTGGAATACTCCTAAAAGCGGTGATTATGCAGCCAGTTACATTCATACATATCTTAACACGGAATTTATCAATCGCATTGATGGCACTATTCGTAGCTATATCAAGCAGGTGAAAATTCCATATAGAGTAGGTGGTTCTGGAACTGCTGTAGCTTCTGGTTCATCCGGATTGAGTGCAAAACTTTTTCTACTCTCAATTCGTGAAATTACAGGCAGATCCACAAGCGGATACATCTGCGATGACGGAGATCGGCTATCATATTTTCCTCTTGATGAAGGTGACGGCAGCAACACAGCAAGTCGCGAAAAAAGAATTTTCTATATAAACGGCGACAGCACTCGCCCAATGGGTTGGTGGCTACGTTCACCAGATTGTAAATACAGTGGCGATATACAGTATGTAGACAAAGAAGGCATACCTCACGATGCTGGAGTGGGTAGTACGAGTTCATATGGTGTTCGCCCCGCTTTTATCCTCCCATACGATTTGCTTGTTACTGATGATGGTGTAATTAGACCTAATACTGCTCCAGCAACGCCCAGCAGTATTACCATTCCAGGTTCCATTATGGGCGGTAGTACAATTACCGTAAAATGGAGCGTCAGCACAGATACTGAAAATAATCTTGCTGGATATAAAGTTGAAAAAAGCATTGATGGCGGCAGCACATGGAATCAGATTTATCAGGGCACAGCAACACAAATTACCGATACTGTGACATTTGGCACAGCAAGCGTAATGTACCGTGTTCGTGCTTATGATGCAGAAGGGTTGCATTCTGGGTACAAAGTCAGCACGCAAGTTACGGTTATCAATAATACTGCACCGGGCGCACCGGCAAATATTACTGTCCCAGCAGAAATTAGAGGTGGAAAAGCAATAACGATTTCATGGGCGGATGCCAGCGATCAGGACGGTAATTTGAGCGGTTACATTTTAGAACGTTGCATCAATGGTGGGGCTTCATGGACACAGGTTTACCAAGAGGCTGCTTTAAGTTATGCCGATACCGTTACCAAAGGTTGGTCAAAGGTACAGTATCGCGTAAAGGCATATGACAGTTATAATGCAGTTTCTGGATATATGGCTTCTGCCGAACGGACTGTAAATAATAACGAATTGCCCACCATAACCTGTTCAAATGCAGACCATTCAAATATTGGTGTAAAAAGTGAAGGTTTTTCAATCTCTTATTCAGTTAATAATGAAGATGCCAGCGATATATTAACTGTAACCGAAACAATAGATGGCGCGGCAAAACGTAGTTTCACAGCAACGCATGGGGTGGATAACAGTTTTGATATAACCGGAGAATCCTTTATGCGCTTGCTGAATGGCGACCATGTAATGACTGTTTCCGTAACTGATGGTAAGGAAAGTGCAGCTCATACGTTAAACTTTACAAAGTCTGTAACACAAGCGTCTGTAACATTGACTACACCAATGCCTGCTGATGGGCAAATTGCTGTTTGTGTGTTGTCTGTTTCTGGTTCTATCCCCGAAGACGCCGACTTAACAGCAGAAGTTACAAACAATGGGGCAGACGTACAGCCGGTTTGGGAAGACTGCACCAATGCAGTGAAAAGAGGCATCAACCATGTGTTTGAAAACAAAATTGCTGCAAATGGCTTTGCATTCAATTTCCGGATAACCGTAAAACGTGGCGACAGCAATCAGGGGGGATTTATTTCGTCCATTCAAGGAGGATTTCAATAATGGGATTGCATCGGCTAAGAGTTGATTCTATTTCTACATTGCGCAAGAAAATAACCACTGAACAGCTTATGCAGGAAAATCAGCGACTTCAAAGCGAAGTTATGATGCTAGAAAAGCAGTTAGTAGATACACAGATGGCTTTGTGTGATGTGTATGAACTGCTGATGGATATGCCAGCAGAATGAACTGGGTTTTTGAATTGATTCTCATATTTTGTATAGAAAGGATGTTGGTACAATGGCTGTCGTATATGCAACACTGATTTTGAAAGGCAAGAAAACATTGGGGCAGGTTCCGGATAAAATCCGTAAAGATGTGGAAGAAATCCTTGAAGCACTTGAAATCGAACCCCAAAAATTGATGTGAAGTTGCTCTTTTCAGGGCAATTCCCCCGCTTCCCGCTCACCGGACAAGGAGGTGATGAAAAATTATGCAAGTAACCATCAGCGCGGATACCATCATTAAAGCTGCTTCCCTGCTGACTGCACTCGGCGTTATTGGCGGCGTGGTGCTTTGGGGTTTTAAGTTTGTGGCACGCATTAAGCAGCAGGAAAAGGAACTTGCTGCGATCCGCAGGGAACAAACACTGATTTGTTATGGTATCTCGGCTTGCCTGAAAGGGCTGAAAGAACAGGGCTGTAATGGCCCAGTGACAGATGCGCTGGACAAGCTGGAAAAGCATTTGAATCTGGCAGCGCATGAAGATGAATGAAAGGAAGATACATATGGAGAATTTAGGTTTTACAGCAATCCCGGCAATTACGGTTATCTGTTATCTGATTGCACAGACCCTCAAGGCAACTGCGGTGGATAATAAGTGGCTGCCGATTGTATGTGGTATTGCAGGCGCGGTGCTGGGTGTTGCCGCTATGTATATCATGCCGGACTTTGCAGCGACAGAATATATTTCTGCTGTGGCGGTTGGGATTGTGTCCGGGTTGGCTGCAACAGGCGTGCATCAGGTGGCAAAGCAACTTCAGGGAAAAAATCAGGAGGGCGGAAAATGAAGAAAACCGTTGTGTTTGATTTTGATGGCGTGATTCACAGCTATTCCAGTGGGTGGAAAGGTGAATC
>CAXHNU010000223.1:1126-3751 GCA_964017555.1 uncultured Butyricicoccus sp. | reverse complement strand
TTGGATACTGGCACAATCAACGCATAATCTTCTACTTTAAATTCAATTTTTGCAAATGCCGGTTTATCATCGCGGGCAATTGTACCCATTTCCGCAAGTTTGGTAAAGCCTGCAACCGGGTGGGTATCCACCACACGCGAACCAGATAACGCCGAAACATTTTCAACAGAAAACAGCTCCGCAAGCGGATTTAATGCGCGGCGCAATTCGTTGATTGTTGTTTGGATATCCTGCGGCACAATCAAACCGCCGCTGGCTGGTGTGCCCTCAGTCAGTGCGCCAGCATCTTCATTGCGCACCGCTTTGCGGACAATTTCCGCATTGGCGGCAAAGGTCGCCTGGTCGCCGCGCAATTGTGCGCGGATGCACTCTGCAAAGGCATGGATGCAGTCGGTGGAGTTGTGCGGCGGCTGACCACCTGCCGCGGGAATCGGGGTGCCATCCTGCGGCTGTGGCGCTGGAAGCGCTTCTTCCGCTGCAATGATTGCCTGCACCCGTGCAATTTCGGTGTCCAAATTGGACACCTTTTCCGCTGCCGCGTCAAAGGCAGTTTGGTCGTTTTTTGCATCCGCATCGCGCATGGCTTGTACGGCAGATTTTTTCTGCGCCAGCAAATCAAGCAATTTTTTCTTCATGTCGGTTTCCTCCAAAGTCAAAAGATTTCCTGTGTTTTCAGTGTCGCTTCCGCAATAGCAAGTACACGTTTCCGATGCTCATTTTCCGGTTGTAGTTTTGATTCCGGTTCCGGTTCGGGCTGATGCTGTTCCAGATAAGCCGCACGCAGTTTTTCAATATCCGGCAGCCCGCCGGATGCGTTCATGACATTCATTGGGTTTATAGATTGCCCTTCGCCAATGATTTCATCAATCAAACCCATATCCAAAGCCTGCTGGGCGGTTAAAAAAGTTTCTTTGTCCATCAGCTTGCGCAGGGCTTCCGGTGATGTTTTGCCTTGGCATTTACTTTCATATCCCGCGATGATAGAAGCCGTGACCGCATTTAGCATCTGCACAGATTGCCCATGGACAATTTGGTTGCCCTGTGTTGCCGTGCTGGGCAAATGAATCATCACTTGCGCCACTGGAGAACATGCCGCCACATCTGCACCCATCAGCACAACCGATGCCGCAGAACCAGCAAGACTTTGCACCTCTGCGCGGGTTTTAACTGACGCGCCACGCAATAAAGAATACATCTCAAACCCGGCATAAACGGAACCGCCGCCGGAATTAATTTCTAACACAAATTCATCATCCGTATTGCCGGACAATGCAGCGCGAATATCTGCCGGGCAAACTGCACGCCAGCCGAAAAACTTCCAAACTGGTGCATCTTCATCTGACGAAATAATCCCATTTAATGAAAATCTCAATTTTTATTCACCTCCTGCCGGTTGATTCCGATTTAACGACAATTGCCGAAATACATCTGCCGGAACATAGTTTAAGGACGCGTACCGCTCCGCGCCACCCGGCACATCCTGCAAATCTTCCAGCGCCCGAATATCATCAATGCTGTATGCACCAATTTCCCGCATAGCCTTGTACCATGCCGCACGTGCTGCCCAGTCGCCGCGCAATTCGCCCATCATATTCCGGCGGATTTGCAAACCCTTTTCCCGTTCACTGGAAAGCAATAATTTATAACTGTCCTCCTGTTCATATTCCGAAACAATCGGCGCAAGTGTGCGCTGCATATATTCAATTGCAGCTTGTTCATTGGATGAATATGTCTGCTTGCCAACACCCAATTTATACAGTGGGATGTTAAACAATCTGCCAATATCTTCAATGCTTGCGCTTTTGCTTTCGATAAATTGTGCATCGCGGTTGGTGCTGGTAATGGGCGTATACTTTAGACCATGGTCAAGCACGGCAATCCGAAACGCATTATCCGCACCAGAATGAATACGCGCCCATTCTTCCCGGATTTGCGTTTTAATTGAAGGCGCATCCGTTTTATATTTTGTGCTGGCAAGATCGGTTTCGGTTGTCAGCACACCGGTAAGCTGTGCGCCATTTTTATAAAAGCTGGTTTCATATTTTTGTGCCTGCAATGCCGCTTCAATGGTTTCCGCGCCACGCCGCAAATAGCTGATGCCTTCCAACCCATCTGCCGTAAATGCCTTATAATGCAGCACATCTGCCGCCCAAAATTTGCGGTACTCCTTGGTTTTGGGATTGATGCCGACATACCACAGTTTACCGTTATCGTCCAAAACAGGCTGCATATAACCCGGCGCAATCGGCAGCAATTCTTTGGGTTCGCCCCATTCGCCGCGCAGGATTAACGCATAAGCATTGCCATATGTAATCCGGCGGGATTCCATCAGTTTATGATAATCAAATGCTGTCAGGGCTTCGGTTGGTCTGCCAGCCAGCAGATCCAAAATCCGATGGTTCGGCAGGCGTTCACGGGTTTGCGATTGCATCATATAAATTGGCATTTTCGCAATGGAATCGCTGATAATTTCAATGCAGGCATTCACCGCGGGAAGTTTCATCGCCTGCACAGCCTGCCCGCCAAATAGCACGCTGCCACCGATGCTCCAGCCCGCAGGATCATCCAATGTAAGGGGTGCGCGATTCATCACACGGCGGATAAATTTATCAAAAATCATTTCGT
>CAXHNU010000223.1:0-830 GCA_964017555.1 uncultured Butyricicoccus sp. | reverse complement strand
TTATGCTTTTTGGATAGCTTGATATCCCCAAAGTTATTGATTACTTCAATCGCATTACAGCAGCACCAATATGCCAGTGGATTATATTCCAGCACAATTTTCTGTTCCATCAGCAAATCACGGAAACCTTTTGTCGCACCGTTTAACCCGGCACAAGTCTGCCGGATTTCTACACAAAAATCATCATTGCTGCGCTCCTCACACATTTGGATTGCTAAATCTGTTGCATTATGTCCATCATAATCCACCTCATCTACTTGCCAGTTATGGGCTTGCTCCCCTTCACAAATCCAGTTGTGTACATAACTATTGTCTGTTACATCACCAGGCGTTAGGGTACAGTATCCATCTTTTGCCCATGCAAGGTATGGCACGCGGTCGGTATGTTCATGCCGTGCCGCGCCATTTTCCGGCACGAAACCGTGCATTTTGATTGCAATTCTGCCATCCGGCAAATCGAAAACAGCGGCAACACCGGAAAGGTCAACCCGCTTGCCAAGGTCAAATCCACAATGGCAGGCAAGCCCATCTGTCAGTGCGGCAAATTCATCCACCGGAATCATTGCTTCTTTTACTGCTGCAAGTTGCGGTTCGGCTAAATAACGATTGACACTGCCGGACTGCCAGCGACATAAACGCCGGGTTAGAAATTTGCGGATTTTCTCCGCGTCACCAGAACCATATGCAGTGGTATATTCGGTTTCAATTTGTTCCAAGAGGGTATCGCCGTATTCACCCGGATACCGAATCACTGGGTTTGCTTTCGCCCAGCAGGATTTTTCATGCGGGTTATCCTCTTCATCAATTTCCCGAATCATTACAAAATACCG
>CAXHNU010000222.1:0-3777 GCA_964017555.1 uncultured Butyricicoccus sp. | reverse complement strand
AAGAGAACGCATTCTATTAGTTTTGAAAGGGTGAAACCATACGTTATGATGCAGAAAATTCAAAAATTCGGCGGCGCGATGTTTACCCCCGTCCTGCTGTTTGCCTTTGCAGGTATCGTGGTCGGTGTGGGAACATTGTTCACAACCGAAGCGATCATGGGCGACCTTGCAAGCCCCGACAGTCTGTTTTATCAGTTCTGGAACATCATCTTGCAAGGCGGCTGGACAGTCTTTAACCAACTGCCTTTGCTCTTTGCCGTGGCGCTGCCAATCGGCATGGCGAAAAAACAAAATGCCCGCTGCTGTATGGAAGCATTAGTCCTCTATCTGACCTTCCACTACTTCCTGAGCACGATGCTTTCCCAGTGGGGTCCGTTCTTTGGCGTTGACTTCTCCGCAGAGGTCGGCGGTACCAGCGGTCTTGCAATGATTGCAAACATCAAAACCCTGGATATGGGTATGATCGGCGCACTTGCCGTTTCTGGCTTGGTCATCTTCCTGCACAACAAATTCTTTGACACGGAACTTCCCGATTGGCTGGGTTCCTTCAACGGCTCTACCTTCGTATTTATGGTCGGTTTCTTTGTCATGCTGCCTGTTGCATTGCTCTCCGCCCTCATCTGGCCCAAAGTGCAAATGGGTATGCTCGCTTTCCAAGGATTCGTCAAAGGCGCTGGCGCCGTTGGCATCTGGGTGTTTATCTTCCTGGAACGTATGCTTATCCCCTTTGGCCTGCACCATATCCTTTATTCCCCCTTCTATTACGACAACGCTGTGGTTCCCGGCGGGCTGTATGCTTATTGGGCAACCAAACTGCCTGAGCTTGCCGCCACTACCGCACCGCTTAAATCCCTTGTGCCGCAGGCTGGCTTTACCGCAACCGGCTTTTCCAAAATTTTTGGCTGTCCCGGCGTTGCGCTCGCTTTCTATGCAACCGCAAAACCCGAAAAGAAAAAGAAAGTGCTGGCACTTTTGCTCCCTATGACCTTAACCGCAATTTTCTGCGGCGTTACCGAACCGATTGAATTTACTTTCCTCTTTATCGCACCGCCACTGTTCGTTGTCCATGCGCTGCTTGCCGCAACGCTGTCTACCGTTATGTATCTTGCCGGTGTTGTCGGTATCCATTCCGGCGGCGCTATCGAAATGGCTTCCCTCAACTGGATTCCACTTGCCGCAAACCATTGGCAGCAATATCTGATTATGCTTGCTATCGGCTTGGTATTTACCGCGATTTGGTTTGTTGTATTCCGGTTCCTGATCACAAAATTCGATTTCAAAACCCCAGGGCGTGAAGTTGAAACCGAAGAAGTCAAGTTCTATTCCAAAAAAGAATACCGTGAACGCCAAGCTGGCGGTTCGGATGCCGGTTCCGGCAACGACGGCAAATCCGGCGGTTCTGGTGCAAGCCTTGCAGAACTCGTATTGGAAGGGCTTGGCGGTAAAGATAACATTGTTGACCTGACCAACTGCGCAACCCGCTTGCGCGTCAATGTCAAAGATATTTCGATTGTACAGCCGGACACCTATTTTAAATCCATCGGCGCACATGGCGCTATGGTAAAAGGCAAGTCTGTACAGGTCATCATCGGCTTGTCTGTACCAAAGGTACGCGCTGCTGTAGAAGATCTGTTATAAAATACGCTCTCACATCTCCCCCATTTCATGAAAGGAAGGATTCGCTATGCAATCCCTGACAAACAAATCCAAATTGGAACGCTATTTCACCATCGTTAAAGCCATCCTCTTTTGTATGCCGTTCCTGTGCCTGGGGTATCTCTCCCTGGGCGCAGGCGGGGATAAACAGGGTATCCTTACTGCATCCCCTACCGCTGCGGTATCCTTCCTTTCTGCAATGGTGCAGCCATATGCCGCATGGCTCATCCACCTGAGCCAGAAACGGCTTGCTGATGGGCGCACCTGCTATGCGGTGCTGAACCTCACTGCCCTGTTTATCGCGGAACTTATGATGATGAGTACAGCCGGTATCATTGGGCTTGGGCTGGTGCTTTGGAAGACTTGCCGCGCACATGGCACAGCACCAGCGGCTGCATGGAAAACCGCGCAAAAATCCCGCTTGTTTGCGGAAATCGGCGGCAGCGTGCTTGTCTGCCTGATTGCCGGGCTGTGCCTGTTTGCAACTTTGCGGATTGCCGCATAATAACAAGTTAAAATCGCTTATATTCACACTCACATTTTTATACCGAATCTTTTTCAGGAGGAATTTCTATCATGTCTAACAAAAAATATGCTGTAACAGTTGCCGGCGGCGGCTCCACTTTCACCCCGGGCATCGCTTTGATGCTGCTCGAAGAACGTGACCGTTTCCCCATCCGCAAAATCACATTCTATGACAACGATGCAGAACGTCAGGAAACCATTGCAAAAGCCTGCGAAATTTATTTGCGTGAAAACGCGCCGGACATTGAATTTGGCTACACCACCGACCCGGAAACCGCTTTCACCGATATTGATTTTGTGCTTGCGCACATCCGTGTCGGCAAATATGCCATGCGTGAAAAAGATGAAAAAATCCCGCTGAAATATGGTGTTGTCGGTCAGGAAACCTGTGGCCCCGGCGGTATCGCTTATGGGATGCGCTCCATTGGCGGCGTCATTGAAATCCTTGACTATATGGAAAAATACAGCCCCAATGCTTGGATGCTGAACTATTCCAACCCGGCTGCGATTGTTGCGGAAGCAACCCGCCGCCTGCGTCCAAATTCTAAGATTCTGAATATTTGTGATATGCCGATTGACCTGGAAGAAAAGATGGCAAATATGGTTGGTTTGGCGTCCCGCAAAGAGATGCAGGTTGGGTATTATGGGTTAAACCACTTTGGCTGGTGGCACAAGATTTACGACAAAGAAGGCAAAGATTTAATGCCAGCCATCAAAAAGCACATTGCAGAAAACGGATTTGCAGATGCGCTGTCCATGACAAACCAGCACGTAGATGAAAGCTGGGTTGCGACCTTCCAAAAGGCACGTGATGTTTACGCGGTTGACCCGGACACCATTCCAAACACTTATCTGAAATACTACTTGTTCCCGGATTATGTCGTAGAACATTCTGACGTCAACCACACCCGTGCAAACGAGGTCATGGAAGGACGTGAAAAGAAAGTCTTTGGCGCGTGCCGTGATATCATCGCGAAAGGCACAGCAAAAGACGGTGGTTTTGAAGCGGACGCCCATGCAACTTATATTGTAGACCTCGCTTGTGCGATTGCAGAAAACACCCAGGAACGTTTCCTGCTGATTGTACCAAATGAAGGTGCTGTCGAAAACTTCGACCGCACAGCAATGGTAGAAATTCCTTGCATCGTTGGTTCCAACGGCTATGAACGCATTTGCCAAGGCAGCATTCCACAGTTCCAAAAAGGGTTGATGGAACAGCAAGTCAGCGTAGAAAAGCTTGCGGTAGAAGCATGGATTGAAGGCAGCTACCAGAAATTATGGCAGGCATTGACCTTATCGCGCACAGTACCTTCTGCGCGGGTTGCCAAGCTGATTCTGGACGATTTAATTGAAGCCAACAAGGGCTACTGGCCCGAACTGCACTAACAGCAGCGGTTTCCCCCCCTTTCGCGGGGCGCTGCCCCGCACCCTGGCAAAGGGGCGGCTTCCGCCCCTCTGCACACCCCTTTCTTCCTGCCGCCGCTGCGCGGCGGCAGGATTTCTATTGGACATTTGTGCCTGAATCCGATATACTAGAGAAAACGGTATATCGAGGAGGCGCATCCCCATTGAAGCTTGACGAATTGTTTAACGAAC
>CAXHNU010000221.1:0-3833 GCA_964017555.1 uncultured Butyricicoccus sp. | reverse complement strand
AGAGGGAAAGAGGAGAATACACGATGTCTAAATTCAGAAAATACACATTTGAAGATATTGAAGTCCCAGCATCTATGTTGACTGGACGGCTTGCCCATGTTTCACCATTGGCGCTGAAAATCCTGTATAAACGCGGCTATCAAAGCAGGGAAGCGCTGGAGGATGCTTTATTTGGCAAACTGGATAAAACATTATTCATGACAGAAATGCAAGGTACAAAAGAAGCTCTCCCGCTGCTTGCAGATGCCATAAAGAATAAAACACAGATTGTCGTTTATCAGGATTATGATGTGGATGGCTGTGCTGCCGGGGCAGTTTGCCTGGAAACAATCCGTGCATTGGGCGGAGATATCCAGTGTTATGTCAATGACCGTGAAGTGGATGGCTATGGGATTCGCAAACATGGGATTGACCGGATTGGGCAATTATATCCAGCAGCAAAGGTGATTTTGACTGTAGATAATGGGATTACTGCCCATGATGAGGTTACTTATGCGAAAGAGAAAGGCTATACCATCATCGTAACCGATCATCATTCGCCAGGCAGCACCCTGCCGAAAGCGGATGCTGTGATTGATCCCAAACGGGAAGATGAATTTTATCCGTTCCATGAATTATGTGGAACTGCTGTCGCGTTTAAGCTGATGCTGGCACTGTATCAATATTTGGAACGGGATACAGCGCCAGTTTTGAATACCATTGATTTGGTTGGTTTTGCAACTGTGGCGGATATTGTTCCGTTAATCGGTCAAAACCGTGATTTTGTGCGGGAAGCTCTGCGGATGATGAACAAAGGCACTCGCCCCGCATTTCAAATGATGAAAGAGATGTCCGGGGTTAATGAAATCAATGCCCAGCGGACAATTGCTTATATTTTTGCGCCGATGGTCAATGCACTATCCCGAATGGGAGAAGATCCATATATCGCAACCAATATGCTGATTGCGCGGGATGACGCATTTTTGCGTAAAAGTGTGGAATTTATGATGAAAATCAATAATGAGCGCAAACAGCAGACCGATGATCAAGCGAGGATTGCAAAAGAAATCCTGATGCAGGAGATGGAAAGCATTTATGGAACACAAACAGAAGCAGAGTTCCTTCAAACCTTGCCGCCAGCAATCGTCATAAAAAGTGATGAATTTACAGAGGGGATTATTGGTATTGTGGCAGGCAGGCTGAAAAATGAGTTTTACAGACCTGTTATTGTGTTGGCTCCATCTGGGGATGGGGTTTTGAAAGCATCTTGCCGCAGTATTGATGGGTTTCATCTGAAAAACAACCTGGATAAACTCAGCGACTTGCTTATGGTTTATGGAGGTCATGCCAAAGCTGCTGGATTATCTATTTCAGAAGATAATCTGATAGAATTCAAGCAGCGATTTTTGACACTTGCCGAAACCATTGATGAAGAAAAGCGCAAGGAAGTTGTAGAGCTTGACGCTGTGCTGACTATGGAACAGGTAACAGTAAAACAGATTCAGGATTTACGGATTTTAGAGCCATATGGAGAGGCTTTCCCGCCGCCTATTTTCGGGCTGAAATTTACTTATGATACCGTCAGATATATGGGTGCTGACAATGTTCATGTGAAATATTGGAACCGGGAACACAATCTTTCCGTTATCGAGTGGCATGGTGGTGAAGCAGAACGGAAGCGTATTGCACAGAAGAAACGACGCACAAAAGTGATTGGAACATTGTCCATCAATGAATACCAAGGGAATTTATCGCCCCAATTTATCATCGAAAACTGAAAAGCATTTTGGCAGATAACACTTGTGAACCATGCTGGAATATGTTAAAATATGTTATATAAATCTGTTTTTCTCGTCAATCGCGTCATGTTGACGAGAAAATTGACGAGAATGATGAGATTGACTATAATATGATCAGAAGACAGATAAGGAGATTATGCGGCATGATTTTTCGAGAAAGCGAAAGTGTTGAATTAAAAACAATTGTAGTAGATGACATTAAAAAAGAAATTATTGCTTTTGCTAACTGTGATGGTGGGAAACTGTATATTGGCGTACAGGATGATGGAGAAGTTGTAGGAGTTACAAATGCTGATGGAGCTGCACTACAAATCAGCAATATGGTTCGTGATGCAATTAAACCTGATGTGACGATGTTTCTTCATTATGAAACATTGGAAATTGAAGGGAAGGAGATTATTGCAATTGATATTCAAAGAGGGACAGAAAGACCATATTATATCGCAAAAAAAGGTCTTCGACCAGAAGGTGTATATGTCCGGCAAGGATACTCATCAGTCCCGGCATCGGACACAATGATCAGGCAGATGATTAAGGAAACCGATGGTGATCGTTTTGAAAAAATGCGGTCATTAGAACAGGAACTAACTTTCCAGGCAACAGAACAAGAATTTTCGATGCGGAAAATCCCTTTTGGCCCCAAGCAAATGCAGACATTGAAATTGTTGAATTCTGATGGTATCTATACAAATCTTGCATTACTCTTATCAGAGCAATGTATGCACACGATTAAAGTTGCGGTTTTTCAAGACACTGATCAAAGTATTTTCAAAGACCGGCATGAGTTTACAGGTTCATTGATGCAGCAATTAAATGAGGTTTATTCCTATATTGATTTGCGAAATCAGACCCGTGCAACATTTGACAAGTTAAGACGAATAGATACAAGGGATTATCCAGAAGTCGCTATTCGTGAGGCATTGCTGAATCTGGTTGTGCATCGTGATTATGGATTTAGCGCCAGCGCATTGATTAGTATCTATATAGATCGCATAGAATTTGTTTCTGTCGGCGGTTTGCTTCCAGGAATCTCTTTGGAAGATGTCATGGTTGGATTATCGGTATGCAGAAATCAAGATTTGGCGAATGTATTTTACCGTTTAGAGTTAATCGAGGCATATGGGACAGGAATTAGTAAAATCATGAAAGCATATGAGGGATCTGATAAAACGCCAATGATTGAAACGACAAATAATGCTTTCAAAATTATACTGCCGAATATCAACTATGGCGCAGAATCAACAAAAGAAAAGGATACAATTGATATCCGGCAATGGATTCTTGATTTTGCAAAAGAGAATGGTTCAGTTACAAGAAGCAATGTAGAAAAACATCTTAAAATTAGTTCTTCTACTGTATCGCGTATATTAAAAAAGATGGTAGAAGAAAAATTGCTTGCACAGTGTGGCAAAGGGAGAAGTATAAAATATGTTATCCCTAACCAGCAGTAATATGCAATTCAAAACGAGAATAGCACTTAGCATTTCTCGTAATCCAAAATACACAAATCATAATTTTGGAGGGTCACAATGGTACTTAAAAATAAACTGGGACTTGAAAAATCCGTAGACTTAGCGCGGGAAGAAGAACGCATCAGCAAAAAGAAAGCCCTTGAAATGTTTGAAACCGGTAAACTTGATAGTCTTGCGGTCGGAAAGTTTTCAGGCTTAAAAGCAATTCATAAGTATCTGTTTGATGAGATTTATGATTTTGCCGGTGAGTTACGAATTGTGAATATTGCAAAAGGCAACTTTCGCTTTGCTTCTGTGATGTATCTGGAAGCGGCACTGATGAGTATTGATAAAATGCCGCAGTCTACCTTTGATGAAATCATTGAAAAGTATGTAGAAATGAATATTGCGCATCCGTTCAGGGAAGGGAATGGGCGCAGTACCCGCATTTGGCTGGACTTGATGCTGAAAGCAGCACTTCATAAAGTTGTGGATTGGAGCAAAGTTGATAAAGAAGATTATCTGCTGGCTATGGAACGCAGCCCCATTCGGGATATGGAGATTAAGTATATTTTGAAAGCGGCGCTAACAGACGAAGTTGACA
>CAXHNU010000220.1:0-3843 GCA_964017555.1 uncultured Butyricicoccus sp. | reverse complement strand
ATTTCAGATATGAGAGAATGTTAATGTATAGCAGCCAGGGCTTATGCCTTGGCTGCTATTTTTTTGCCGACAGCACAACTAAAACGATAATAAAGGCAGCACCTTTCGCATATAATAAAGTGTCAGTAAAAAACAAAGATAAAACAAGAAAGCGGTGACACAAAATGTATTTTATTTCCAACAAACATCTCTCATCTTTTTATGGCATGGGGAATGTATGGATTCCGAAGTCCAGGGCAAAGGTCAATCAGAATGCGCTGTGTGTCTTTGCGGATATGTATGAGGCAAAAGAATGCTGCCTCAGCGGGGGACTGCGCGGTTCCGGCATTATGATTTTGAACGAAAAATCAGCCAAAACCAAGCTCGGTGTAAAAAAGATTTCCTCAAAAGTACATCCAAATTGGAGGATGAATATGGGGTTGATAAATGCCGTGGAAGAATCGGAACCCGAAACAGCGCAGGATACAGAACACAATGACTGCGGTGCGTATGAGGACGATTTGGACAATGCAATCCATGAGAAAAAGGCGATGCCGTTGTATTTGCGTGATGAACTGCCGGAAGGAACATTAAATTCCGCCCTCATTCAGGACACTTTGAAATTCATTGAAACAGCAAGGGATATCCTGGATCAATGGAATGACCGGATGACGCATATTGAACAGGAAATTCGCACTTATGAGCTGCGCACTTCGGATGAACTGCATTTGCTGGAATTTTCAGTGGACTTGTCGCAGGATGAGATGCGGGCGTGTGCCCAGCGGTTACAGCAAATTCGAGTTGAACGGCGGATTACCAAAAATGAACGGTATGTTGGCGATATGCTGCTGCCGCTGCTGAACGATGGGATCAGCACGGAAAAACTGCAGCATTTGGAGAAAAATATCTTTGAAATGCAGACGCGGCAATACCGTATCCGCGTGCCGGAACAATTCGGGAAAAATAGCAACTAAAATACCAGATGCGGTGTAAAGCCCCTGCCTTCAGGTATGGGGATATAAGCCGCATCAATTATTTTTTGCTTTTTGCATAAAATAATATAATTAGTGAATTGAAAGGAGGGGACGCAAAGTATGGAATGCAGCTACAAGTTTCGCATTGAGCCGAATGCAAAACAGAAGCAACAGATCCAAAAAACCTTTGGTTGCTGCCGATTTGTTTGGAATTATTATCTTGCTGAGTGCATGGAACAGTACAAGCAGACTGGAAAAGCGCCCACCAGATTCCAGCAGGATAAATCTTTAACCATGCTGAAAAAAGAATTGATGTGGCTGCGGGAAGCAGATTCTACAGCTTTGCAGTCCTCTCTGGGCAACCTGGATACTGCCTACCAGAATTTTTTCCGCCGTGTGAAACAAGGTAGAAATCCTGGTTATCCGCACTTCAAAAGCAAAAAGAACCATAGAAAAAGCTACACAGCCAAGGGACATATCAAAGTGCTGGACAAAGCCATCCAACTCCCCAAACTTGGCAAGGTAAAATGCCATGTCAGCAAGCAGGTGAAAGGGCGTATTTTGTCGGCTACCATTAGCCAGTCTGCATCTGGCAAATATTTTGTTTCCCTGTGCTGTACCGATGTGGACTTTACCCAGCTTCCCAAAACTGGTGAAGTAATCGGCATTGACATGGGCGTGAATTCGTTTGCAGTCACATCTGATGGAATAGCATATTTGAATCACAAATACCTTGCCGGAAGTCAAGAAAAACTTGCCAAACTGCGGCGCCAGTTGTCCCGAAAATCAAAGGACAGCAAACGCCATGAAAAAGCAAGGATTAAGGTTGCAAGGCTGCACGAACACATAGCCAACCAGCGTCAGGACATGCTGCATAAGCTATCCATCATGTTTGTCCGGGAATATGACATCATCTGTCTTGAAGATTTAGCTACAGCCAACATGATGAAAAATCATAAGATGGCAAAGTCTATCGCAGATGTATCATGGTCAGAATTTCGCCGGCAGTTAGAATACAAGACGGCATGGTATGGAAAACAGGTATCTGTAATTGGACGGTTCTTCCCGTCCAGCCAGCTTTGTTTTAACTGCGGCTATCAGTGGTCTGGCACAAAAGACAGGAAGGTGCGGGATTGGGACTGCCCCAGATGCGGTGCGCACCATGGTAGGGACCTCAATGCCGCACAGAATATCTTAAAAGAAGGACTGCGCCTGCTGGCGTAATTAAAAACCATACGGTACGGCGGGTGCGGCGGGACACGCCGAAACCTAAGGAACCACTGATTAAAGCTCCGCTCAAATCACATGCAATCGAAACATGATACAAAACCTAAGTATAGAGCCATATTGGGGGAGAAAACACCCATTTCTCACCCTCCATCCGGTCTAAAGGGCGCAAGAACCCTGAACGGGTCGCAATGAGCCGCCCGCCCTGGCAAGCATATACAGATTCGCGCTGGCAAACAGCACATGCAATCGGTTGAGATTTTTACGCAGTCCTCGATAAACTGCCTTTCGAAAACCAAAGATATTTTTCACGATTCGGTAGGGGTGTTCCACCTTGCAGCGTACAGCGGATTTGCGGTTTTCAATGTACCGCTCCCAGTCAATGGCGTTGTCGGAAACCTTGGGCAGCCTGCCTGGACGGCGGTTGATGCGGTATTCAATTGCGGAAAACTGTGGATTATTTTTGATTTCTTCTCGTTTTTCAAGCCCCAGATACGCGCTGTCCCCGTAAACTACTTCGTCATCCTCCCGCAGCAGCTTTTCCGCCACGGTGATATCGTGGACATTGGCGGCGGTGACTTCTACTGTGTGGACAAACCCGCTCCCGGCATCCACGCCGGTGTGGCACTTCATGCCGAAATGCCACTGGTTTCCCTTTTTCGCTGAGTGCATCTCCGGGTCCCGTTTTTTCTCCGCGTTCTTGGTGGAACTGGGCGCGCTGATCAGTGTGGCATCCACGATGCTGCCGCCACGCATCATCTGTCCAGCCTTCTCCAGGCAGCGGCTGATGGCGTCAAAAAACAGTTTGCCTATTCCCTTCTCCTCCAACAGATGACGGAAGTGCAACAGGGTGGTGGCGTCCGGCACGTCCTGCTCAAAAAAGTTGATCCCCATGAACTTCCGCATGGCATAGCTGTCGTAAATAGCATCTTCTACGCCTTCGTCCGACAGGCTGAACCAACATTGCAGCAGGTACATTCGCAGCATGGTTTCAATCTCGATGGGTGGACGACCACGTTTCCCTGTGGGATAGTGGGGTACGATCAGAGATACCCATTCGTCCCACGGGATAATCTCGTCCATGATCTCCAGAAATTCTTCCCGCTTTGTCTTCTTTTTCCGATAAGCGTATTCCATATCGCTAAAACTTTCCTGTTTCATGCCACGCGCCCCCTTTTCCCCTATTATACCACACCTTTTTGACTTATGAAGGATTAAATCAGTGGTTCCCTAACGCTCAGGGAGATTGCATAGACTTCGCCAGGTGGCAAGCAGCGGTCGTTGAACTGAGAATCCCTCCAGCTTTAGCTGTGGGGAGTGTCAACTAATCATCTTGCCGGATGGAACACCACTATGTGAAAACCATGAACTTCCTGTGTTTTTGGATGAACAGGAAGCAGAACGGTTTGCCAGACAGCAAGAGGAGAAAGCTAAACCCTCCCTCATTTCCTGTGACGGACTTTCCAAAATTATCGCAGAAAACGAAACCATCCATACAGTAAAAATCATTCTCCGGCGACCATTGGCTGTTTCCTGTCCGGCATTTTATTTCAGGCAAAAGCAGGTCAAGATAGAAAATCTGCCTGCACAATTTGCACTTGTGGAGGAAATCAAAACAGTATTAGACCTTTCGGAACCTGCTGAAAGAAGAAAAATAGATCCA
>CAXHNU010000219.1:0-3870 GCA_964017555.1 uncultured Butyricicoccus sp. | reverse complement strand
GTATATGGCGGCTCGGATTCCACCGTTGCCGTACATATCCGGCACTTGCGGGAAAAGATTGAAATCAACCCGGCAGAACCCCGTTATTTAAAAGTCGTTTGGGGGCAAGGGTACAAATTCTGTGCCCATTAAAAAGAGGAAGATCAGGTGATATCGTGATGAATAAAAAAAGATATACGGCGCCGGCAAAGCTGGCTGCTTGGATGCTGTTGGCTGCGTTTTTAATTTGCAGCTGTGTTTTTGGGGCATATACAATCGCGGCGGCTTTGGTTGGCTGTTATAATCAGGAGTCATTGTCAGGCACCGACGCATATCAAAGCGGTTTTTGCTGGAACGAAGCGCGGTATTATTCTTATTGGGCAGATGATTGGTATAATTTATCTGAATCAAACAAATTAGTAACCCTTTCTTATAGCGAACAGCAGCGGTATGAACAGCTTACAGAATTTCTGACAAGATCCAGCTTGATTGCCGAGCGCATTGATGAAAATGACAATGGCATTGTCAAACAGGCAATTTTGAAACCAATCCCGGAAAACGCGATAAAATATGCGTATTTTGATGGCGATGATACCGGTAATACGGCAGGATACCAAATTTATATTGACCCCACTTCCCGTTTTGATGATATTTTTTCTCAGTCAACATCCCTTCATAATCGCTGGCAGACGGAAGGATGGCAATTCCCTGTTTTTCTTGTGGTGTTTGGTGTAGCGGCGCTGGTGGTATGGGTTTTCCTGCTGTTTACAGCAGGACATAGCCCAGATGGCACAGTTACACTAAAAGGGTTTCATACCATCCCATTTGATGTTTTAACGCTGATGATTGTTGTGGCTGGCGGACTGTTGATATCTGCTTGTGTCGGCTTTCATTCAACCATCAATATGACATATGGGCTAAATTGGGGATGGATTTCCAAAGTGCTGGCAGCATACGCGGCTTGTATTGGTGCGGTGGTATTCCTGATAATGGTTTGGGTGCATACCATGGCAACACGGATAAAAGCAAAAGCATTTTGGCGCAGTACAATCATTGGCAGGATTTGCCTGAAAATCAGCCATGAGCTTCGCCATGGTGTGGGGCAGGTCATAGAAGCTGGGCGCAATGCTAAACAGCAGCAGGACGAAAAAAAAGAGGAAGGCAAACAGCCTTTCCTGGATGGCGTACAGGAAAAGCTGAAAGGCATCAATTGGCGGCATAATAAAATAACGGCGTTGTTTTCCGCCGTAGGGCGTGGGATACGTGCGGCAATCCGACAAATGATAGAATTATTCCGGCATATTGGCGTCATTTGGAAATTATGTGCCATTACTGCGGCAATCTTGGTGATCACACAGTGTATTGCAGCCTGCAATGATGACAGCGCGTTCCCGCTAGTGCTGATGATGGATGTAATGATTGTGCTTGCGGTTGCTTTTTTTGCCCGGCAGCTTGACCGGCTGAAACAAGGCGGTGAACGCCTTGCCAGCGGGGATTTATCCTATAAAATCCCGACGGATCATATGTATTGGGATTTACAGCAGCACGCACAAGATTTGAATGCCATATCAGATGGCATGGCAGTGGCAGTTGAAGAACGCCTGAAAAGCGAACGCATGAAATATGAACTGCTGACCAATGTATCCCATGATATCAAAACCCCACTGACCTCCATTATTAACTATGTGGAATTGCTGAAATCCGAACCGGCAGGCAACGAACAGGCAAAAGGTTATATTGAAGTGCTTGACCGGCAGGCAGCAAAGCTGAAAAAACTGATTACAGATTTAATTGAAGTCAGCAAGGCAACCACCGGCAATATCACCGTACAGGCAGAACGCACCCATGCGGGGGAATTGCTGCGGCAATGTGTTGGCGAATACAGCGAACGGTTTGAAGAAAAAGAATTGGAAACGGTATTGACTGTGCCAGCGCAGGAACCTTCGATTTATGCAGATGGACGGCTGTTATGGCGCATTTTTGACAACTTGCTTGGCAATATCTATAAGTATGCCATGCCCAAAACACGGGTTTATATTGATTTGGCAACCAAAGAAAACCGGGTTTTTGTGTCGCTGAAAAACATTTCCCGCGAACGGCTGAACCTTGCCAGTGATGAGCTGATGGAACGGTTTGTGCGCGGTGACACCGCCCGCACAACCGAAGGCAGCGGTTTAGGGCTGTCCATTGCGCGCAGTTTGGCAGAACTGATGCAGGGCAAATTTGAACTGACCGTGGACGGCGATTTATTTAAGATTGTTTTGATTTTCCCGCAGATGCCAGATAGCGCCACTGAAAAATGATAATAAAAAATGAACCGCCTCAGTAAAAACGGACAATAGACAAAAGCCCCCCTGTGTAGGATAATCACTACATAGGGGGGGTTTCATTTGTCAGTCATCAGGGCTTAACAGCACCGAAGCATAAAAAATACCATTTTTCCATTGGAATTGTGCGCCGCCATGATATCGCTGCGCCACCATGCTGACAGAAGCTGTGCCAAGCCCAAACCCTTTGTGCTTGCTGGAACATAGCTTGCCATTTTCCCAAGCTGGCGGGTTGGGGCAGGTATTATCCACGGTTATGGTCAAGATAGATGCACTGTGCTGCATGATATGGGCTTGGATTGCTGCGTATTCTTGTCCTGCACAGCATTCCAGTGCATTTTCCAGCAGATTACCCAGCAAAACACAAAATTCTGGTTCTGGAATGAGAAGAGTTTGTTCCATTTCCACCGCAATATGTATTTTCGTTTGGTTCTGCGCTGCTTTCCCCGCATAAAACCGCAACACAGCATCTACTGCATAATTGCTGCAATATGGTTTGCCTTCATCAAAACCAGGGCTGTCTTGTTGATATTTCGCCATATAATCAGATAAGGCACTCAAATCGTTTTTGCTGATGCAGTCTTGGATAATGGTAAAATGATGGCGCATATCATGTTGTGCCCGGCGGGCTTCCTCGATGTTCTTTTTTAAGTTTTCATACTGTGCTGCCTGCAAAATGAATTGATTGTTTTCTTCTTGCAGTTGTAAGTTTTTCCGAGCTTCCTCTAAAAACCGCTGTATCATGTATAACGTCAAAAGCCCACCCGTATGAATTGCCCAAAAGAACAAGGTATTCCAAAACGATTTTGAAAAAGCGGCAACACTGCCCGCGGAGAATAAGCAATAATAATTTACCGCGCAAAAAGTCGCTGGAATGCCCCATAAATAAGTCCAAACTTGTTCATTATCCCCAAGTTCGATTTGCGGGCGGATGCTTTCCTTTAGGGTTTTATAATAAAACGGGTATGCCGCCAGCAAACCAAGCGCATAAAAAATGGTATACTGTGCGGAATAGGGATGACTTATGCGTCCCGGCGAAAAGGAAAACAACAAAAAATTTGCGGTTACAGTGGCAAGGCTGGCATAATTGAGCAGTATCATCAGCACGGCCAGCAATTTAAGCGGCTTTGCCCGCACAGCGAAAATATAAGACCCGAAATATAAAAAGACAGAAAGCACAGTAAGCCATGCCGCGCTGCCCGGAAAGCATAGCGCAAGCCAGGAAAGCAAGCCGCTTATTGCACATAGGGTGATAAAAAGCCCGACAATCCACCGTATTGGCAGCCGTAAATGATTACGAAATGGAAGCAGTGCCAAGGTGACAAAGGGCAGGATATTTACCAGCGCATGACAAATAATTTCCCAAACCGCAGGCATTTCAGTATTTTCACCCTTGTCCGACAGTTACCCAGATGTTATCTTTTGCATTGGATTCCAGGCAGGCATCAACAAATTCCAGCCCGCGCACGCCATCTTCTACGGTTGGATAACGGAATGTGCCTGGGTCGCCGCCGGTTTTCTTGGCAATTAGGTTGACACAGAAGCCATGGTACAGGTTGCCAAA
>CAXHNU010000218.1:0-3912 GCA_964017555.1 uncultured Butyricicoccus sp. | reverse complement strand
GGTCCGATGGAAAATGGTACTTTAGAGTATCATGGTCCGGATGGAAGCGGCTTGCAGAATGGTTTGTACAAATTTGTCGAAACCGCTGCCCCTGCCGGCTACCTGAAAACCAATGAAGCAAAAGAAATCTATGTCAATGTCAACAATACCAATGCGGCGGATTCCTGCTGCGGCAATGTTGGGTTCCAGAATGAAGCATGGGCGGAAGTCGAGATTTACAAGCAGTCCATGAGTGACCCCAAAACCCCGTTGGCTGGCGCTGTGTTCACTGTTTCGATTGACGGACAGAAAATTGAAGAGGTCATCACTGGTGATGACGGTTATGCCCGTCTGACCTATGAAGATTTCGGCAAATATCTGGACGATAATAAAGACCAGTGGACTGTCACTGTTGAAGAGGTTGCGCCTCCCGCAGGTTATATGCTGCCTGAAGTAAGAACGCAGACCATGGAACTGAAGCGGGGCGAAAAGAAAGTATCCTTTGTGTTTGAGGATGCGGAATATCCGGCAATTAAAATCCGGAAGCTGGATGCTGAAACCGGCGACCCGTTGGCTGGCGCGTATTTTGATGTCCAGATTGACGGCAACAATGTGCCGGGCGGTCCCTTTGTTTCTGATCAGGACGGCTATGTTACCATTGATTATGACAAGTACCGGGAATTCCTGGTGGGTCATGATTATGACGGCGTAGCGGTTACTGTGACCGAAACAAAAGCCCCTGAAAATTACAACCGTGACCATGTGAATAACACAGCTGGTTGGTCAATTACCAAACATCTGTCTTATAACCAGTCACTGATTGAGTTCAATTTCAGCGACCATCATTATCGCAGCATCCGCGTGACCAAAAAGGATGCGGACACCAAATGGCTGCTGGAAGGTGCAACTTACAAGCTGCATTGTGTCAGCCTGGAAGATCCCCAGCTGCAAATTCCTGCTGACCGTTATGGCACAACAGATAAAACCGGTACTGTGATTTTTGAGAATCTGCCCAATGGCAATTATGAAATCACAGAAACCAAAGCGCCGAGCGGCTATCAGGGCAGCGATGTGATTACACGGCTGACTGTCCGCAATACCGACCCCATGAATTATATTGAGGTCGAATATGAGAATGAACCGCTGACCGGACTTACCATCCGCAAGGTGGATTCGGTTGCCCATCAGCCGATTGCAAATGCGGAATTTAACATCACGGGACATACAAATGATGGACAGTATGTGGAATGGCTGCATCAATATACCGATGCAAATGGTCTGATTACCCTGGAAAACATCAAGCCGGGTCAATATACCATTACGGAAATTTCCGTGCCGAAGGGATTCGTTCTGGATTCCACACCCCGTACCATCCGGGTAGATGAACAGCATCAGTCTACAGTTTATGAATTTGAAAACAACGCGGATGGTATGCTGTATGTCCTGAAACTGGATTCTTTGACCAAACTCCCTGTGCCTGGCGTTACCTTTGATGTATCCACCGCTGGTGGGCGGCATATCGCCAATATCATCACAGGTCCCAACGGCTATGCCACATTGGCAGGGCTGGAACCTGGCGCTTATGTGGTCAAGGAAATCCTTGCCCCTGAACATCTGATTGTCGATCCGACGCCGCAAACCTTTGAGGTTCTGGCGACAGATTCCGGCAAGATTTATGAGCTTGTCTTTTACAACAACGAGAAAACCAATCTGCTGATCCAGAAAATTGACATGGAAACCGGCAAGCCGCTGGAAGGCGCATATTTTGATATCCGTTCGGGTGATGGCAAGGAAATTGCCATGAATGAACGGACTGATGAAAATGGTCTTATCCTGCTGCCCAACCTGGATCCTGGCATTTATATTCTGGAAGAAGTCCGCGCACCAGAAGGTTATATCCTGCAAAAGGGTGAACAACGGCTGGTGCTGGAAGCCAACAAAACCAAGCGTGTCATTATTGAGAACAGTAAAAAGGGCGGTATTACCATCTGTAAAGTCGATGCGGATACCGATGCGCCGCTGCCTGGTGCGACTTTTGAGCTGTACTCTATGCAGGATCAACTGCTTGGAACCTTTACAGATGAGGATAAAGACGGTTACATCCACATTTCCGGATTGGAACCTGGTCAATACTTCATCAAGGAGATTAAGGCTCCGAACGGCTACCTGCTGAATAGTGACCTCATTAAAGTGCGTGTGGAAGAGTTCAAAGTAACCTCTGTAAAGGTAGAGAACAGTCAAACTTCCATGCTGACCATCACCAAAATTGATGCAGATACAGCCGTCCCGCTGGCTGATGCAGGCATCCGTATTATGACCATGAACGGAGAGCTTGTACGAACCGGCAAAACAGATGAAAACGGCAAACTGGTGCTGACCGGCTTGAACCCCGGCTGGTACAAAGTGCAGGAATATGAAGCCCCCAAGGGTTATATCCTGAACGACACCGTATTCACTGTGGAAATTGTGGAAGGACAGCCTGCTTCTTTTGAAATCAAAAATACAGCGGAACACGGCTTGCTGCTGAAGAAAGTCGATGCGGAAACCATGAAGCCGCTGGCTGGCGCGACTTTTGAGATTTATACCCTGGAAGATAAGCTGATTGGCGAATATGTGACCGATACTTCCGGCACAATCAACACCATCCAGCTTGCCCCTGGACATTATAAGGTCAAAGAAGTCAAAGCGCCGGAAGGTTATCTGCTGGATGAATCCTGGCAGTATTTTGAAATGACTGCCGGTGAAACCACAAAAATTACCTTTAAGGATTACAAACAGCCCGTCATCCTGATTGAAAAGCTGGACAGCAAAACCGGTGAACATCTGGCTGGGGCAGTCTTTGAGGTAAAGACAGCGGATGGCAAAACAGTAATTGGCACATACACAACAGATTCCACAGGTATGGTGTATACCTTGCCGGTGAATCCGGGTGCTTATACTGTGACAGAAATCAAAGCCCCCAAGGGCTATGCACTGAACAAGGAAATCAAACCTGTGAATGTGGAAGCTGGACATATGCCCGAAGTCGTCCGGTTCTATAATGACAGGGAAGAAATCACCATCATCAAGAAGACCGATTCCCAGACTGGCGAGCCTTTGGCTGGCGCGACATTCCGTATTTATGATATGGAAGGGAACTCGCTGGGTGAATATACCACCGATGCCGATGGTATTGCGCTTGTCCCCAAGATGGAACCCGGCTCTTACGCAATCCGTGAAGTGGTTGCCCCGGCTGGCTATATGATTGATAACAACTGCAAAATGACTTTTGTTATCAAGCCTGGTCAGCCTGCAAACCTGACATTCACCGACACAAAGAAACCTGGCATTCAGGTTTTGAAGCTGGACGCCAAAACCGGCAACCCGCTGGCTGGCGCACAATTTACGCTGTTTACCGTCAGTGGTGAAGCGCTGCAACATGATACCACCGATGAAAGCGGTATGCTGGTCTATGACAATTTGCAGCCTGGGACATATGTCCTGCAGGAAACCAAAGCACCTGACGGCTATCAGATTGACAAACAAAATTATCTGGTAACAGTCAAGGCTGGTGCGGCTGTGGTGATCACCGCAACCAACACACCCAATTCAAATTTGAACCTGAAAAAGACGGATGAAAACGGTAATCCTCTGGCTGGTGCGACATTTACCGTCACCCGCAAGCACGACAACAAGGTGATGGGTCGTTTCACAACAGACAGCACAGGCTGCCTGACGGTTGAAAATCTGGCTCCGGGCGAATATATTGTCACCGAAGTTGTCCCGCCGGAAGGTTATATGATTGATACAGAATCCAAAACTGTGACGATTGCCAATGGGGAACAATCTTATGTTTCCTTTATCAATCGGAAACTGGCAGGGATTCAAATCCTGAAAGTGGATTCTGTGACAAAAGCCGTCCTGGCTGGCGCAGTCTTTGAAGTGCGCGACGCA
>CAXHNU010000217.1:0-3946 GCA_964017555.1 uncultured Butyricicoccus sp. | reverse complement strand
CCTGCTCAGCTATGCAGCTGGGGAATCAGACGATTACAGGGGGATGTGAAACGGATGGGCAAACTGAAAACATTTTATCAGAAATATGGGATGCTGCTGGTGCTTGTCGCCATGGTTATCATCATTTCGGTGCTGGAACCGAATTTTATGCAGCTATCCAACTTTATGAACGTACTGAAACAAATTTCTGTCTATGCCATCATCGGCTATGGCGTAACCTTTATTATCATCACCACAGGCATTGACCTTGGTCTGGGCGCATATATGGCGCTGGCAGGCGTTATCGCGGCGTATATCGCGCAGTCGGCATCAACGCCGGGCGTGGTATCCGTGCTGGCTGGCGCCGCAACCGGCATTGTCATTGGGCTTGTCAATGGGCTGATTATTTCAATTTCCAAAATTCCGCCGTTTATTGTCACTTTGGGCATGACAACCATTACCCGCGGCATGGCACTGCTGCTGACCGATGGCAAACCGGTTTCCCGCCTCAATGAAAGTTTCCGCTGGTGGGGCGGCGGGCGGCTTCTGGGCATCCCTACCCCAATTGTCTGGCTGATTATCATCACGTTTATCAGTTGGGTGCTGCTCGACCATATGAAATTCGGGCGCTATACCCGCGCGATTGGCGGCAATGAAAAAGCAGCCGTGATTTCCGGCATTAACATCATGAAATATAAAGTGCTGATTTACACATTCTCTGGTTTATGCTGTGGGCTTGCAGGCGTCATTCTGGCGGCACGTGTTGCTTCTGGTTCGCCAAGCGCGGCGCAGGGCTATGAACTGGATGCCATTGCGGGCAGTGTTATCGGCGGCACAAGCATGATGGGCGGCACAGGTTCTATTTTCGGCGTATTTATTGGCGCAATGGTCATTGGCGTACTCAATGCCGGACTGAATATGCTGGGCGTATCCTCTTATTGGCAGGAAATCGTCAAAGGCGTTATCATTATTGCGGCAGTTATTGTTGACGAACGCAAAAACCGTGCGAAAGTATAAGTAGAACCTGAATATAAACGAGGTGGATTTTCATGACATCAAAAGAACGTGTACAATGTGCGTTTGCACACAAACAGCCAGACCGAGTGCCGGTTGATTTTGGCGGCATGAGCTGTTCGCAGATGCACGTCACCATTGTGCAAAAGCTGCGGGAATACTATGGGCTGGAAAAACGTCCGGTTCGCTTGTGGGATGTATTTGGCATGACCGGGCTGCTCGATGACGATTTGAAAGATGCAATCGGCGTCGATGTGGAGCTGGTAAAATCCTATGGCGGCAGCTTTGGCATTAAAGATACTGGCAAATGGAAAGAAGCAAGCCTGTTTGGCGTAGACCTGCTGGTACCGGAACAATTAGAACTTTCAGGCGATGGCAAGGGCGGTTATTATGTATATCCAGGGGGGGATACCTCTGCGCCGCCAAGCGGGCATATGCCAGCGAACGGATTTTATTTCGACAATCTGGAGCGCCAGCAGGACATCGATGAAGATCACATGGATGCTTCTGATAATCTGGAGGAATATGGCGACCTGAGCGAAGCGGAACTTGCATATTATAAAGATACGCTGGAAAAATACCGTGACTGCAAGCGGGCGGTTGTGCTTGACCCAGGCGGGGCAGCGTTGGGCGATGCTTCACAGATTGCGGGGCCGGGGTTAAAACAGCCGAAAGGCATTCGCAGTGTGGCGGACTGGTATATGGCGCCGCTGCTTTACCCGGATTATGTGCATGAAATTTTTGAACGCCAAACCGATCTTGTGCTGAAAAACTGGGCAAAGCTTTATGAAATCGCAAAGGATATTGTAGATGTCATTTATGTCTGCGGCACAGACTTTGGCAGCCAGGCATCCCAGATGTGTTCCAGCGCGGCGTTTGATGAATTTTATATGCCATATTATAAAAAGGTCAACAAGTGGATTCATGAAAATACCAGTTGGAAAACATTAAAGCATTCCTGCGGCGCGGTTTATCCCTTTATCCCTAAGCTGATTGAAAGCGGGTTTGATTCGCTCAACCCTGTGCAGTGTTCCGCAGCGGGCATGGACCCGCAGCGGCTGAAAGATGATTTCGGGGATAAAATCCTATATTGGGGCGGCGGTGTGGACACTCAAAAGGTATTGCCATTTGGCACACCTGACGAGGTGCGCAAACAAGTGCTGGAGCGCTGTGAGATTTTCTCGAAAAACGGCGGCTATATCTTCAACTCCATCCATATTGTGCAGTGCAACACGCCGATTGAAAATGTTGTGGCAATGATTGACGCTGTGCATGAATTTAACGGCACAAAATAATTCTTCTTCTCTATTTCTTTTCTCGAAAAGGGGGCGGGCACTGGATGTGCCTGCCCTTCTTTTTGATGAATCAGCTAAAATAACTTCCCTTTTTGCCTGTAACCTGCTATAATGCAAAGGAGAAACCAGCCGGGAGATGACCAGAGTGATGAAAACTTTTTTGGAACGGATGACAGCGACAAAAATTATTGTGTTTGGATACCTTTCGATTATCCTGTGCGGCACATTGCTGCTATCCCTGCCAGTTTCAGCAAAAGCGCATTTGTGGACGCCTTTCCCTGACGCGCTGTTCACCGCGACGTCAGCAACCTGTGTCACGGGGCTGATTGTATTCGATACAGCATCTTATTGGTCATCTTTTGGGCAGGCGGTGATTTTGGCACTGATCCAGATAGGCGGGCTGGGTTTTATCACCATGGCAATTATGGTTGCCGTCTTTTCCGGGCGGCGGATTGGGCTGAAATCCCGTTTTTTAATGCAGGAATCCATTGCCGCACCGCAAATGGCAGGCATTGTTCGCCTGACCCGGTTTGTCTTTACCGTGACGCTTGTGGTAGAAGCCATTGGCGCTGTGTTGCTTTCTTTCCGGTTTATCCCGCTTTTTGGCGTCGGAAAAGGCATTTGGTATAGCGTTTTCCATGCCATATCCGCATTTTGCAATGCGGGTTTTGACCTCATGGGCACATACAGTGGGCAGTTTTCTTCGTTAACTGCGTTTACCAGTGATGCACTGGTCAATCTTGTAATCATGGCGCTGATTATCATTGGCGGGTTAGGATTTTTTGTTTGGGAAAACCTATGGCTTTACCGGCGGGATAAAAAGCACTTTTCTTTGCAAACCAAAATTGTATTGCTGACAACATCGGTGCTTGTGGTATTGCCTGCCATATTGCTGCTTGTGTTCCAGCATGGCGCCATGCAAAAAAACCTTGCGGGTACAACACAGGCATTATCTGCCTTGTTCCAGTCGGTGACAACACGCACAGCAGGGTTTAATTCGGTCGGTTTGGATGGCTTACAGCCCAACAGCCAGCTTTTGATGATATTATTGATGCTGATAGGCGGTTCACCAGGTTCCACGGCAGGCGGCATGAAAACAACAACGGTTGCCGTGCTGCTGCTTTGTCTGCGGGCGTCCCTGCGGCGCGAAAAGGAACTCGAATGCTTTGGGCGGCGCATTGATGACCAGGTTTTGCGCAGTGCTGTGACAATTACGGTCAGCTATTTGGCGCTGACAGTGGCAGGCGCCATGACGCTGTGCCACTTGGATGGGGTGCCGATGATGGCGGCAATTTTTGAAACCTCATCCGCAGTGGCAACGGTTGGGCTAACTATGGGGCTGACACCTGCGCTTAGTTTGGCATCCCATATGATTCTGGTTTTTCTGATGTTTTTTGGGCGAGTTGGCTGTTTAACCCTGTTATATGCCATTACAGAAAATCAACTGCGCAGCTTGTCCCGGATGCCGCTTGAAAAAATTGCAATTGGATAAATTGGAAGGGAGCATCATCCATGAAATCAGTTCTGATTATTGGTTTAGGTCGTTTTGGCACCTGTTTTGCGAAAAAAATGGTGGAACTCGGCAATGAAGTGATGGCAATTGACACATCAGAAGACCGTATCAATGAAATTGCGCCCGTTGTAACAAGCGCGGAAAT
>CAXHNU010000216.1:2763-3949 GCA_964017555.1 uncultured Butyricicoccus sp. | reverse complement strand
TCATCCAGAAAATCATACAGCTTTTTGGTGCCCGCCGCAAACGCATATGCCTGACGCCCACGGTCAATCCGCTTTTTAGAACCATTGATTTTCCCTGCCATGGATATGTCAACAAATGCGTCAACATACATTTCTGTATGTACGCCTAAATCTTTCAGATCAGAATCCGCAATCATTGAACCAACTGTATTTGGCATACCGCCAATGCCTAATTGCAGACAAGCCCCATTCGGGATTTCCGGCACAATGATTTCTGCCACTTTTTTATCCACTTCGGTTGCTGGAACAGAACCCATTTCCGGCATTGGTGCATTGTCACCTTCTACAACCATGTCGACTTCGGAAATGTGGATGCAATCTTCCATACCGCCAAGGGTGCGCGGCATATTTTCATTGACTTCTACAATGATTATCTGCGCTACATCACAAATCGCGCGCAAATGTGACGCTTGCGGCCCAAAGCTGAAATAACCATGGTTATCCATCGGCGCAACTTGCAGCATGGCAACATCGACATGACCAATGTGCTCCCGATAAAACCGCGGCAGTTCGGAATAACGCATGGAACCATAAAACCCCGCGCCTGTTGCAATGAATTTGCGCTCAATGCCAGACATATGCCAGGAATTCCAGGTCATGTGTTCTGCCGGGTTTTCAATCTTGTAAATCTCCGGCACACGCATTAAAACGCCGCCTCGGAAATTGACATCATACATATCCGGCAGGCGTTTTGCCATTTCACGGTCAAGCACATCCGGCGTGCCGACGCACCAGCCATAATCTACCCAATCGCCATTCTTGACAACCTTTACTGCCTCCGCTGCCGTGGTCAGTTTTTGGCTGTACATCGCTTTGTAATCCATGGGGAAAACCTCCTTTTTCATTTCCAATACACCTTGTTTGTTAAGATTATATCAATCTATTTGCATACCGTCAAGGGCGCATTGCCACTGTTCACAAAATTCCACAGCAATTGCACATTCCCGCGCAAGATTTCACCAAAAAATAAGCTGGCTGCACCAAAAATGACAAACTGTATTTGACACCCCTCCGGCTATGGACGGGTGTGAATCGGGTCGCCCGTATTATACCGGGTGCATACTCGAATATCGGTGTACATCATCTCCCGTTCCGGCGCGCGCTGGTGCAGCAAATAATCATGCAGCAGCAGCGGCGGGCGGTAGCC
>CAXHNU010000216.1:0-2663 GCA_964017555.1 uncultured Butyricicoccus sp. | reverse complement strand
ATTTTTCAGGTCTTCCGCTGCCTGCGCCACACCGCGCGAAACAATCTGCATGGTTGGCGTTTCGATTGACTGCAAAATAACCCCGATTTTGAACCTCTGCGCCTTTTTTACAAGCGCACGCCCGATTGGATTTGGCTGATAACCCAATTCCTCCGCAAGCTGGAGGATGCGCTGTGCAACTTCCGGGTTCACCCGCCCGCGATTGTGCAGAGCACGGTCTACTGTACCGCGGGATACACCAGCCAGTTCTGCAATCTGTTTGGAGGTGACAGACATCCGCATCTTCCTTTCTGTTCATTTCAGCTATGGAAACCACGGGGAATCCCGGTTTTCCGCCTCTTTTCTGTCCATAACTATTATAACATAAGTATACGCAGCTTTTCAACTTTGCCGGTGCGTGCCGCGTGCATCCGAAATGCACCCATCGGATTCCAAACACTGGAACACAATCTGTATTGTTGCATGTTGCATGATAAAATATACTTTTCACTGTGCATCCTGTACATTAATCTGCACGCATACTGCACGCAAAACATAGCAATCCCATGCACAAGATACCTAAATACACCACCGGAAAACTGACATAGCATACGAAAAACCCGCACCGCGAAAAAATCATGTAAAAAAGGGTTGCGAAATCCTGCGGTTCGTAGTAACATATATACAGACAACATAAGACGGCAGACCAAAAGAACCCGCCGAAATTTATGTTTTCAGCACCGCAAACACGCGAACGCCGCGGAAAATCCGCAAGGCGTTAAATTTTCCGGCATTGCGTTCACGTGAACACTCATTGTTGACATCTTTTCTTCTTCACAAAAGATTTACAGAAATGAGGCTGAAATTATGGCATTCTTTGACTCTCTAGCCTGGACAGGTATTTCGTTCCTGTTTTTTACCGCAATGGTTGCGATCATTTCCAGCATCAAGACAAAAGGCGACGACCTCGAATCCGCTGAAGGCTACTTCCTGGCAGGGCGCGGTCTGCCGGGCGTCGTTATCGCAGGCTCCCTGCTGCTGACCAACCTTTCCGCAGAACAGCTTGTTGGCTTGAATGGGCAAAGCTGGCTGACCAATATGAGCCCGATTGCATGGGAAGTCGGCTCAATGTTCACCCTGCTTGTTTTGGCTTATTACTTCCTGCCGCGTTACCTCAAGATGGGCGCTATGACCATCCCATCGCTGATGGAACAACGCTATGGGCTGAAAACCAAAACCATGTTCTCTCTGGTTATCGTTATTATGTACTCTATTTTGAACCTGCCGGTTATCCTGTATTCTGGTGCGGTTGTATTTGAGAACATTTTCGACATTTCCGGTATGTTCCACCTGCAAAAGTTCACCGCTATTGCAATCCTTTGTGTTATCATCGGCATCATCGGCGGCTGCTACGCGATCTTCGGCGGCTTGAAAGCGGTTGCTGTATCTGATACCATTAATGGCGTCGGTCTGATCATCGGCGGTTTGATGATTCCGTTTATCGGTCTTGCTGTACTGAGCAAAGAACTCGGCAATGGCACTGGCATTGTTGACGGCTTTATGTACCTGATTAAAACCGACCCGACCAAGATGAACGCTGTCAGCGCATGGAATGCGCCAGAACCTGAAGTACCTTGGCCGCTTATCATCACAGGTATGTTCTTCAACAACTTGTACTGGTGGTGCACAAACCAATCTTTCGTACAGCGTTCGCTGGCTGCAAAAAGCCTGAAGGAAGGTCAGAAGGGTGCTATCTTCTGCGGCTTCCTCAAGTGCATGGGCCCGCTTTATCTGGTTCTGCCTGGCATTATCGCATTCTATCTGCCATCTATCCAGGAAAAGCTCGCTGCTGCCGGTTCTTCCGCTATCGACTTTGCTTACCCAGCTCTGATTGCCGCTATCGTTCCGAAACCGGTTCTCGGCTTCTTCGCAGCGGTTATGTTCGGCGCAATCCTGTCCTCGTTTAACTCGGTACTGAACTCCGCTTCTACCATGTTTACCCTTGACCTTTACCGCTCTTCCATCAACCCGAAAGCCTCTGATGTACACTGCGTAAAAGTTGGTAAAATCTATGGTACTATCGCAGGCATTATTGCGATTATCATCTCCCCATTCGTTATGTACGCCAACGGCATTACAACCTTCCTCAACTCTATGAGTCAGTTTGTATCACTGCCTGTACTGTGCACCGTTTTGGGCGTGTTCATGTTCCGCCGCCTGCCAAAATATACCCCAATCCTTATCACGGTTATCAATGTTGTCATTTATGGCGCATTCCTGCTGATTGCACCTTGCTATCCTGGCACTGACAACCCAATCCATTACTTATATGCACAGGCTGTTTTGTTCCCAGTGCTGATGCTGATTATGTGGTTCCTCAACAAATTCAAAGCAGAAGAAGAATTTGTCGTTCCAAATGCTGGCGTTGTCGACCTGACGCCGTGGAAATACCGCCATATTGTTGCAATTGTCGGCCTTATCCTGGCTGTCAGCATTTATATCTTCTTCTCCCCACTTGGTATTGCAGCGTAAACCTCAAACGCTTCAATATATCGAAAAAACGTTTTTACACCTCATAATAAGACGTTTTTACCTCCTTCCTTAACTTTTCTTCTCGAGAACCCCCGGTGTTATGGGCACACCGGGGATTCTTCCTATTTTTTTCGCCCCCGCTTGCCCAAATT
>CAXHNU010000215.1:0-3962 GCA_964017555.1 uncultured Butyricicoccus sp. | reverse complement strand
TTAGAGGTTATTGCAGAATATGTGTTGGTGGTGCCTATATTAATGTTATTTTGGAGTGGGATGATATGTGTAACATCCTGTTCATTTGCAATAAGTCCTATAACGGAATGGATTCCGGATTCGCCACCAATTAGAATACCCATTTGGTCGGATGCATCCAATTGATTTGTAGTAATAGATTCTTCTAATTTGATACGCCAGCCAGGCATACTAACTTTACTATCATAAATAGAAACTGCTGTAATTACCCAATGACCTACACTGGTCAAAAAATCAGCTTGTTCTTCTTCAGATAAAAGCGATAGTGCATCGGCATCTGGCGCAAGTCTTTTGCTAAAATCAGCAATTAAAGTATGTGAACCACTTTGGATTGGAATTTGCCAGATATATGAGTCTTGAGACGCAAGCAAATCAAGGATTTCTTCAGTTGATGTTGTATTTGATTGGAATACAGTGCTGTCAACATAGATTTTATATGCAGAAGTCCAATCAATATCAGCAGAGGTTATAGGCTCTGATAGTGAGGGGTCTTGTGCAATAATATCGTTCACCTGCTTCAGTAAATCGTCTTCTAAAAGACAAATTTCATTCGCATCTTCTGAAGAAACCAAACTCTCGAAATTAATAGCTTGTGCGGAAACAAATGCGAATGCAGAGAAAATACAAATAAAAAGAAACATTTTTAATTTCATAATAAACTTCTCCTTATCAAATTAGCTCAACTGTATGCGTCCATCGACCAGTGCCTGTTTGAAATTTACAGCTACTGATAGCATCGGCATATGAAACATATGTTGCACCACAGCCATACCAAGGGTCAATCACATGAATGGTCTTAGCAGATGTACTATAGCCATCACAAACAATAAAATGTGCATGACCAGTATTCCAACGAACAAACATAACAAACGGACGGCTATTTAATATATGGGCTTGACATAGGTCAAATGTGAGTGAAGTGTTTATAGAAGCAGAAAGTCTCCATATATTTGTTAAGCCAGAAGCAACTTCTGATGTTTGTGCACCTTCATTAACAATAGCACCTTTTACTTCATCTACAATTGTTGTTTGGGAATAGTTATTCCTTGTCATATAAGTGCCTACCATTTGCATACAGGCAGCCCAACACCATTGATCCTTTTCCTGCTCAAATCTGCGAACACCAAGCGGGTTTGCGGCAAATGCGTGAAAGTAAAAACAACCTGCAAAAATAAAACACAACAACATAACTTTTAGGCTTCTTCTTTTCATGATATCTCAGTCCCTTCAGTATACCCCTCTTGATATTGGTTAATGGCTTCTGTAAAATAGTATAGCATACCATTTTCAAAAAAACATATGAAATTTACATAAAAATAGACAAAATTTCTTGTAAAATAAACACATACAAAGAGGAAATAGCATAAAATTATGTCAGTTATAGGGATGTGTCCGCAGGCAACTGGGCATCACGTTACATCAACGACGCTGGAAAATTCGGTTGGGTTATCGGCTACGATGACGGCTCGTTCCGGGCAGAAAATAAGATTACTCGTGCTGAAGTTGTCACACTGATGAACAACCTTCTTGACCGTGAAGCGGACGAAGATTACATCACATCTAACCTTCGCAAACTTAACACTTTCACTGATTTGACATCCAATCGTTACTGGGCATACTTCGACATGATGGAAGCAGCAAATGGTCATACAGCAAATCTAAAGGACAACACAGAAATCTGGAATCAGTAAGGAAAGCATGGGGTTCTCGCAAAACGGGAACCCCATATTTTATTCTAAACAAACAATATAAGGAGTGAAAATCATGTTAAAAATGATTGCAATCGGGAACATCACAAACGATGTGGAACTCAAGATGAATGCGTCTGCAAATAAGCCATATGCAATTCTGCGTCTTGCAGTAGAACGCCGCTACAAAGACCATGATGGCGGCAACAAATTGACTGATTTTATTTCAGTCAAAGTACGCGGTAAGCTGGCGGAAATCTGTAGTCAGTATTGCTATAAAGGCTGCAAAATTGCAGCAGTCGGTGACTTTGAAACCATCACATTTGCAGAAAATTCTGACTGCCAGCCAGGTTTTCTGTTGAAAGCCAGTGAGGTGGAGTTTATTTCAGCGAAAAAATCCGAAGAAAAGACTAAAAACAACCCGAAAACAGAAGAAATGGAGGTAAAAAACGCATGAAAAATACCGGAATTGAATACAGCAGTGCAGACCGCAAGCCTGTAATTCTTCCGGAAATGGCAGAGCTGCTCCCGCCCTTGAGCGAGGAGCAGCTTTCTATTTTGGAAGCAGATATCCAGCAAAATGGTTGCTATACGCCGATTATTGTAAATGAAGATATGGTTATCATTGATGGTCATAACCGTCAGAATATGTGCAAAAAGCATGGTATTCCGTACAAAATGATGGTGTTTCACTTTGATGATTTGCTGGAAGCAAAACAGTGGGCGCTGGATACGCAGAAAAGCCGACGCAATTTGGAAAAGTGGGAACTGGGTAAAATTGCATTGAAACTCAAACCCGAAGTGGAAGCACGAGCCAAGGCAAATATAATTGCTGGTGGCGGCGACCAGAAAAGTGCGCAAATATCATCGGGTTTTGCGAAATCACAAAACCCGATTTCACCAGTGAATACGACACAGGAACTTGCTGATGCAGTTGGTATTGGACATCAAACGATGAATCGCATTATACAAATTGGCGAACACGCCCCTCAAGTTGTCAAGGATGCGCTTGATAAGAAGGAATTATCCATCAACCAAGGCTACAAAATTACTAAAGAAATTCAGGAATTGCCTGAAGAAGAATGAGAACAGGCGGCAATTGATGCTGTAGAGTACGCAAAAGCGCAAAAAGAACTGAAAGCGCAGAATGATGAAATCACTCGTCGGAGTAAGATTGCAAAATTGTTCTGTAAAGCGTGTGAATTTGCGGTTCAATTTCCGCTTTGAAAATACGGAATATTGTGTTTCAATTGCTGATGTTATGATGTTTCCGCAAGGATATTCGGCAGTGCTCACACAAACCGGATTGCTGGATGAACCATCTGTAATTATTGCAGATATCGGCGTTTAGACAACAGAATCTCAAATGCGGCGACTTGCCGAAGTCTGGAACTTGGGATCATCCGCTGTCTGGATGAAATCAGCGAACAACTTCGTCGGACGCTGGGATTGTCTATGACTGCGGCACAAATCGAAAGTGTTTTGCATGGTGCTGTCAGTAATATCGCAGAGCAGGCAAAGGAACTTATTTGCAGAGAAGCAGATGCGTACATACAAAATTTGCTTGCAGCAATGACCGAAAGCGGCTTGGATATCCGAGCAATGCCTGTAATTTTTCTGGGAGGAGGGGACCCCGCAAAGCTTTAGCTTTGTGGGGAGAGGAGGCGCAAGGGAGTGCAATGTAGTTTTCAGCTTTAGCTGGAAACGGAATGAAACGGACTTTGCACCGACGAGATAAAGCGTCACATCCCGTTTGCTGATGCTGCGTGCCGTGTTTTTATTCTCGATGATGTGTGTCTGAATGCCAACGGCTATGAACATCTTGCGGCACAAGTGCTGCGGAACAGCGCAAAAAATGAATAATCGTCAGCGTTTTAATTTAACATTTTCACTGATAAATCCACAGCATCGAAAGGCGTGGAGAATCATATGTGAATTTCCAGAAAGAAAACGCACTGATGCAGTATGTGAAATGATTTGCGGGTATAAAAACCAGCAGGAAATGTTAGGGCGTGTTCACATAAGGGCATCGACGATGAGAGCAAAATAAAGAAAGGCCAAAAAGATAACATCGAGTTTGTCATAACGGGTGAAAATGCGGCGGAATCTCTTGAGACGGCGAAAAAGTCTTTCAACCTGATTGCGCTGTTTGTATAGCTGTGATGTTGTCAATATCAGTTGACATATTAAAGTCAAAAATCTGCAAGATCTAAGCGACAGCATTTAAAGCAGCAT
>CAXHNU010000214.1:0-3978 GCA_964017555.1 uncultured Butyricicoccus sp. | reverse complement strand
GTTGTCCATTGCAATTGCCGGACATCCGCCATACGGTCACGCACCAGCAGTGGTGACACCAGCAATAAACAGCTCAGCACCATCCATGCCAGCAGATTGCCGCCATAAGACCAGGTGTTTTCGAGTACCTCCTGCGGCAAAATGCTGTTGCGCCAAGGGCTGGTGGATAATGTTTGTATCCGGGCTTTCCGCCTGGCAGAATCGGTAACTTCTATCCCATGGTCAGTGTAATAATCCACTGATTGCTGAACATCATAGCGTTCCATTGTAAGCTGTAAGGCTTGCAGCCGTGGATAATTTGTCCTGCCGATGATATGCCAAATCAGTGCTTCCGCATCCATATCCACTTTACCTTGCTGCTGCATCGCTTCACTGCGTGACCCTTCATGGTATGCCATAAAACTCATATAATCTGTGATGCTTGCCGCCTGTGCCTCTGGAATCGCGGCAATTTGCTGGTTAAATGCCGCGATTTCTTCCGCGTTTTGCCGCTCAAGGTCAAGACGTTCTTCTGGTTCCAGTGTTGTGCCATACGTATCGATCCAGCCTGTGGCAAGCTCCATTTCTGCTTCGCGGAACATCTCAGACTTAAAATACCAAATGTCAAAGTGCATGAACAAATAATAATAAATCGCGCCAAGGAAACAAAGTAGCAGCACCATGCCTGGGCGCCAAATCTTCCGTAGTTCTGCCATCATAATCCGCATATTCATGACAAATCCTTTCTTTTATATCGTTTCCAAGCTGCCATACAAATGCCGCTGGATAATAACAGATTGCCGCATATCCCAATTGTTTCCTGCCATGGCAAAACCGCATTAATACTTTGTTCGGTAAACCATGCCACTTGCTGGAACCATAAAACAATGGGCAGGAACATGGAAATCATATAACACACCCATAATTTCAAATCCGCACAAAGAAATGGCACTGCCAAACTGCATAAAATCATGGCAAACAGCCCAAGCGCCCCAAGATAAGTATTCCGGCAGAGCATACCCACTGCCGCGGCAGGCAGGCTGACCGCAAGGGTAAAAACCATGCCAAGCGCTAAGGTGGCGGCAAGGTATCCCGCAACGGTAAAATCTGCCCATGTCACAAATGGCACCGCGCTTAACCCTTGCGCAATATAATTAAACTGGCTGGATACATTGGCATTCCATAAACCGCTGTAATCCCACAAGCAAAAATAAACTGCCAATGTGCCAACTGCCAGCAGCAGGTAGCCTGCCGCCGCCGCGAGCAGTCCCGCAATGATTTTTGTGCGGCATATCCGCCGCCCGGTTTTGGCTGTGGCAAGCAAGGTTTCTGTGTCATATAACCGTTCATACCCAAATAAATGCAGCATAAACAGCATCCCAGCACAAGCTGCCTCACCAGTCACTGCCCGCAATACTGTGCCAAATAATCGCATATGGCTGTCATGGGTCAAAACCCCTGCATAGACATCCAAAGATACATCTTCATCCGCCATTTGTTTTATACGCGGCTGTAACAAACGGTATTTCCATGCTTGCCAGCGTTCAAAAATATCAGATGAAATACTTTGCTGTAATTCATTGCCGGAAAGCTGCCGCATTTGAAATGCCTCAAAAATATCTTTTGGGTTTGCTGTGGCTTCCAGCAGGATATCCCGCCATTCACTTTTGGGCTGCTGGTATAAGATTTGGGTAAGCGAATCGCCCATACGCTGCCCGGTTTGCTTCACCATCTGGCTGGTTTGATGAAAGCCATCCCGTTCATATAAATCTGTGCAGATAAAAAACAGGTTTGCCAACAAACAAAGCAATAAAAATATCCAAATCATTGGTGTGCGGATGAGTTTGCGCAGTTCATGCCGAACCAGGCACATTTTTCATACCCCCTCATCCTGATAGACAGCTAAAAACACATCTTCTAACCCTGGCGGCACACATTGCCCATAAACCGGCTGTTTTTCGCTGTATATCCGATGGATTACCTGCCCATCCTGCTGACGTTCTGCCAGCAATAAACCTTCATATGGCGCATCGGCAGGCACTTCAAAAACCTTGCCTTGCAGCCGGTGGCATAATGTTTCCGGCGTTTCACAGCAGTAAAGCTGATGCTGCCGAAACATGATAATTTTATGAGCAATGGTTTCAAGGTCAGATACAATATGGGTGGATAAAATGACAATCCGGCTGCCGGACAAAGTATGCAGCAGGTTGCGGAACCGTACCCGTTCTTTTGGATCAAGTCCAACCGTTGGTTCATCTAATATCAGGATTTTCGGGTCATTCAGCATCGCTTGTGCAATGCCGACCCGCTGAATCATACCTCCGGAAAATTTCTTCATTTTTTGATTGGCATGGGCACCCAGCCCGACCAAATCCAACAACTGCTGAATCCGCTGGTCTGCCTGATGCCGTTCCAGCCCTTTAAGGGCTGCCAAATAACGTAAAAACGCTTTTGGCGTATCATTTTTATAATAACCGAAGTGCTGCGGCAAATAACCCAGCAAATCCCGGTAAGCGGCATCCATACTGCTGATTTCCTGCCCATCCCAAAGAATTTCCCCCTCTGTTGGATATAAAAGCGTAGCAAGCATTTTGAGCAGGGTCGTTTTGCCTGCGCCATTTGGCGCAAGCAAACCATAAAGCCCATTTTCAAACTGTAAAGTAATATCCGCAAGGGCAGTAAAATCCCCATATTTCTTGGTCACATGGTCAACTTGAAGCATAAACCGATTCTCCTTCCGCCCTGCTTGCCGCAAGGGCTGATATTTGTTTGAAATAAAGTAGTATTCCACATAAAAGCAATGCCCATAATATAACTGGTGTTTGACTGAAAAGGGTTTCCAGCCAAACCGCAATTGGGGCATATAACCCAAGCAGCAGACAGCCTGCCGCCCAGAATGCCGGAAAAGCATTTTTCATCCAGAGATTCGGGCAGTGCATCAACACTGCCAAATGCGCCGCGCCATACAGCGCGAGCGCCGCAAGGGTTATCACCGCTGCCTGTCCAAAGCGCAACGGCAAAAACAGACCGATAACACCAGAAAGCACACAACATAACACGGCGGCAATGCCGCCGAACAGCAGCAGCCGGAACGCTGCCAAATGCCGCAAGGTATAACGACACACCATTTTAATTTCCTGCGTTCCAAGCTGGGATTCCTTATAATAAGCAAGCTGAAATAAAAACGCATAGCTTGCTGGTGCTGCCACAAGGGTAGCAGGTAGCCAGCACGCGCCTGCTAATAGCTGGTATACCAGTGCCAGCCAGCACGCGGCACCTGCTAATAACCCAAGCACCATACAATCGCCAATGCCATATAAAATGCCGCGCAAACCCAATGCGCGCCATAACCCCATCAATACAGCGGCGGTTGATGGCGGCATTCCTTGGCTGATAATCGTATGGACTGCAGTTTGTTTTTCCTGCTCGCTGGGCATCGGGATTTGATTTTTATGTTTCATCCAAAAACTCCTTTCGTAATTGTGCCGTTAACCGGTAATACCGGGCTTTTACAGCGGTTTCAGGCTCCGCAAGGCGGTCTGCAATTTGCGGAAAGGTATAGCCGCCATATATCCGCAAATAAAATACCTGACGCTGTTCCAGCGGCAAATCGGATACAAATTTTTCAATGCGATTCAGTAAATCACGGGATTCCATTTGCGCAGTAAAGTCATCCATACTGACAAGCGTACAAGTTTCCAGCGGGATTTGTATGGGTTTTGCACGCCGTCGGTAATCAATGATTTTATTGGTTGCAATACGGTAAAGCCAGGTACGGAATGCTGCTTTTGTGCTATCAAACCGCCGGATAGACTGCAAAACAGCAATAAAAATTTCCTGAGTTAAATCCATTGCTGTTTCTTTATTGCCGGTCTGCCGCCATGCGTATCTGTAAATTTCATCATAATAGGCGTGTATCAGTTTATCGGCATCGCGTTTGCTGCCGCGTTTTTGAATGCGCCGTATCCAATCTTTTTCCTGCAAGAAATCTCGTCCCCC
>CAXHNU010000213.1:0-3993 GCA_964017555.1 uncultured Butyricicoccus sp. | reverse complement strand
GCAGAAGCAATCCTGCGCGCAGGCAAAGCCTTGCGCCATGCGCAGGATGCGCAGCAAAGCAGTTGTTCTATGTGTTATATAGATGATTAAAATGATAAAATCCCCTGTGTGGCTCGTTTCTGGGCACAGCACAGGGGATTTTTTATGATATGTGTATTTTCAACGAAGCAGTTTCTATGTCTGCCAAAGTTGCATGGCAGGATATTATTTTCAGCGGAATAGTAGGTAAATAAAATATAATTCGACATATTTTTTTGAATGCTTGACCAGCATTTGTGCTTATTGTATAATAAATTGGAGATAACACCACGAAAAAGTAAATATATAGGGGGGATTTTGTTCGTCTTGTTACGCCGACAGCATTCAAAATGCAGGGAAGAGATTAGATTTATCCGATTGATTGACAAATTATTTTCAATAATAGGTAAAATCAGAATGACGAAAAGAAAGGATGTGTCAAATGCACGAAAAACAATATCAGATAGCAATGGGAGGTTTGCTCCATGATATTGGGAAAATTGTATATCGTACGGGTGATGGACGCAGCCATCCGGAAAGTGGATATGCGTTTTTGCAGCAAGCTGGCATTGACGACCGTACCATTTTACAGCAAGTTCGTTTTCACCATGGAAAAGATCTGAAGCAAGCATCGCTTCCGAAGGATTCTCTTGCATATATCACCTATATTGCAGATAATATCGCTTCTGCAGCAGACCGCCGTGAAGCAGAAAATCCGGAATATGGTTTTTCTCGGGAAGAACCGCAGGATAGCATTTTTAACCGTTTGAATGGCAATGACGGCAAATGCAAATATGCCCCCAAGCTGCTGACAGAAGAAATAAATTTTCCAACTGAACAGCCAGCCGCTTATGATAAACATTTTTATTTGCAATGTTTAGCATCTATCCAGCGCAGCCTTCAGGGCATTTGCTTAAATGACCAGTATCTCAATTCGCTTTTGGATATCTTGGAAGCAAATCTGACTTATGTGCCATCTTCTACTTCAAAGAAAGAAACAGCGGATATTTCTCTTTTTGACCACAGTAAAATGACAGCTGCAATTGGATGTTGTATTTGGGAATATCTTGATGAAAAGGGTATTTCGGATTATCAAACGGAATTGTATAAAGCCGCAGAGCAGTTTTACGATAAAAAAGTGTTCTTGTTATATAGTATTGATCTTTCTGGCATTCAGGATTTCATTTATACGATTACCAGCGACGGCGCATTGAAAGCGCTTCGCGCCAGGTCGTTTTATCTGGAACTGCTGATGGAACATTTGGTTGATACACTGCTGCATCAGGTTGGGTTATCCCGCGCAAATTGCATTTATACCGGCGGAGGACATTCTTATTTGCTGCTTGCCAATACAAACGCGACAAGAGAGCAGATTCGGCAATTTGAAGAGAATACCAACGCATGGATGCTGAAAATCTTTGGCACAGCATTGTATTTAGCGGGTGGTTATGCGCCATGTTCTGCTAATGACTTGCGCAATAAGCCCAATGACAGTTATCGGAAAGTTTTTCGGCAGGTTTCCACAGAAGTTTCCTCCCGCAAACTGCATCGTTATTCTGCTGCGCAAATTGTTGCATTAACGATGGCGGCTGGGCGGGATAATTTGCGGGAATGCGCGCTTTGTCACCGTACAGACAGGCTGACAGATGATGAAAAATGTGCTGTCTGCGCAGGGCTGGAGGCTTTTTCAAAGCAAATACAAACAAAACAATTCTTTGCTGTCACCAAAACACAGGACAAAACAACTTGCCTGCCTTTGCCAGACGAATGCTTCCTTTCCGCTGAAACAGAAAGCAGCTTAAAGCAGCGCATGAAACAGGATGGCGGATATCAGCGCAGTTACGCGAAAAATGACTTTTATACTGGGCAGGAAATTGCAACAAAAGTATGGGTTTGTGATTATCAGAATGGGGATAGCTTTCAGCAGCTGGCACAAGGCGCCGAAGGCATCCGCAGGCTTGCGGTTTTGCGCGGCGATATTGATAACCTGGGTCAGGCATTTGTGCAGGGTTTTGAAAGTGAAAAATATGGGCAGCGGTATGTTGCGCTGTCCCGTACTGCAACATTTTCGAGAAGCTTGTCTTTGTTTTTCAAACGGCACATCAATGGGATTCTCCAGAAAGGGGAATATTTCCTGACAAACCATGATGGTTCAAAACGTATTGCAACCATTGTTTATTCCGGCGGCGATGATGTGTTTATCATTGGCGCATGGTCTGATATCATTGGCTTTGCAGTTGACTTGTATGAAAACTTGACGATGTTCACACAAAAAAGGCTGACAATTTCAGCAGGGATTGGGATATATCCGGAGAAATATCCGGTTTCCGCAATGGCAGAACAAACCGGTGAGCTGGAGTATTTATCAAAATCATATCCCGGGAAAAATGCTGTTACATTGTTTGATACAGGAAATACATATTCTTGGGAAACTTTTATCAACCATGTGCTGGAAGAAAAATATATGCTGATCCGTGATTTCTTTTCATTTATGAAAGCATCCCCAGAACCGTCAAACGAAGATGAGGAAGCTGCGGATTTGTATGGAAAGTCATTCCTGTATCGGCTGCTGGAACTGATGCGCGAATATCATAAGCAAGGCAGCAAAATCAATTTAGCACGGTACGCATACCTGTTGGCGCGGATGCAGCCAGAAGAAAACGCGCCGGAGGCGCATAAAGCATTGTATCATGAATTTTCCAGCAAAATGTATGAATGGATGAAGGACGCGGAACAATGCCGGCAGGCAATTACCGCAATTTACATATATGTCTATACAATCCGTGAAGGAGGAACCATAGATGAAGATTAACCAGCAAAATTATGTGGATGAGGCAGAAAAGGTAATCAAAGGCATCATGTCAATGGACAAGCAGGGCAAAATCAGGATGACAACTTCAAAAATCCGCAATCTGCTGGCAATGACCGCAGAGCTGAAAACTGATGTGCAGCACAGCCGGGAAGATACGCTGAATGCGGATATGCAAAGCCGTGTGCAGTATCTGAAAATGCGGATTGCATATGAAGCAGGGCGTGAAAATGATGTAAAGGGCTTTGTAGAAAAAGCAAACCTGCTTGCCTGCATTTCAGAAGTGGGACAGAAAAAAGAAAACTTGCTGCTGTTTTGCAATTATATGGAGGCATTAACGGCTTATCACAAATATTATGGCGGCAGAGAGAATTGACGGAGGAAAGAATTTATGTATGCAAAATTAGAAATCACTGGAACACTTGAAGTTTTAACAGGAATGCATATTGGTGCGTCTTCTGCATTTGCAGCGATTGGCGCAGTGGATTCACCCGTTATCCGGGATACATTGAGTGACCGCCCGATGATTCCGGGCAGCAGCCTGAAAGGCAAGCTGCGCACTTTGCTTGCGCTGCAATATAACAAAAACCCATTGACAACCGTAGAAAATGATGACCCACGTATTTTGCGCCTGTTTGGCAGCGCAAAGAAAAACCAGGTACAGCGCAGCCGTTTGTTGTTCCGGGATATGATATGGTCAGATGCCAGCGTGGAAGAATTGCGCGCCGTTGGGCTGCACACTGCAACCGAAGTAAAATTTGAAAATACAATCAATCGCCTGACGGCTGTTGCAAATCCCCGTCAGATTGAACGAGTAATCCGCGGATGTAAGTTTGATGTAAACATCCTGTACAATGCAGCGGAATGCGATGATTTGACAGAAGATATCTCCCTGCTGGCAGAAGGGATGCACTTGCTGGAATATGATTACCTGGGCGGGCATGGCTCCCGTGGCTATGGCAAAGTGAAATTCTCTGGGTTGAAACTTCATCCGGCGGCAGGTAAAATCCCATCTGAATTGCTGCAAAAGTGTCAGGCATTATTGGATGAGGTGTAATGATGCAGTTTATGGTTTATCGCCTGACATTCTCTGTGGGCGCGCACTTTGGCGCGGGCGCGCTGTGGGATGGTATGAGCACCTTGCCTGCGGATACATTCTTTTCTGC
>CAXHNU010000212.1:0-4018 GCA_964017555.1 uncultured Butyricicoccus sp. | reverse complement strand
CAGCGGGAAGAACTGCGAGTCAGTATCCAGCAGGCGGACAAAAAATGCCGCGAACTTGCGGAAAACAGCAATGCACAGGCACAGAAAATCAAGGCGGATATTGTATCATTGGAAACCCAATTATCCAGCCTGCGTGCCGAAATTGCCAAAGAATCAAATATTGCAGCGGCGGAAAACCGTATCAAAGAATTGCAGGCGGAACGCCATACGCAAGTTGTAGAAATGGACAAGCTGGACGCATTGCTTGCATTATGTGAGGATTTCACACGTTACAAAGTGCAGTCCATCACAGACGCAATTAACAGCCATTTTGGGCGTGTACGTTTTCGCTTGTTCCGCGAGCAAATCAACGGAGGACTGGATGACTGCTGCGATGTGATGATGGACGGCAAACCTTATGGCAGCTTGTCAGACGGCGAAAAAGTCAAGGCTGGCATGGATATTATCAGTACATTAAGCAGGTTTTATGGCATCAAAATGCCGCTGTTTATCGACCGGGCGGAAAGTGTCACGGATATGCCGCAGGCGGATATGCAGATGATCCAGCTTGTCGTCCGGGAAAATCAGAAATTGGAGGTTGAGATTCAGTGAAACTGAAAGATAAGCTAAAACCATCGACCCCACCGCTGGAAGCAGGCATGTATTTAGCAGTCTGTACGATGGTCATTGATATTGGGCAGCAATACAATGAACGTTCCAAAAAGGTCGAAAATAAGCTAATGTTTGTATTCGATATTCCGGATGAAAGGATTGACACAGGAAAAGGAATGGCGCCACGTCAGTTGAGTTTAAAATGCAATTACACAGCGCATGAAAATGGGAAATATACGAAACTTTTATGTTCGTGGCTAAATCGCAAGTTCACAAAAGATGAAGTGAAAAATTTTGAAGCGTTCGATTTGATAGGGCTTGGATGTCAACTTCTTCTTATTGTAAGCGATGATAAAGAGCATAATTGGGTTGAAAAAGTTATGCCATTAAGAAGCGGCATGAAAACGCCAACATCCAGCAACCCATCATACACTTACGATATTGACGAGGACGGATTTTCCGGCGAAAAGTGGGACAGCCTGCCCGAATGGGTACGAAATATCATTGAAAAATCCGAACAGTATCAGCAAGATCCACCCGCCCAGCCGCTTGAAATGCCGGAAGACGAAGCGCCAGAACCACCGCAAACACCAGAACCAGACGAGGAGGATTGCCCGATATGACATTTCGCAGTTTTGCAAGTTCATCCAAAGGTAACGCCTACATGGTCAGCGATGGTGACACAACAATCCTGCTGGAATGCGGCTTAACCCTGCCGAAACTTAAAAAAGCAATCGGTTTTACGCTTAGCGAGTGTTCCGCCTGTTTTGTCACCCATGAACATAAAGACCATAGCCATGCGGCAGCACAGCTGATCAAATTGGGCATTCCGGTTTATATGTCAGAAGGCACTGCACAGGCGCTGGAACTGCCGGAAGCCGAAATCCTGAATCCTGGTGAAACTGTGCAAGTTGGCTGGCTGCGCATTATGCCATTCCGGGTTTGGCACGATGCCGCGCAGCCTGTTGGATATTTGATTGATGATGTCCGCACTGGAGAACGGTTATTGTTTGCTGCAGATACCCGCAACCTGGATTACGCACCCAAACGATTAACCCATATTGCCATAGAATGCAATTATGAAGAAGCAGTTTTAAGTCGGTCACAACGGATGCCGGACAAGCTGAAAGAGCGGATCCGGCACACCCACATGGAAGTCGGCGACTGCATCAAATATCTGCACAAGTTGGATTTGAGCAAATGCCTGACCGTTTGGTTGCTGCATTTATCGGCAGGCAATTCCAATGAAGAAAGCTGGATGCGGCAGTTTTTTCGGGAGTTTCCGGGGCTGGATATCCGTATCTGTCCGGAATAAACGGGAGGGATTTTTATCATGAACACAGGCGAAGTTAAGGAAATCAACATCCTTGAAATGATGGATGGCGCCATTCAGGAACGCATTGATTATGAGCTTGCAAAGGTTATGAAAAACTGCAAAGACCTGAATACAGACCATAAGAAAGCACGGACGCTTACCATCGAGCTGTCATTCACACCAACCGAAGCGCGGGACAGCTTATCTGTCAAAATTGGCGTGAAAAGCAAGCTTGTATCTGTCAAGGCACTGGGCAGCACACTTTTGCTTGGCGGCACAGAAGATGAACCAATTGTCATGGAATATGTGCCTGGGGTACCCGGACAGTGTACATTTGTAGGTACAGAACAGGAAGAACCCAAAATTATCAGCCTTGCGCGGGCATAACAGGAGGAAAACGCAATGTTAAAAGCAATAATTGATCGGATTTTGGATCTGGCAGAACCGCACGTTATAAACATCGGCTGCGAAGCCTATACCGATAAAAAACTGAACCATATCCCATATGAACTTACCGCCAGTCCCTTGCAGGTACATACCCTGACCGCCATTCTGGACTACATCATCAGCGGCTGCGATGAACAGGAAGACGATATCAACCGGAAATTTGTTATCCATGTTGAAAACCAGAAAATCGTGCGCCTGTATCATGAACTGAACAGCGATAAAGTGCGGGAATGTTTGCTGGAAGCAGGCATCGAGCCATCCCGCTTCCCGTTCGGACATTGGCTGAATGTCGAAGATTTTATCATCCAAATGCAGTCGCATTTTGTGAACAGCTGGGCAGTAGATGCCCTGATAAAACTGGTCAGCAATATCGTGGATGAAAGCAGCGTCACCACAACCGATGACGGCAAAACCCAACAAGTAACAGCCCGAAGCGGCATTGCGCTGGTCAAGAAAGAAGAGGTGCCAAATCCGATCGATCTTGCGCCATACCGCACGTTCAGCGAAATCGAGCAGCCGGAAAGTTCCTTTGTATTCCGCATCCGCAAAGGCGATAAAGGCATAGAAGCCGCCTTATTTACCGCGGACGGCAATGCGTGGATCAATGATGCAATTATCGGTATCCGGGACTGGTTTGCGCAGGAAATCCCGCCGGAACTGCGTGATGATGTGATTATCCTGGCATAAGCAAACGGGCATGGCTGCCTGCTAAGATCCCATGGAATGGTGGGCAGCCCTTTCGCCTTGCCGGGAGGTGGTTGCATTGGCAAGACCGTTAAAGCCGGGACTTATTTATTTCCCTTTGGACATTGATGCACTCAGTGACCAAAAACTCCGTGCCGCCCGCCGTGAATATGGGTATCTGGCAATTGTTGTGTACTTGGAGCTATTGTGCATTTTATACCGTGATAAGGGATACTACATTGAATATAATGATGAAACCCGATACGATGTCGTTTCTACCATTCTATCAGACGCGTTAATCGGGAAATATCAGCCAACACCGCAAACAATCGAAGATGTAATAGACCGTCTGGTGGCGTGTAGACTATTTAGCCATGACCTTTATCAGCGCGGATTTATTACATCCAAAAGAGCACAGCAGACCTATTATAAATCAACCCTTGACCGTAAATTTATCGGGATAGATTGGTCATTATGGCTGCTTTCCGAAAGCGAGATGCGCAATATGTCATCCCGCAGTGCTATCCTGGCTGAATTTGTTAATCGATCGAATAACGGCGTAAATCCATCGGATAATCCGGTTATTCGGTCGGATAATCCCACAAAGGAAAGGAGAGGAGAGAAAAGAAAAGTAGAGAAAAGTAAAGCAGAGGAAAGGACAGGAGATGATATTCCCTTTCCTTCCCGATACAAAAAAAGGTTTTTTGAATTGTTTAAACGGGAACCCAATGAAGCCCATGTCAAAGCAATTGAAAACCTGCGGCTTGGCGGTAAGATGGAATCTGTGATATTAGAGGTGCTGGAATCTACAGGAAATAAGAATGTTCGCGAGCCAGAGCCGTACATATATCGGACATTGCAAAACTATATCCCCAAACATAGCAGCCTGCCGACCGCGCAGGACGATGATCCAAATCGTCCCTTGGAACAATGGGAGATCAACTGGCTGGCAGAGCTGGAAGCCCGGCGGCGGATGATGCG
>CAXHNU010000211.1:0-4135 GCA_964017555.1 uncultured Butyricicoccus sp. | reverse complement strand
CGCTGCCGCACTCGAATATAAAGCGGATTCCATCTGTCTTTTTGGCGGCAAACAGATTTTATATGCCCATTGGAAAGCATCAGACACAACGGTATTTTTACATTTTGACGCCTGCGGCGGCACGGTTTCCCCTACCTCTGTCTTAATCCCGCGCCGCGGCACATACAGCAATCTGCCAACCCCTGTGCGGGCTGGTTATACCTTTGACGGCTGGTTCAATATGCCGCAAAATGCCGGGGATATGTTTTTGCCGGATATGAAACAAATCAAAGAAGGCGATAGCTATTCTTTCATAGAAAGTCAAACACTTTGTGCGCACTGGTCAAAAATAACAGCGGCAAAACAAGAAGATACCGATAAACAAGAGGAAACTGTCACACTGGTATTTTCCGCGGAAGGCGGTATCATTGGCACGAAGCGGCAAACTGTGACAAAGGGCAAAGCCATTGGTTCCCTGCCAAGCACGATAAAACGCGGTTATACCTTCCTTGGGTGGTATACCGCTGCATCCGGCGGCAAAAAAGTCACTTCTACAACCATTGCGGATAAAAATATGACGCTTTATGCCCATTGGGAAAAGGATAAAACCACTGACGCAGAACCTTCTGATACCAACCAAAACACAACCAACCCATCCAGTCAAAACACTTCGGGCAAAAATACCATTACCATGTCGCTTGGCAGCAAATACCTTTCTATCAATGGCAAACGGGGCACAATTGATAATAATGGCACAACACCTGTTGCGCGAAACAACCGCACGTTAGTCCCTGTCCGCGCTGTGCTGGAAGCCATGGGCGGCACAGTTGGCTGGGATGCCGCAACCCAAGTTATCCCGTTATCCATGGATGGAAAAACCCTATATCTGCAACTAAACAATACCACATCATGGGACAGCACAGGGAAATATTATACCCTTGATACTGCACCAGTTGCAATTAATAACCGTACCATGCTGCCAATCCGTTTTGTTGTTGAATATTTCGGCGGCAATGTCAATTGGAACGCCAATACAAATACAATAAAAATCACATATTAAGGGAGATTCACTTATGCTGACTGATATTGAAATTGCGCAAAGCTGCCAAATGAAGCCCATCACAGAAATCGCGGCAGCGGCTGGGCTTGACCCGGATGATTTGGAGCTATATGGCAAATACAAAGCAAAACTATCCGCAGATGTTTGGCAAAAAGCCGCATCCCGTGCGGATGGCAAGCTGGTGCTTGTCACCGCAATTAACCCAACTCCTGCCGGGGAAGGCAAAACAACCACAACCGTAGGGCTTGGGCAAGCCATGGCGAAAGCTGGTAAAAATGCAATGATTGCCTTGCGTGAACCTTCTTTGGGGCCGGTTTTTGGCATTAAGGGCGGCGCCGCAGGCGGCGGCTATGCGCAGGTTGTCCCAATGGAAGACATCAACCTGCATTTCACCGGCGATATGCACGCCATTACTGCGGCAAATAATCTGCTTTGCGCCATGCTTGATAACCATATTCAGCAAGGCAATGCGCTTGGCATTGACCCGCGCCGTATTATTTTCACCCGCGTGATGGATATGAATGACCGTGCGCTGCGCAACATTGTCATTGGCATGGGCGGCAAAGCAAACGGCGTTCCGCGGGAAGATCATTTTATGATTACAGTTGCCAGCGAAGTGATGGCGATTTTATGCCTTGCCTCAGATTTACAGGATTTACGCAAACGGTTTGGGGATATTCTGGTTGCTTATAACTATGCCGGACAGCCGGTCTACGCCCGCGATTTGAAAGCCGAAGGCGCAATGGCTGCCCTGATGAAAGATGCGATTAAACCAAATCTTGTCCAAACCTTAGAAGGTACCCCCTGCCTGATGCACGGCGGGCCGTTTGCAAATATTGCCCATGGCTGCAACAGCGTGCAGGCAACCCGCCTTGCGCTCAAACTCGCGGATATTGCCATTACCGAGGCAGGGTTTGGCGCTGACCTTGGCGCGGAAAAATTCATGGATATCAAATGCCGCAAAGCTGGATTATCCCCAAATTGCGTGGTGTTGGTTGCCACGGTACGCGCACTCAAATACAATGGCGGCGTGCCCAAAGCTGAACTGAATGCTGCAAACCTGTCCGCGCTTGAAAAAGGCATTTGCAATTTGGATGCCCATTTGGATAACATCGCGAAATTTGGCGTGCCTTGTGTGGTCGCAATCAATTCTTTCCCGGCCGATACGCCTGAAGAAATGGATTTTATCCGCAGCCATTGCGCGGCACGCGGCGTGCGTGTCGCTGTCAGCGAAGTCTTTGCCAAAGGCGGCGCGGGCGGCTTAGCGCTGGCAAATGAAGTGCTTGCGGTATTGGAAGAGGGCAAAGCCGATTTCCATCCGCTTTATGCGGAAGATCTGCCGCTGACAGAAAAAATCCACACCATCGCAACTCAAATCTATGGCGCGGCGGATGTGAACATTTTACCGGCTGCTGCCAAAGAGCTGGAAAACATCACGGCAATGGGTTATGGGCATTTGCCTGTCTGCATGGCAAAAACCCAATATTCCCTTTCCGATGACCAGACATTGCTCGGACGCCCGCAAGGGTTCCAGATTACAGTGCGCACCGCAAGGCTTGCAGCGGGCGCGGGGTTTGTCGTATGTGAAACCGGCGCAATTATGACCATGCCAGGTTTGCCTAAACTGCCTGCGGCTGAAAAGATTGATATCAGTGCAGACGGCAAAGTCACAGGGCTGTTTTAACAACAGATAAAAAAATGGGGAAAGAAACGATTTCAAGTTTCTTTCCCCTGTTCATTTTTGAATCCGCTATCTAAGCCAGCTAGGTTTTTCCCGCATTCGCACCCCTGCCGCAATGCCAAGCGCGGCATACATCGTAATGACCGACGAACCGCCATAAGAAAACAGCGGCAGTGTAATGCCGATAACCGGGAACAGCCCGATACACATCATAATATTTTCAAATGTCTGGCTTAAAAACATTGCCGCGATGCCAAGCGTTAAAACGGCAGAAAATGTGTTATTTGCGGTATAACTGATATAAAACAACCGTAAAATCAGCAGACAAAGCAAAACCAAAATGGTAATGCAGCCGATAAACCCAAATTCCTCCCCCGCAACAGAAAAAATAAAGTCTGTATGCTTGCCGGGGAAATTGGAATGCTGCATTTGTTTGCCCTGCAAAAATCCTGCGCCATACATTTGCCCCGCACCAATGGCAAGGCGGCTTTTTTCGGTATGCCAGGCGATTTCCGGCGCAATAGATGGGTCAAACAGCACCAAAATACGGTTCAAACGGTAGTGATATGTGACTACGCCATTTTCAACAGTCGTCAGTGATTTCCACAAAAACGGTACGGATGCCAACATCACCACAGCGCCGCCCGCAAACCATTTGAGGCTTAATCCCGCGCCAAACAGCATAATGACAAAGATGAAAATATACGATATGGCAACGCCGACATCCTTGGACGGTACCGCGACAGCGGCAAAAATAATGACCAAATGCAAGCCAAGTTCAAACAATGTCCGCCAATGGTTCATGCGGTCATGTTCCCGCTCCAAATGAGCAGCAAAAGTGAAAATAAAAAGCAGTTTGCCCACCTCGCCGGGCTGAATGCCAACAGGGGAATCACCAAACCGCAGCCAACTGCGGTTGCCGCCGTCCTCCGCGCCAAGCGGCGTGAGCAGCAATAGTTGGAACAAAATATTCAGCACCATAAACCATTTCCAAAAACGCGACATATCTTCTAAATCGAACATACTGATCAGGATATAAGCGAAAATACCAATCCCAACTGAAACAAGCTGTACGATAATATAACGGTTTGTATCCATACTGCGGGTTGCGGAATAAACCAGCACGCCGCCAAAGCCCGAACAGCATAATGCAAGGAATAACAAATAAAGGTCTGTATGTTTGAAATAATGCCCAACTGAACGGAATAAACGCACAGCCCCACCTCCCAATCTGTCTTAGACTCTAATCATATCACAAATAAACCAAAAGTGCGACTGTGAATTTGTAAAAATTTTTTCGCCATTCAGGCATTTCCTCTGTCGGCATGGAAAATATACTAAGGTATTTGAATGAGTAAAAAAAATATGAACAGGGGGTAAACAAAAGCCGAAAAGTCTGCTATACTGGTTGCAAA
>CAXHNU010000210.1:0-4173 GCA_964017555.1 uncultured Butyricicoccus sp. | reverse complement strand
GCGCCAGCTTTTTTGGCATTGCGGGCGGCTTTCAGGATACCGCCGGACATATTGTCTTGCAGCCGCAAAACAGCTTGTATCACTTTACCTGCCGCCATGCTTATCCCGCCCTTCCCAGATGGTTTCCAGCGCCTTTGCAATGCCTGCAAATACGATATCTACACAATCCCGGTACCACAAATCCCGCGCTGTACGGAGTATCGCACGATCCGTTAAATCCATGCGCCGCACCACATCCGGCGGAATGCCATGCGGCGCATAAAATGCCATTAGATCAAGTAACGGGTCGTGCGTTATGAGTTTTTTGCGGTTTTGGCAGCACCGTCTGCATCAGGCGTTGTAAGCCCAACCCAATCAAACACTGCGGCTCCAAAGTCGTTGATTTCAGAAATATCCATCAGCCGTAAAACTGTGTCATATGGATCGGTAACGCCAAGGGACTGATGCAGTTCCGGATCTTGCAGTGTCGGGCAGCAATCATAAATCACTGACTTCACAATTTCCATTGCATCTTTCACGCCTTTTGCTTCTGCAAGGGCTTCCATGTACTCTAAAATTTCCGTTTGTTTGGGCTTATAAAACGCCAATTTCCCAATGCCAGGGAAATCAAATTCCTTCACTTCCAAACGGGATTTTTCTTTCTGTTCCGCACGTGCCGCAAACAGTTGCAATAATTTTTTATCCATGGTTAAACCTCCAGTTAAATGGTTTCCAATACTTCAAAATTGCCAAACTTAAAGGCAACTTCCTGCTCTGTGATTGCTTTTTTCTCGAATTTGGTCAGCATCAATTCATCAACCGTAACATCAGTACACGCAATGCGTTCCACCTTGTTTGTCCCAGGCTGTGCCACAGAAGTCACAACCGTAATATCTGGCATAACGCCGCTGCGGAACGCCTCTGCCAAGTCCACCATAACGCTGCTGTCTGTTTTGATCCAGGTCATTGTGCCTTCACCGGAATAGCCGTTGTAAATCCGGTAAGCGGCTGTATCACCACAAACATTGATTTCCTCGAAATCACCGCTGATTTTCAGTTCCGCACTTTGCAGCGTTGCAATATGCCTGCCGTTCCACCAAGCATTGCCGCCGGTACCGCGGATCACATGGTTTACATTAAATCCAGCCATTTTCTTTCACTCCTTACGCCATATTGATTGGTAAAATTAAATCGGTCATACTGCCCAGGATTTTCACGCTGGCAGTCAAATACACTGTCCGTTTGAATGCCATTGCCCGGACTTTATCATCATCCCAGTCGGCTGCTTCGGTTTTGCCGGACGCCATCCATGCTGCCCGCTGGGCTTCCACATCAATGGATGCAGCATTTGCATATGCCGGGTCAAGGATATTTTCCTGTGCAAGCTGCCGGAAATAAGAATTGTTCAGCGCCGCGATAAACAACATTTGATTGTCCCGGCTGTTGCGGTAATTGCCAAGGTATTCCGTGCGGAAGGTTTTCGCGATATCATCCCGCATTAAATCCATGGCTTCCACAGTTTCAATGAATTTCATATCCTCTGTGCGTGTTTTTCCGTCTGTTGTGGTCATGGAGTTAATGCCCTGTCCAATGCGGACATCCCCATCTTCATCAACAAACAGGATGAATTGCCCCTTGCCAAGTGCAGCATCATTGTCCGCAACTTCCTCCACGAATTTCAAATTGCTGCACAAATAATTGGTACAGCCGCGCACAACATTACAGCGGGCAAAAATTGCGGCAAGGCTTGGCAGATAGACTGTGCCGGGCTGTTTGCCGCGGCTGTCAGTGAATGTTACAAACTCATTCACAAAATTCACCACGTGCATACTATCCGGCGCAACAGCCGCCTGATAAACCACAGCTTTATAACCTTTGCTCCGTTTTTCCTGGGACTGTACCCAACTTGCCAGCGCTGTAGAATCTTCTGCGGTCATGCCCGCAATGGTAATCCAGCCTGTTTTCACTGTGCGCGAAATCTCATCCAGCACAACGGATAATGTCCGCGGGGTTTCTGTACCGGCAGCGTCGCTGTCCTCATCACCGGCATAAGTGCTGACATTGCTTTCCGCATCCATCCGGAACACATAGGTTTTGAACGGCGTAAACGCCAGCATATCACTGATTGCCGCAAAATTATCCGCGGTATAGGATTTTTCATCTTCCTGCGCTGCGGTCAAATCGGTGTATTGCCTGCAAGTAAATGTCTTGTCGGTATCATCTTTCACGATAAGAATGGCAATGCCGCGTTCACTGCGGGAAATTAGGGATGTTGCTTTTTGAATGAATGTAATATCAATCTTAGGCATTGTTACTGCCATAATCGGTCACTTCCTTTTTATCAAGTATCAATGTTTCCATGGGTTCGCCGGTTTCGTCCGCGGATGCCGTCCATGCGATTTGGAATTGAAGCACCAGCACACCATTTGACAAATTACAGGAAATATCATCGGTGATTTGCAGCCATGCTTCGCCGCCAACATCAAAACCATCCACCAGCGCGTCAGTCAGCATTTCCGCTGCTTGCCTGCATTCATCACGCGGGCGGTTTTTGTTCTGCGGATAATACCAGATATCTACATCAATATCATATTCCCGCATTCCGGCACAGGCAGGGCTTACCTCAAACGGCAGGATATCAATTTTGACGCTGGGACGGGGGAGCGGTTCAGGCACATCCTGCCGCAGGGCTTTTGCACCCTTTGGCAGCGTGTCCAGGACTAATGCGGTTAGCGTATCTTGAATCTGTTTTATCTGCATATTCCGCGCGCCACCTCATCTAACATATCTTCTACAGCTTCTTCAAATTGAGGGACAAGCGCTTTTAGTGCAGAATCAAATACCCAAGTTGCATCAATATGACCAACTTTGCGTCCAATGCCTTTGCCGGGAATGACACCATGACCATTGCCGCGCCCTTTGCCGGGGTTGATAACCATATCATGCCCTTCCTCCAACAAGTGCGCGTGCGGCGCGTCGGAATAAATACGGGCAGATAATGTGTCCCCATCTTTCCGCCAAACCTTACCTTGTTTAATGGATTTCTGATAGTTGCCGGTTTGCTTTTTAATTCCTTGTGCCCGCGCCCGCGCCCTGGCATCGCGCCGCAATTTACGGATTTGTTTTTTCATCATTGCCTTGCTGCGCTTATTGTAGTTTTTGGCTTCCTCCTCCATATTTTCTATCAGTTGATCCAGTTCACCAAACAGAAAAGACGCTTCCGCCATGGTCAAGCACCGCCTTACAGAAAATTTCCGTCCAGCCTGGACGGTTGTAAATCGGATAAAAATACAACACATCAAGCCGCAAGCCCTCACAAACAAACCACATTTCCGGCGATAAATCAGGGATTGCTTTTGCCCGAATCGTCACCCGGTGGGTCACTTCCACCTGTATGCTTTCGCCCGGAATCGTTCCGGTTTTTCCGCTTACCGGTACAACATTTCCCCATATCGTTCCGGTTTTCTGCGGGATAAAATCGGTTTCTCGACCCTGCGTGGTTTCGCACATTTGATACACATCAATCCGCTGCCGGAGTTTGCCGCATGACATCATTCTATATCACCACCATAAGCCGCACGCAGTTTCAGTTGTGTCAGCATACTGCGCACCAGCGGCGCGGTTGCCGCGTGGACGGCGTCCACATCCCGCCCATCATAGATACGCAATACCATATCATGGGCAATCAAATCATAGGTCGCTGGGGACTGGTCGCGGGTTACACCCGCGCCAGTCAGATAATCGTCAACCGCATGAAGCAGCGATGTAAGTAACCCATCATCTGTATCATAATCCAGCCGCAAATAGGCTTTACAGCTTTCAAGCCGTTCACTGTCTGTCATAGGCTTATGTCGGCAGGGTCAGCAGCCCACAGACTGCCGCCGCACTGTCAAAAGTTTTAGCATCCAAACGCATAATGCCGCGCACTTCGGTGCTGTTTGTCACCCAGGCATTGCCGCCGATATTGGTTGCGGCAATCTCCAGCGCCTTGCGGCGGAACAGTGTTGCATACTGTGTGAAATCACCAATATAAATCGGGGCTTTTGCAGGTGTTGCACTTTCGCCGGTTTTCGCCGCGATGCCCAGCAATACCGCATTACTGACCACATGAACCGGACGGCTAAGCAGCATTTTCACTGTGCCATTGGTCGGGTCTGGCTGGAGCAGCGGACGCCCTTGCTTGTCCTCTAAAGT
>CAXHNU010000209.1:0-4236 GCA_964017555.1 uncultured Butyricicoccus sp. | reverse complement strand
TTACAAAACAAAGTGTTGAAAAGGAAATAACTTGTGAAACTATGTCCAATTTGCAAAAAGAATCAAATTTCAGACGGGAAATCTATGTGCTATAGCTGCAGCAAGACGCAACACGATGCACAAGTCCGAAAGAAAATTAAAAATGGCGAAGACAATGAAGTATTTCGTGAAGATACCATCTATTGCCCCTGGTGTGGCAGGAAGTTGGATCACGCTTTTGAGTATGAATTAACGACAATAGGATATCATGAACGGGAATGCCCCTATTGCTACCGGCAATTTTCAATATTGACAGAGGTTGATTTCAAATATACTACCCAAAGAGGCGCTGAGTAAGGATTTCACTTTCAAAACAGAACCAGGCTCTTTCAGTTTCGTGCATATGATAAGGAAAACAGATGAGGCTATTTGGACAGAACAGGAAGGAGTTACACTATGATTATCAACTATGACATCCGCGCTCTTTTGGACATGGCGCAGGAATACTTGAACGCCGAAAATGAATATCGGCTGTTCCTCACCACATACAAGGGTGGTTATGTCAGGAACATGGATCCAGAAATCTATGGCGATTATTGTCACAAGGAAGCTAAAAGCACCTGTGCTTATGATGCTCTGCGAAGTGCCTGCAAAGTGGTTTTTGCGGATATGGATAAGGTCATTGCCACTGCAAAAGCGATGAACCGTTTTGAAAAGCGGGAACGCTGGCAGGTTTGTGCCCATATTGGCTGGCGTGATGAGGATAATATTCGCCGCTTCTTTTCGGAAGATGATGGCTTGCAGAACTATTTTCACAGCACTGGGCGTCCCAAGCCGTAAGTCAAAACTGTAAGGATAAAGCTATGGGCGCTTTTCATAAGCAAGTGCCCATCAGTATCAATTCAACATTTAGATATGGAGGCGCAAAATGAAACTCACGCAGGAAATGAAAAGGATTTTTACCGGGTTTGGGCACAACGAAGAAGATTTTGCCCAGCTGCAAAGTGCGACTCAAGGCAAAAATACAATTTGTACTTATTGTGGCGAAAAGATAATGCATAAGCAAGCCATTGAGATCCTGGGTTTGCGCGAATATCTTTCGGGTATTTCCCGCAGCGCGTATCATGGGAGTGCTTATCGCAAAAATGCTCATGGTGATGCGGTTTCCTTCGACTCTTGGCGCATGTTTAGATAATTTTCTAAGCATAAATGCGTTATTGGATATTAACAACATGACAAATGACAAAATAGGAGGATATCTACATGAAGCGAACAACAAATGAAATTCAGCGCAGATACATGGCTGCCAAAGCCCTTGTTGATACACTGGATGAACAGAGAATCAGCATGGAGCAGGATTATATTGCCGCCCATGGCATCATCAATCCGGATGGAACAATCCCTGAAAGGATTTACTGCATTGATGATGAATCTGTTTTTGATGCAGCGAACGAAAGCTGCAGCGAACAAATACAATCATGTGGACTGGAAAAGCAGTACAATGATGCCCGTGATTTGCTCTTTTCTGCGGAAAATGAAATGATTGAATATGGGCTATCTTTGGCTCCTTCCAGTGTTCGTGTGACATTGGAGAAAGGTGCAAGGAATAACTACACAACTCGCCAAAAAATCATTGAGCTGGTTTTGCGGCTGGATACTTCTACTGTGGAGGGAATAAAATGAAATACGATGTTTTGACTGTTTACGACCTAAGTCCGGAACAAATGCTTGAGCTGAAGCAGGCATATCTTACACAGATGTTTGATGAAACCGAAGAAAGATCCCCCAGTTGGGATGAGCTGGCGTGGGCTGATGAAATCGTAGATGACCGCCTGATTTTTGACGCATATGCTGGCACGGTTTTTTCAAATGACGATTTTGTCTGTTCGGCTGGAATGGAGGACTACCAGAATGAGTAAAAGAGAAATCCTATTTCGCGGTAAACGAATTGATAACGGGCAGTGGGTATACGGGTTTCTATGGAGCGAGAGAGTAATAGCGCCAGAATCAGTTCCTGGAAACATTGATGAAGTCGTAATTGATCCTGCTACTGTAGGCGAATATACGGGTTTGAAAGACACACAAGGCAACCGAATTTTCGAGGGTGATATTCTCAAATTCACTTGTAAGTGGAGTGAATGGGATATTGATGTTTGGTTTGCGAGAGTGGAGTTTGGCACTTTAGATGGAGAGTATAGCTACGGATGGCAATTAAAGAAGATCGCAGGCATAAGGGGATTAAATTCAGATATTCTGTTATGGCTGGGCGATGGCGTTGAGAAAATAGGAATATCAAGCCAAGTGTTAAGCGAGAATCAAATCCATGAGGAAGTGGAGGAAGTGACACAATGAAACCTTGTCCTGTTTGTGGAAAGCACCAGATTCTTGACTGGGAGCAAATGTGCTACGCTTGCAGTCAGAAACGATATGACGAACGAGTTAAATATCTCATTGAAAACGATGAAGATCATGAAACTTTCCGTGAAGATGCGATTTATTGTCCCTGGTGCGGTGAAAGAATTGAGTTCGATTGCGATTATGATTTGCTTGAAGAAGGCGAACATGAGCGGGAATGTCCTTATTGTGAACGCACCTTCAATATAGAAACCGAAATCGAATTCAAATACAGCACAAGCCGCCCGTAAGAAAATAGAGGATGCACAAAATGATAGAGCGAAACGAATTGATTTATCAGCTGCGCAATGCGCCGCTGGATGGAGGAAACCCAATCCATTGGGTTCATCTGATTTGTGAAGCAGCAGAAATGCTGGAACGGGATGTTGCCTGGAATTGTGAAGGATGCTCTCATCAGTCACAACATCCCTGGCATGAGCAATGTGCTGGGTGTGCCAGGATGTATCCAGACAACTACAATAACAATGGAGGAAGTAATGAGCAGTAAAATATACGAAGATTCTCGTGGCTGGCGGTATCGTGTGATGCCAGGGCTGGGGGATGACACATTCAAAGGACGCTACAATAAACCAGGGGAACAAGGCTGGCATTGTATGCGGCAAATGCCCTGGCGGGACAGAGCAGAAGCGGCTGAAGTTGATTTGGCAGCATACGCTGGGGACAAAGGTTGGAGAATAATTCAAGAAAATTAGATAGCATGAATGATGCAGCGCAGCTTTGGGATATCCCAAGGTTGTGCTGTATTTTTTGTGCCTGAATTTTGCAATTCTATTGGATACATCAAATAATCATCCCCCTGTTTGCATATCATAATATAGAAGAACAAATCGGGAGGAAATCGAATGAAGCTAATCGAAAGGACACGCTGGATTATCCGGCGGAAGGATACAGGCGCAATTTTTTGTGGACTTGCACAACGATTTCATTTTAGAAATCCAAGTGAAATTGGAGATGCAGCAATCAAAACATATCGAAGTAAGGGTCAGGCTTTGGCAGCATTCGATAGGAGTTGGGGAGATCCCGATTTTGAAATTGAAGCCGTCAAAGTAACGGAAAGTTTGGAATTGTAATGATGCAGGAGGATGTTAAAATGGTCAAAATTTATGGGGTAAGTGACGACCTTGTGGAAATCGAAGGCAGCACATACAAGACAGACGAAATCGGATGTTTTAATAGTGATGTGAGAATCCGATTTGTTGATGGGACTGTCATCCGTATCGGCTATCCTAAAGAAAATGCCGCCATCTGGTGGATTGAGGTTGAAAAACGGGGGACAGCAGTGCAAGGGCTGACCATCTGCAATAACGAAGACGCCAAGATCTACAGCGACATTTTTAAGATTGATGCAGAAATCAAAAGTCATTCCGTCATTAAGCAAAAATATCCTCAAGAATGATTTTGTAACAGGATAAACATATCCCCTGAAACAGATTTGTCGGTCAGATTTGTTTCAGGGGTTTACGCTGTAACCCCATGGATAGCAGACTACCCAAAATAGAACCAGTACTCACTGCATATAATAAGATGTCAGCAAAAGTGAGAGATTCTGATGCCGGATGTTACGAAAACCAAGGGCATCGAATGACAAGGAACTCTTTCGCACTGTTGGCATATGTCAAAATAATAAGTAAACGAAAAAGAGCAGAAAGCCCCTTAATACTACAGCAAACAATCATGTGCAAAGCATACGCCTCAATCCTTTGCCCATGTTCATATAGATAACGAAAGGAGTTTATGTTATAAAAAGGGTGCTGCCTTTGCCCCGGTCAGAGAAAAGAGAAGGCAATGAGGCAAAAAGTCTAACAGGAGGTAAATGGATGCAGTTAAAAACAAGATTGCATG
>CAXHNU010000208.1:0-4247 GCA_964017555.1 uncultured Butyricicoccus sp. | reverse complement strand
GCTGAAAGTTTCTTCAAATCCGGTGTTTGGAGCAATGAATGGACAGGCGGCACAGCATACAGCACATCCGGCAAAACCTTTATCAAATTTACCGATGATAATTGTGATCCTGTGCGGCTGTTTGATGATTTATGCACTGAGATTGAACAAAGCACAGGGCGCCGCCCTAATCGTTTGGGGCTTGGCAAAAATACGTACAACGCGCTGAAAAACCATCCCGGCGTTGTGGAACGGGTGAAGTTTGGCGGTTCTACCGCAAATCCCGCAACCGTCAATGAACGTGTGCTGGCGGAACTTTTCGGGCTGGAAAAGGTTGTTGTACTGTCCGCGATTTACAACAAAGCCGGACTTGGCGAAGCAGAAGATATGGATTTTATCTGCGATGCAAACGCAGCAATCCTTGCTTATGCAACATCCGCACCCGCAATTGATGAACCATCCGCAGGTTATATTTTCACTTGGGATATGTTGGGTGATGGGCAGTATATGCCTGTAATTCAATACGAAGGTGAAAACGGGACACATTCAGAATTTATTGAAGGGCTATTTTCTGCGGATATGAAGAAAACTGGCGATGATCTTGCAGTATTTCTAAAGGATTGTGTGTGATATGGCATATTTAGCATTGAAACCCTGCTGTTTTGCAGGGCAAAAGTTCTGGATTGGTGAAGCTGTCCCGGCTGAACTTGTTTTGCCGGAAATGGCAAGGCGGCTGATCCAAATGGGCAAGCTGGCAGAAGTGCCGGACAGTAAATCGGAAAAATCAGACGATAAGCCAGAGAAACCGGAAAACGAGCTGGAACAGCCAGACGGCAAACCGAAAGAACCAGAAAACGAACCAAAACAGTCTGACGGCAAACCCAAAGAACCGGATAACAAATCGGAATCCCCACCCAAACCACAGCGAAAGCAAACAACAAAAAGCAGGTGATTTTCCATGGCAACCTGGAGTTATAACCCATTAAATCTTGCTATCCCCGGTGTGGATAAAATGCGGTTTGAACTTGGCGATACCGCAGTAGAAATGGGTGCTGTCACTTGCGCATTGTGTGATGAGGAATATGCCGCTATGCTTGGGCAGTATCCGGATTGGCAAAAGGCGAAACTTGCCTGTCTGCGGGCAATTGTCATGAAACTGTCTTATGAAGTCGATACACAGGCAGATGGTCTTTCTTATGCGTTAAGCCAGCGATTCCCACGTTGGAAAGCGATGCTGGATGAAGCAGAAAAGAAACTGCGGGACTTAACCGCTGTGCCGCGCATACAAGAAAAAGCTGTGGGACAGCCGTATTTTTACGGCGATTTACACGCCAATCCACGGAGATTTTAAGTTATGTTCCATTCGTTTTTACGCCCCGGACAGGGTTTTCAATATTTCACAGTCCTGTCACGGCAGGGCGGCATCACAGAAACAGGCAGACCAGTTACCGAAACTTTCGCGTCCATTGGCTGCTTTGCCGGCATGATTATGCGGGCTTCACATGGCGATATCGCACAGTGGAAAGCTACGGAGCAATGGAAACAAGATGGGCATCCGGTGCTGTATAAAATCATTCAACGTGGTATTGGCGCATCTGCGAAACCTGGTGATATGTTGGAATGCCATGGCAAGAAATTGTATGTGCTTGGCGTGCATAATCCAGCAGGGCTTGGGCATTTTTGCATTTATTTTGCACAGGAAAGGAAGGATCTGCAATGAGCGCTGCTATAACATTTCGCCATATCATTGACGATGAAACCCGCAGACTGACACGGCAGATGAAACGGAATAGCGTGCTTGCAGCAACACAGCTGCGAAATACGGCGCTGGAAGTTCTTGCGGGCAGCCGCAGCGGCGGACGGAAATACCGCGTCCCCGGTACGAAAAAATATTATACTGCTTCCACGCCTGGTCAGCCGCCTGCTGTGCGCACCGGCAGTTTCCGAAACAGTTGGAAACCGTCCGCGTTTCAAGCTGGGGATGCGTATGTTTCACGCATTGAAAGCAGTTTGCAGACCGATAACGGCGGGTATCTGCTCGGTGAGATTTTGGAAAATGGGACAAGCCGTATGGCACCGCGTCCCTATGCGGAAAAAGTCAAACAGCAGGCAATGCCGCATATTATTCAAATCTATAGCACGCCATATTAAGGAAAAGATTATGATTGAACAGACGATTTACAAACATTTACTGTCATGCGGTGAACTTGCGTCATATTTGACCGAATATGCCGAAAAACCGGCTATATTCTTTCAAAAAGCTCCGCCAGATACCGACTCGCTTTGGCAGGATGGGGCGCAATATGGGCGTATTGTATTTGCCATTGACGCGGAAGGCGACCCAAAAGTAAATGGCGTGACGTTAACATTTTCACTGCTGGCATTCCCGCTGCTGACCACTGAAAACCCTGCCATAGCGCGGTTTAACGATTGGACAGCAGAGATTTTCCCGGATTTATCGGTGATCGGGCTGGATGGTTTGCCGGAAGTCTGGAAACCCGCTGGCAAGTCAGCCGGGATTTATTGGCGCGTTGCTTCTGTGGCGCCTGCTGAATGGATTCCCGATACCTGGCAGACCATTTGGCGCACCGCAACTTTACAGGGACATATTTTCGCGCAGGATGTTTCCGCGGCGTCTGTGCTTGCGCATGAAATAATTTTCGCGCTAAACCGCGCGAAACATCTTGTAAAATCCGGCGAAACACAAATAATCATCCGGCGCACCCGTGTAGACAATAGCGCGGATGCCCTGCACACTGGACAGGTTACTGTGGACGCGACATACGCCCAGATAAAACATCCGCCGCAGGTGGACACCTTGCGGCACATTCATTTCAAATAAAGATGGAGGACAAATATCCATGGCAGAAAAATCAGAAAAGAAAACCGATATCCCAGCGCCAAAAGGGACGGAACCAGTCTATTCTATGCAGCAATTGGTTGACGGTTATCGTGAATTTGGTACGTCAAAAGCTGTGGTTTCCTGCGCGCTGAAGCTCGCCGGAAAGGACAGTATGACAACGGCTGAAGCACGGAAAATCATTGACGCATTCCGGCAGAAAGAGGTGAAATAAGATGTCGATTTATTACAAAGAAGGTGAAGATAAGGTTCGCGCCGGTGTGTACCAGCGCTATTCTAATATCACATCACCCACTGCACCTGCTGCTCAGGATGGCATTTGCGCCATTCCAATCCGCGCAAGTTGGGGACCGCTTGGCGAAGTTGTGAAAAACATTAACGGCGATTTGAAAAAGAATTATGGCACTGGTGAATATGCCGACGGATTCACTGTACCAGCAGCACAGGCGATGTTTGACGGCGGCGCAACCACAGTGTATACCTACCGTTTGGGCACGGGCGGCAAAAAAGCGGCGTTGAATGTTCAGGACAGTGAAAGTCAGGATGCAGTGACAGCGACCGCAAAATATGAAGGTACATTCCCGATTGTGTTATCTATCCTGCCCAAACTTGGTGACGCGTCCAAAAAAGAAGCCAACATTTACACTGGTACAACTTTGGTGGAAACTTTTGCATTTGACGCGGATGCTGCAAACGAACCCGCAAATCTTGTGAAAGCTTGCCGGAACAGCAAATACATTGATTTTGCTTTGGCAGGTGATGGGACAGGTACATTGGCAAATGTCCCGGAGGCTTCCGGCGCACTCACAGGCGGTGAGGATCCGAAAGTCACAAATGAGGATTATTCAAAAGCTTTTGAAGCATTTGAGCCATTTTATTACAACTGTATTGCGCTGGATATTGATGACGGCGAGGATCTTGCCTTGTCCATGCTACTGCATGAATACTTGAAAAATGCGCATCAGACCGGCAAACTTGGTATTGCTGTGCTGGGTGAAAAACGTGAAATCGCGTTTGAAACACGGCTGAAACACGCCGCTAGTTTCAATGATGAAAAAGTTGTTTATCTCGGTTCAGGTTGGCTGACCACTTCCGGCGAGCGTGATGGTGTACTTGCAATTTGTCAGACGGCAGGCAAAATTGCTGGCACGCCGGCAAATCAAAGTATTACCCATGCTCGAATTAACAAAGTGACAGGTTTACTGGAAACTTTCACAAATATGCAGTATGAGTCTGCAATTTTATCCGGGATGCTGTTACCGTCTATGTCAAATGACGGGGATATCTGGTATGATTCCGGCATCAACACTTTGGTAAAACCGGAGGAAAATCAGGATAACGGCTGGAAGAAAATCCGCCGCACCAAAACCCGTTTTGAAATGTTTGACCGTTTGGATCGGGCGCTTTT
>CAXHNU010000207.1:0-4272 GCA_964017555.1 uncultured Butyricicoccus sp. | reverse complement strand
TGTCGGCAAGGGCAAGGGCTGCAATGCGATTGGTGTGAATTTCGGGCGGCGTGCCGGTTTGATGAAACCATGGGCGATCGAATCCGTGCGCTTGCGCATTTAAAAGATGATGAATTTTGGGAAGCGTTGCGGAAGGAGGAAGAAATTCATGCCAAACTGGACGGATGAACAACTTGCAGCGATTGAAGAAAACCGTGGGGCATTGTTGGTATCCGCGGCGGCAGGTTCCGGCAAAACAGCGGTTTTGGTTGAGCGGGTGCTGCGCCGTTTGACCCATCCGCAAAATCCGACGGATATTGACCGATTTTTGCTGGTGACCTATACAAACGCGGCAGCAGCCGAAATGCGCGGCAAAATTGCGGATGCCATTGCCGCGCGCCTGAGCAGCCAGCCGGATAACAAACGACTGCGCCGTCAATTATTGCTTGTCCATCGGGCACAGATTACAACCGTGCATTCATTTTGTTTAAATCTGGTACGGGAACAATTTGCGGCATTGGATTTGCCGCCGGATTTTCGGATTGCCGACGAAGGCGAACGCGCAGAAATCATGGAAGAAGCGCTGGAAACCGTGTTGGAATCTGGCTATGAAAGTGAAGACGAAAGATTTTTAGCATTAAGTGACCTGCTTTCCGCTGGGCGGGATGACCGGCGGTTAGGTCAGGTAATCCTTGAAGTATTTGAGAAAATACAAAGCCATGCCATGCCGGATGAATTTTTAGAAGAAGTTGCAAAGACATATGCCGGAGAAGATGGAAGCGAAAAGCATTATGCGGTGTTGTTAGCCGAAGCCGGAATGGCGGTGGAATATGGGTTAGCCAGTTTAGATTTGGCACTTGCCGAACTGGAAAGCGACCCACAATTACAAGAAGCATATTTGCCGGCATTCACCGCCGACAGAAACCATGCGGCAGCATTGCAAAACGCAATCCGGCAAGGCTGGGAACAAGCGGTTGCGGCGGCGCAGTCCATCACACATGACAGGCTGCGCGCGGTGCGCGGCTATGAGGACAAGGAATTCCAGGAATATGTAAAAGGGCTGCGCAAAAATTGGCGCACAGTTGCCGATAAAATCCAAACCCGTTTGCTGTGTTGTGACAAACAGACAGAAGTCCATGACCGAATGCTGGTTGCCCCGGCAATGCTTGCGTTAATTCAAACCGTGCGTGCATTCAGCAAAACATTTGCCGCGGAAAAATTAAAACATGGCGTTGTGGATTTTGGGGATTTAGAGCATTTCGCCGTCCGTTTGCTGCTGAAAGACGGCGAACCGACGGCGCTCGCAAAAACAGTTAGCCTTGGCTTTGATGAAATTATGGTTGATGAATATCAGGATACCAATGCCGTGCAGGAAGCCATTTTCAATGCGGTCAGCCGGGAAGGCAACCTGTTTTTTGTCGGTGATGTCAAACAAAGTATTTATGGGTTTCGGCTGGCAAACCCATATATTTTCCTGAACAAATACCGCGCATGGGCAGATGCGGGGACAGCCGCTGATGGTCAGCCGCGCCGACAAAATTTAACCCGGAATTTCCGGTCACGGGCACAGGTGCTGGAAGCAACAAACTATATTTTCCGGCAAGTGATGAGTGAATCTTTGGGCGATTTGGATTATACTGACCGGGAAGCCTTGTATGTCGGTGCCAATTATCCGGCGCCGCAGGACAGCCGGTATCACACAGAAGTGTTATTATTAGACACCGCAAAGACAGAACCTTTGGACGCGGAACAAGAAGAACCATTACAGGATGCAGACAAAACCCTGCTGGAAGCAGAAATGGTAGCGGCGCGGATTGACACGTTAATCAAAGAAAAACTGCCCATCTATGATCGCGCACAGGATATTCAGCGCCCGGTAACACCGTCAGACATTGTCATATTATTGCGCTCAGCAAAGCGGCAGGCAGCAACTTACCGGCAGGCATTAGAAAAGATAGGGTTCGGCGCGGAAACCGATGAATCATCCGGGCTGCTTGCCTCCAGCGAAGTGAGTACCATTGTTTCTTTGCTGCATATCATTGACAATCCACGCCAGGATGTAGAATTAATTGGCACATTGCGTTCGCCTTTATTTGGCTTTACCGAACAGGAATTGGCAGAAATACGTTTGCTGGATAAAAAAGCGGAATTTTATGATGCGTTGCAGCTTGCGGCACAGCAAAACGAAAAAGCGGCATTATTTTTGCAGCAGCTTGCGGCATTTCGCCGCATGGCGGCAGATATGCCGGTTTGCACCTTAATTGAGCGGTTATATGATATCACAGGCGCACAAGGAATTTATGGCGCACTGCCAAACGGCGCCCAGCGGCAAGCCAATTTGTTAGCATTTTTTGAGCGTGCGCGTTTGTTTGAAGAAAGCGGAAGCCGTGGGCTGTTTCGGTTCACCGCGCTGCTCCGCGGCATGGCAGAACGCGGCGAAGATTGGCAGGCAGTCCATGCGCGTACAGGCGGTGGTATGGTACGCATTATGTCTATCCATAAATCCAAAGGGTTGGAATTTCCGGTTGTCATTTTAGCCGACTGTGCAAAAGCATTCAATGAACAGGATTTACGTGCGCCAATACTGGTGCATCCACAATTAGGATTAGGACCGAAATGCCGGGATTTGGAACGTGGTGTCCAGTATCCAAGCATTTGGCGGCAAGCCGCCATTGCCCGCGCACGGCGCGAGGCAGTCAGCGAGGAATTGCGCGTTTTATATGTCGGCATGACCCGTGCCAAAGAAAAGCTGATTTTGACCGCCGCAGGCGCGAAATTGGCATCACAAATTGCAAAATGGGCAGCACTCCTGCGGCTTCAGTCATTACCGGCATACGCGCTGGCAGAAATGCGGGCATGGCTGCCATGGATTATCATTCCATTATTACGGCACCCCGCAGGGGGAGAATTGCGGGAATTGGCAGGATATACCGCTTTGCCGGACAGCAATGCGCCAAATGTATTTGATATCCATATTTTAAAACCACAGCAAGCGGCAGAGGTCTTACCGTTAGAAAAACAAGCGGAAATGGGAGCAGGATTACTGCCTGTACATACAATTTTGGAATATGAAAGCCCATATTTGCAGGATATCCCGGCAAAACTGACCGCAACCGGCATCAAACGGAGTTATCAGGCAGAAGAAGCTGCTGAAGACACCATGCCGCCGCGCCCAGAAGTGCAGCTGCGGCAGCCAATGTTTGACAGACAATCGCGCGGGTTATCGCCAGCGGAACGCGGCACAGCCCATCATTTATTCATGCAGTTCTGCGAATTTGACAGTTGTGCCCAGCCGGGAGGCGTCCAGCGGGAAGTGGCACGGATGCGGGAAAAACATATTTTAGCGCCAGAACAAGCAGATTGTATTGAATGCAGCCGAATTGCACGGTTTTTCAGCTCAAAACTATATCAAGAGGGCTTTGCAAACGCAAAAGTACGACGTGAATTTAAGTTTTCGGTTGTTGTGCCAGCGCAGGAATATTATCCAGTTGCGCAAACCGCGCCGGGTGAAACTGTGCTGCTGCAAGGTGTAATTGACTGTTTATTGGAAACCGAGGAAGGGTTTACAGTGCTGGATTTCAAAACGGATTGGGTACGCAAACAAGATGCGCCAGCGCGTGCGGAAAAATACCGGGAACAGCTTGAAGCCTATGCCAAAGCGGTTGAGGTCGTGTTTGGTAAGCCCGTGACCGGGCGCGTGGTATATTTTTTAGGATTGGGTATGGAAATTTGGCTGTAAGCCGCTATATATAAAATAGGTAAAGCAGGGCAATAAAATTGCCCTGCTTTACCGCTGGGTAAAAAAATTGCGGAAAAATGAAAAAAGGAGTTGACAAGGGGGGAGAAAAGCAGTATACTGATCAAGCTGTCCCGCGAGAGGGGCTGAAAAACAGTCGTAAAAACGGGCTGAAAAAACCGGTAAATCCGCGGGAGCGGTACGGGAAAAAACAGCCCACATAGCATTGCGGATACAGCGGATACCAAACCGAAGAAACTTTGCTGGCAGATGAAAAAAGTGCTTGACAAGTTGATGCTGGTGCGGTATAATAAATAAGCTGTCCCACAGGGCGGCGATTTACCCCGAAAAGTTTCGGAAGAACTTCAAAAACAGAAAACGAAGTCAAAAAACTTTGAAAAAAGTTAAAAAAGTTCTTGACAAACGAAACTGAGCGTGGTAAAATAAATGAGCTGTCACCCCGAAAGGGAACAGCGAAAAGTGTACCTTGCAAATTAAACAACGAAATGCTTACTTTACAAAAGTATGTGACAAACCTGAAAATTCTTGTCGAGTTT
>CAXHNU010000206.1:0-4295 GCA_964017555.1 uncultured Butyricicoccus sp. | reverse complement strand
GGCTATGGAACGCAGCCCCATTCGGGATATGGAGATTAAGTATATTTTGAAAGCGGCGCTAACAGACGAAGTTGACAGCCTTGAAGTCTATATGAAAGGCATTGACCACAGTTACTATTATGAAGGGTATGCAGCTTTTAAGAGTGAAGAACTGTAATCAATGACACACTGAAAAGAGGGCAGGAAAGCAAACCGGCTTCCCGTCCTCTTTTTTCTCAAGATAAAAAAATCTATTCTGCATAGAATAAACTGAGCAGAAAAAAGACATCCATTTACCTGCTCACGATTTTGCTGAGAAGGAGGAAAAGTGCAATGCACAAGATGAAACGCATTTTGGCGGTTTGTATGCTTGCATTGTTCATGGGCGTATTCTTTGGCGCACCTGCCCGGCAGGCTGCTTTGCCTGTTGTACAGGCTGAGGCTGCCCAGGTGGCTGGCAACAGCAACAATGCCACAGGATTCCTGGACGGCATCACCTATAATAAGGGCGCAAATGGCTCTGCCGGCAAGCTGGATGTTAAAGTAGGCGATGGACAAGATACAGACTTTAACGGTCTGATGAGCCGGTATAAGAACATCATCATGGCGTTTACTGGCATCCTGACCATCACCTGTTTTGGTGCAATGATTCTGCAAATCACCAAACTGGCAGCTTCTGGTGACAATGAGCAAGCCCGCCGGAAGGCAATTATGGGCATCCTGACCACAGGTATCGGCGTTGCTCTGCTGGGCAGTGCAACCATCGTGATCGGATTCTTCTATGGCGCAATCAGCAACAACACCTGATACTTTTCAGGCTTGCAGGAAGGAGGGCAGGACATTTTTGTTCTGCCCTTTTCCCTTATCATTTTGAAAAGGAGGCTGCGGTTATGTGGAAAAGAATACTGATTTTTTTCCATGTTATTCTGTATCCTGTCTGTGCCTGTACTTGCGCAGGCAGGGAATACTTTTGACCCATTCAGCGGCATTGCGATTGATAACCAGGGTGTAAATGTGGGGCAGGTCAAAACAGATGCGCTGGATTATGAGAAAGTGTTTATAAAATATAAAAACCTGCTGATTTTCATTGTCGGCATGATTACTATTACCGCATTTGGCGTGATGATCTACCGGTTTTTCCGATTGGCAGCAGCAGGTTCCAACGAGCAGGAACGGCGAAAAGCAATCAGTGGGATCATGGTTTCCGGCACTGCGCTGGCACTGATGGGCGCGGCGTCTATCATTATCGGTATTGCATATCATGCGCTGCAATAGGGAGGGGTATCATGAAAAAAATACTTGCGGTCTTTGTGTTATGTTGCATTTGCCTGTCAGCCGTTGTACCTGCTTATGCACAAGGCATTACATCATTTCTTGACGGCATTCAGGTGAAAGACAATGCAGGGAAAACCGTCATAGATGATAATGGCTGGAAAGGGACAGCCCAAATGGATGTCCCCGCACTTTTTATGAAATATAAAAACCTGGCAGCTTTTATCACTGCCATTTTGACTGCCACATCACTTTTCTCGCTGTTTTTCTTTATCAGCAAGCTGGCAACAACGCTGGATAATGATTTCTCCAGAAAAAAGGCGATTGCAGGGATTGCCACATCCGCAATTGGTGTTGCATTGATGGGCAGCCTGACTTTTGTTATCGCGTTCTTTTATAGATTCCTGCAGTAGGGGAGGGGAATAAGATGAAACGGCATTTTTCTTTTTTGGTGCTTATATGCCTGATTGCCGTCATGCTTTCCGGCATGATCCAGGCAGCATATGCACTGAATATCAATTTCTCAGGGAATGGCAATGGCATCACCATCAGCGGAGCAGATTTCCCCCGCATGACACGGGATGAAAATATTGCAACCCTGGTCAAAAAGCCACTGGATAAATATAAGAGTATGGCAACTGCCGTCACGGGATTTGCCACAGTGACAGCATTTTTGGCGCTTATTTTCTGTATCACAAAACTATCCGCAGCAGGGGATAATGAACAGGCGCGGCACAGGGCGATGATGGGTATTTTAACCTCCGGCATTGGTGTGGCTTTGCTGGGCGGTGCAACCGTGATAATTGGATTCTTCTGGAATCTGTTCTTGTAAGCAATCATCCGGGATATGGTGAAAACTGTATCCCGGATTCTTTTTGTGTCCAATAAAAAGCGCATATTCCGCATAAAATAAGAGGATAGGAGGGATAAAAATTGCCTGTCAGAAAACCAGACTTGGATATGATTGCTGCCATGGGCAGCATGGATAAAATGGTTTTGCAGTCTATTTATCAGCACCGATGCCTGAATGAAGATTTATTATATCAGTTTTTTTATCGGAAAATGGATGCGTCAAGGACATTTGCCGCAAGAAAAATTCGCTGGATGCTGCAAAAAGGACTGATTGAACCTGTGGAATATGGCGAGGATTTCCCTGCCTTGTTCCTGACCACACTTGGAATTGAAACTTACCGATATCTGTTCAACATCCCAAAAGAAATCATGGATTTAGATACCGGCAAGATGAAAAATGCGCTGCGGCTGGCTGGCAGCTTAAAAATGAAGCCCAATAACCTGCGGCATCAGATGGCGCTGAACCAGTTTGAGCTGGCATTTGAGGAACGGGCAGCCGGCGAAATTGCGTTTACTTATCAAGATGAAAAATTCCTGGATTTGTATACGGTCATCCGTCCGGATGGACTGATTCAGTTTAATCAGGTTGATCTTTTTCTGGAGATGGATATGTCAACTGAGAAATCAGATGCTTTGCTGTCAAAATGGAACCATTACCGGGAGTTTTTGAAGTCCAGGGAATATCGGTACAAAGACCGGAAAACCATTGTCCTGTTCATCTTAAATTCTGTGCAAATGGCAGAGCAGCGGCGGCAAACGGTTTTATCCACATTGCAAACAGGATTGCTGGATGCTTTAGATTCCTGTTTTGAAATTTATGTGGATACGCCGGAAAAGCTGCTTGACCTGATTTTCAACCGGCTTGCGCCAAACAGTGTGCGTTTCAGCCAGTCCATTGCTGCACTCACAAAGGATATTGCAGACCGGCATGGGTTCATCTGTTCATCCAGCGCCTTTATGGATGAGATTGCTCCTTATACGGAATTTTTTGCGTATATCCGCAAACTGAACTTCAACCGGAAAATCCTTGTGCAGGATGGACGCCCACAGGAATTTTTGTTGGATGTATTTTGGGACAGACCCTTGTCTGTGCTGAAGAAAATTGTCTATTACCACAGCATGAGCGCTGTTATGCTCAAGCATCTGAACCGAAAAATCCCATATCTTGTGGTTATCCCGGCGGAAAACAGTTTCTATACAGAATTGAAACTGATGCGTGGCATGGATTATTCTGATATTTATTTCACCACATCCGAGCGTCTGCGGCAGATGGATTTTCCGGAAGCGCTGTTTCAATATGATGCTATCAGCAATATGTTCCATTTTGCTGATTATGGCTTGCAGCAGCGGGTATTTGAACAAAAGGTCTAAAGGAAGGAGGAACTGTTATGAAAAAATTATTGCTTGCAATCAACCATAAAGAAACTGAAGAAACAATCAAAACAATGGTCAGGGATGATTTTCTGTGTGTTGGCACAGCAACTTATAAAGAAGCTGTGCTGCCGCTGCTGAAAGATACCCAGCCGGATGTACTCGTTTTGCGGGATACGCTGCAAGGGAATACACCCATTTTGCAAATGATTGAAGAAATCCGGATTGAAATCCCGGATACCAGGATTGTGTTTATCTCCAAACTCAGGGCAAAAACAGATTCCCTGCTGGCAGCGCTGGTCAGCTATGGTATTTATGACATCATCAATAAAGATATTGTCCCAGTCGATGAAATGGTATCGCATATCATCCATCCAAGGAATTTCCGAGATGTGTCACTGTATTATACTGGTGTGGAAAAGGTGGAGCATGACCCGGAAGAATCCATGCCGGAAAATACACAGCCGAAACCTGGATTTTGGAGCAGTTTGTTTGGCGGAAAAGCAAAAACAGAAACGATAACAAATCCTGTCCCGTTTCAAAATCCAGACCGGCAAACACCAGCTGTGGATACAGAAACCTTGCGTATGGCAATCCGAGAAGAAGAACGACGGAAAGTACAGCAGGATATGGATGCTCTGATTCAGGATGCCATCCACAAAGCGACCAAAGAACTGTCCGAAAAAGTGACGGAAAAAGATGCTTCCATTGCAGAACTCAAGGTCAGCCTCCGGAAAAAGAACCAGCAGGCAGAGCAGGAACGGCAGGCAGCAAATGAAGCCCAGGTAAAAGCGGAACGGGCAGAACGAATGCTTCAGTCG
>CAXHNU010000205.1:0-4298 GCA_964017555.1 uncultured Butyricicoccus sp. | reverse complement strand
TGCTTAATGCGTGCCACAAACTTGATGCCCCAAAGCACTGCGCCGCCAATAACGCTGAGTGCAGTCAGCAGGGAAGCTGCTTTGATGATGGTATCCGCGCTGATGGTTACTTGCATAATTTTTCATCACCTCCTTGACCGGTGAGCGGGAAGCGGGAGAAATTGCCCCCAAAAGGGCAACTCCGGCTTATAAAATCAAAGTCATGTTGTTCCAACTCTCTAGCTTCCTGGATGGAAAAGGAGACGGGCGCCGAAGATCGAGTACGTGTACGATGACGCGTAGTTCGCGCCGAAGTGAAACAGACCGGCATACTGCCTACTGCCCCAGAAGCCGCCCACATAAAGCACGCACCAATCAATGAGATAATAACAACCGTCGGGTATGTAAGTGCTATTGCTCCCGCCAATCGCTTCAGGGAAAAACGCATACGGCGCATCAGGAGATAAACCAAATGATTTTATAAATCCTCCGTCTTGAGCTCTGTTTCCGATATTCGTGTATCCTGTTGCTGTATCATCCGCATATTTTGTAGGATCTGTGCAAACATAAACCGCGTCATCGTTGAAATTGATACCGTCAATCCATTCGTAAATGTTGCCCCATGGATTTTCAATATGCCGGTATTGCACCGCAGTTTGTCCATCTGTCCCCGCAGCCCTGCCAGTATGGTATAACATGGTGTCTGTACCGCCTGTGTTTTGTGCTGCACTTACGTTTACAATACCTTGTCCGATCTTCGCTTGACTGTTCCAGTCTGCAAATTCTACGAGATAAAGCAGCCAGACAGCACACCAAGTCACATAGTCATATAAGCCCCATTTATCGCCTTTACTTTTTGCAGCTTCCCTAAATTTCGCCCTTGTCTTGCTGACTACTGGCAATTGTCCGGAAATTGAAGTGTGATATCCCGCACCAGGAACAGCAACACGTTGCAATGTCGAATCCGTTGCAACAGTATTATATCTGCCAACATACTTGCCAGAGCCAGGGTGTTTGGTAAAACCCTCTATTTCCGTATCGCTGATATAAAAGTAGCGCAAACCATAACTACCTTGCGTAATATGGTAATAAAAAACCGGAATATAAACCACAGTATTATGACCAGTACGCGAAAAATCAGCATCTCCACGCTTATATTTCACGACCTGTTCAATGATGTTATATTCCTCCATGTCTTTCCACGGGGAATAATTATCAAAAGGAGAACTACCTGCACCTGCACCAACAGCAGGAGAAGGGTTTGTTTTAACCTCGACTGTAACCAACCCAAACGGATCATTACCTGGTGTAAGGCGTGTAAGCGCTGTTGACTCATTGCCCATATCCCAACAAACGCCAAAAACATTTGCTTTAGGCTTTTTCTTCCGGTATCTGCGATTCAAAATCAATTTCACGCGCCCCCTTCTGGTACAGTATCAAGCGGTCTAATATCCTGCACAGTAATATAAACCGTCATCGGGCTGGTCAAATTACTGTCCACGGTATAAGTAAACCCCGTCGGGCTGATGGTTTTCAGCCGGAAGTTGCAGCCATAGAACGCATCCCAGCTTGCGGCGGCAGGCGCAGCGTCAGCAATGCAATCTGTTTCATTTGCTGTACAGCTTGGGAATGTGTGGGAAACTGAACCGGTAACGCCTGTATTTGTCGCGGGAATGGTCACTGTAAAAACCTTTGGAAGCTTGCTATTTACAGCACCCTCTGCATTATCCACTACAGTTGCCAATGTCGCGGCATCGCCTGGTTCTGTCGGTTCAGGCAGGTTTTTTATCATTCCGTTAGTCATATCCAGAGAACCGGGAATTTCCACATTGCCGTTAATGTATATCTTATTGTCTTCAAGAACAATTGCCGAATTGCCAGTACTTATCTCGATTCTGTCACTACCCAGCATAATTGAGCCGGGATTAAGTATGACGCTGGAAAAACCGCATTCATCACTTTCCAGCTCAAGTCCAACATTATTGGTGGACAGATCTAATTTACCGTATTCCGCTCCATTTTGCACAAGAATTTGAAAATCATCATCACGCGCAAAAACAAGCCATGCATCGCCCGCACTTTTCAAAAGAAAATCCCCAAATCCTTCTGGGAGCACATAAGGAAAAATGTTGCCAAATAAATTCTCATGTGCTGTTTCGCTAGTGTTGTGGTCTGTCAGTTCCTTTTTCACCGCATGGGCATTTTCCAATATCTTTTGTATCAGCGGATTAACAACCTCATCCGCATCTACTGAGTCATCCTGTGTCAGCTTCGGAATATCCTCATGATATACAGGATTTTCCGGCAGTTCATAAACAGCCGCTGCTGTAGTTTCAGCCATATTGGTCACGCCTCCTTTTAAGCCATCGCAAGATATCGATAAGGATTTTCCGCAGAACCATCACCATTGAGCATTCCTTTGACAGAAAATCCGCTGCTTGTGATAGATACTAGTTTTGCATTTGCGCCGCGCACAGCCAGCTGTACACAAGTTCGGTCATGCTGCTCCTCATAGTATCCACGGTATGCAACGACCAATACCGCACGCGGTTGAAACCCAATTGAAATTGTTTGTGTATTCGATGAACCAGAACCATTATAGGTCCCTGTGACAAAATAGCTGGTACGCCGCAGGCTGCTTTCTGTGGCTGACACCCGTGAAGCCAGCGACTGCCGGGCAGAAATCTCGCTGGCAAGCTGGCTTTCTAGCTGTGCAATGCGCGTTTCCAAACCGGACTGCATATTTTTCCCTAAATCGCTGACTGTCTTGCGGATATCAGCGTGTGCACTCGCATCTGCGTTATGCTGATCCAGCCCGCCGCCAATCAGTGTGCGCATATCCGCATGGGAATTTGCGTCCAGGTTATGTGCCTCCAATTTTGCCTGTACTGCCGCCGCACTGCCCTTCTTATCCGCGCCAGTCTGTTCATAGTCTGTCTGATGTGGATTATCCTGATTTCCAGTATGCGCAGCCAAATCTGCCAGCAGCGCATCCATATTGCCGCCCAGCACCTGCCGGATATCGGCGTGTGCATTTGTACTCTGGTTGTGGTCTTCCAGCCCGGTTTTCACAGCCAAGATGTTTTCAAGAATAGCCTGGAATAAGGGATTAAAAGTATCTTCCGCGTCTGCCGGGTCACTGCGTTGCAATCTGCGGATTTCTTCATGATATTCAGGGGTTAATTGATAGAATTCAGACATGATTTGTACCTCCAGTTAAAATTCATCATCAAACGTAAAAACAAATGCCATACCGGAATCTTTGCCCTTTGGCAGCATATTGCGGATGGCACACAATTCACCGTTTTCGTCAACAAGCGCAGCTTCGCTGATAGATACGCCGTCCAAATCATCTTCGGGGATCGTCACAGTATACCGTGCTGTAGTCGGCGCCGGATAGGAAACGCTGTCAATTTCATAGCGTCCTTCTTCTTTATTCAAGGCAATCTGCGCCCGAACAGGCACATTATTGACACCGCCGCTGCCAAACGCGATATGTGTAATTTTCGGTATTGTGGTGATCATGCCGCTGGTAATTTTGCAAAGCTGTTCCCGCCGGTAATCGGTCACTACTGTCATGATTTTTTCGTCTGCCATTTTTAGAGTTCCTCCTTTATGCTTTGAGTTTTGCGGAATGTTATTGCGCCATTAAACTGATATGTGCCATCCATTTTTCGGGCAATGCCTTTTTGCAGCGTACCATTCATCGAGCCACAGCGGTTTGTCACGCGGGCATGAAACCTCATTTCCGGCGCACTATATGTGATGACATTTTTATACCCAGCCCCAAACCGCAGCGCCGCTTTTCGCATCCCGCCATGTGGGTTTTGGAATGCTGTCCCTATTTCAAGCGCGGCGCACTGTAAACCCTCATCGTCATTCCAAAATCGCGTGATAAACCGCATTGCCGGATAGCCCTGGTGCAGCTTCCAACCGCCGTCAAGCCGTTCGCTGCCATCCAGTGCAATAAGCTGTTCCCGGTAATTGTGCTTTATGCGAGCAACACATTGAAACTGCGGAAAGGCAAAACCAGGGATAACCTGCCCAAGTTTCCAGCTTCCATCAAGCCGCTTTTGACCGTCCAGCTCAACAAGCCCTTCATAAAACCGCATACGGTACCGCATCCGCAGTGTGCGCAGCAGTAAATTACCTGACCTTTCGGTAAAAACAAGGCTTGGGAAGCGACAGGCAGCACACATGAAAAGATGCGCAGGTTTCGCCTGCCATACTGCGTTTTTTGCGCGTATTCTGGACGGCGAAAGCCCATACATTTCTAAAATAAACGTGTTTTTCGATACATTTTCGATGATTTTGCAAGG
>CAXHNU010000204.1:0-4318 GCA_964017555.1 uncultured Butyricicoccus sp. | reverse complement strand
TATCATATCATAAACTGGCGCAAGTTGCAACGCTATGGCTGCTTTTTCCCACAGAAATCAATTTTATATGGTTTAACGCAGTTTACATCATTGAACGCCGCTATTTTCCTTTTTGAAATTCCGGCAATTTTAAACCGGCAGATTGAATTGTATCTTTACCCATGCTATAATCAAACTAACAAACCGTATTTTGATTGAAAATCTAAAAAAGCAAAGATGGAGATGATGAAAATGCGTATATTCCGCATATTCAGGCGAAAAACTGGAACTGCTAAAAATATAAGCAGCTTCATCGAAATTCCGATCAGCCAGATTATCAAAGAATCGCAAACAGAAACACCAAGCTATTGCGATAAAAAATATATGATATATGATTCAGGCGAAAAAATCCATATCAATGCCTGCCATTCCTTTCAAGGGGAAAAAGCCAGGTTATGTATCCATTATGACCGCAAACTGTGTGATACATTAGAAGAATACAATCATATGCCAGTGGAATATATTGAAGCCCAGGCATATGGCGCATGGATGGATGGCGCAAGGTGAGCCTTGGTTTGACAGATCCCCTGTACAAGCGGTATCATAAGATCATTATTAACTGGAAAAGAGGGATTTTTGCTATGAACCGATTCGTTTTGGCGCTTGACCAAGGCACAGCTCTAAATTATTCCTAAAGTAACCCGCTTTGGGGATTTTACAAGGTTTCAGCCTTAAAACAGATAAAAACGCAACTTTTTCATATGGTTCTAATTTGGGGATTTTGGTAATTCCGCAGAGTGTTAGATAAATGTTAGATAGGTATAGCCCCTTGTTGCTGTAAATTTTTTAATATCTGAATATATCAACTTGAATACTGATACAAAAAATTATATTGAAATTGATACACTTGTATTACAAAAAATCAAAGCCGCCTGTACATTGAGCAGATGTACCTTTCCCGTCCTTGAAAATGGATTGAATTTCAAAATGTAAATTACCCCCTGCGACAAAGCAAGGGTTTTTGTTTGTGTTTCCAGTATCAAATTTAACGTATGCGCGAAAAGTATTAAAAGTTTGCATTATCCACAGATAATTTTATATATACTATGGCACTTTTTTAACGGTCGTCAGATTTAATACTATTCCAAATAGGAGTTTTACTATGTCTATTTATGGTTATGTACGCATCAGCACAGCGAAACAAAGCATTGACCGCCAAATACGAAACATCAAGCAAGCGTTTCCAGCGGCAATCATTATTCAAGAAACCTTTACCGGCACAACATTCCAGCGCAAAGAATGGTACAGGCTAATAAAAACCGTCAAGCGGGATGATACCATTGTATTTGACAGTGTATCACGTATGAGCCGCACAGCAGATGAAGGCTTTACGGTATATGAATCACTGTTCAATCAAGGCATCCGGCTTGTATTCCTGAAAGAACCGCATATCAACACGGATACATACAGAAACGCTTTAAGTCAAAGCATCCCGATGACAAATACCAGTGTAGATTTGATTCTGTCTGGTATCAATCAATATTTGATGGCACTGGCAAAACAGCAAATTAAGCTTGCCTTTGAACAGGCTGAAAAAGAAGTCTTAGACTTGCGGCAGCGCACTTGTGAAGGCATCCAAACAGCCCGCTTGCAAGGTAAGCAGATTGGACAGCGGCAGGGTGCAAAACTAACAACGCGCAAGAGCATAACAGCGAAACAGGTTATTGTAAAGCATAGCCGGGACTTTGGCGGCAGTTTATCCGATATAGAAGTAATGAAGCTGGCAGGGCTTTCACGCAATACCTATTACAAGTACAAGCGGGAGCTAAAACAAAGCAAATAGAGTAAAGGCGGCAGGCGTTTAACCTGTCGCTTTATTTATGAATAATTCTATTTTTCTTCCAGCCCGTCAATTTCTTCTTTTCGCGGTACGATTCCATATTTCATATCATATTCTAAAACCGTATTAAAATAGTCGTAAGTGATTGAAAACCTTTCGATACAACAAATTCTTTATATATTTGGTTTTTTTCTCGATCTATTGTAATTGTCGGTCTTGCATACTTTTGTAGACTTTTTTTCACTCTTTCGCTATTTGACAACATAAGATCACCCTTTCGATTAACGTTAAACAAAATAAATAGATATTTAACGTTAAATAAAAACTATAATATAATCATCGGTTGCGGTGGATGATTTCAATTCGGGCACCTTTATCTTCTGCACTTCTGCTGAAAGCATTGTATCATGTCTGCAATCACCCTTGCAAATCCGTAACACTCTATTATCTGTATTGTAGTGCTATCATTTCAGGTAAAGACATTTGCGCCCCTGTGTAACGTTTCGTTAGGGAGGGGTATAACGTTTCGTTACGCACCGACATTACAGCAGACAAGGCACAGCTTGATATATAAGTGTGTCGTGTTTTGCGACACCCCTTGATTCATTGTTATGCCTCAACAACTCAATAACAAAACGTTATCCACTCAATAGCAAAGCCCTATTCAGTTAAGCCGCGCCCTGTGTGTATTCAACAATCGCAATTTCCTGCGAAACCGTTTTTGATAATTCCCTTTAATTTATTTATGCGGCAGTAGCATAATCTAAAATGAATATTTTGCTTGAGATCCGTTCCACACTATCCAAGATATCATCAATCTTTTCAGCCACAGACGCAACTAAAAATTCTTCACCGCATTCGCTGCATTTCAGGCATGGCACATTCCGTACAATAATCAAGCAATCACCTGTATCTGTTACACTGGTAGTTGTTCCCTTTTTGGCAACCGCGCCGCAGGTCATACATACCATCATTTATATATATCTCCACGATTATCAATTTTAATTACTTTGACTGTTAATATATCATGATAAAGGCTATAAATTGCGCGATATGTCCCAATGCGCAACCTATATTGTCCCTTTTCCCCTCTCATGGGGAAGATATCACCCTTATATGGCAACTGATGTAATGCTGTTAAAATTCTTTGTTGTTGTTCTCGCGACTGCTTTTTAATAAATTTACGGGCAGGCTTATCAATAACAATTTTGTAATTCATAATTCAAGTCCTAACTCTTTTGCAAAATCTTCAATAGGCATAAAATCTCCTTTGTCAGGATCATTTTCATAGTCTTGAAGCATTCTTTCACAAAACGCTTCATCTTCCAATTCGTCAATAGTTTGCTTCATTGCTTGAAGCATTGCGGCAACATTAACTAATTGCGCATCTGTAAAACTATCAAGAATAGCATTGCATTTTTCACGGTTACTCATTGTTTATATCCTCCTTAGAATCAGCCACAGCAGGCGCAGGACTGTTATCATCCCGTTCCATGGTTTCATTTATGGCACGGTTAATAAAGCCGTTTACGCTTTCCTTGCGGGCTTGCGCATGAGTTTGAATGGCTTCTTTGTTGCCTTTAGGCACGGTTAAGTTAATCCTATCATAAGCTTTTGCAATCCATTTATTTTGTGCTTTTTGTTGCGCTTTCGATACTGACATAATGTTCTCCTTTATTTACAAGTTTGAAGCATCTAATTAGATTTAGTATATCATTAAATTTTATATTACGCAACGATAAAAACACACAAATATCATTGCGCAATATTGTGCATCTTATCAATTGATATCATTGCGCAATGATACTATAATAGATTCATCAAATGAAACAAACCAAACGGCAAGGGCGCACAAGCCCGGAAAGGAAAGCGAAAATGGATATCATGAAAGAATTAGTCACAGTAGTAAAAGGATACTGTGAAATGAACGGTATTAAATGCCGGGTGCTGAAATCCCAATTTGACATAGCACAAACGGGAACGCGCGGTGGCTATGATACCCTGATAGCCTACTACACCAACAAAGCACACGACTTACAGTTATACATTGATTATGACGTTATGCGCGGATTGGATAATGAAGTCCATAGAATGAGGAAACATTAAAGCAGGCTTGTAACCTGCTATGAGTACCAGTAATACGGTATTCATAGGAAGTTATAAACCATATGGACAGGCTAAAAGCCGGAAAGGACAAAGAAATGAAACACATTATATTTGAATTGGCTGAATATGCAGCAAAGAAAGAAGACAGCAACCTTGCAGAAATCGTACAATCAATGGTAAGTGTGCTTACCGATATCAAAAATTATCCTGAATCATGGCACGATATTGGCTATGAATTGTTGAAAAAGTATCCAGAAAATACTTGGGGCTATGTTAATTTTGAACTGTGGGACTATGAAAACCCTGACCTGTTTTGAAGTCCAGCAAGAAAGGAAGTTGCTATGAAATTATTTGAATGTACTGTTGATGATGGCAAAGAGCTATTTACCGTGT
>CAXHNU010000203.1:0-4327 GCA_964017555.1 uncultured Butyricicoccus sp. | reverse complement strand
ATGGCATACAATCATTGCTCTTCTCATGCAAGTGCTCCTCCTTATTGTGGTTCTCTTTTATGCTATGCACGCCATGGGGCAATTGCGAAAGCCTGATAAAGCGTAACGGCTGAAAATAAATATTTGACGAATCCCCCCAAACTGACTATAATAATCATGAAAAAAAGAATCCCATAAAGGAGGAGGATGATTATGGATTTCCATACCATACAAGTGCGCACGTCTTTTCTGTCCGTACTGCGCGGCCTGGCAGGAAAACCGATTATCACTGCATATAAAAAAGTTTTACAATCGCTTTCACAAGATGTTTTCACCTTTGGTGAAGCATATGGGGCGCTTTGTGAACGGATTTATCAATTCGGTGACGCTGGTACACGTATCCTGCACCTAGTCCAATGCGACAGCAATGTGCTGACTGCTGCACTGGAACACCCCTCCCAGCAAGTGCTGGACGCGGCAACCAGCGATTTGCAAACCTTATCCGCAATGCTGTCGCTTAGCGGTCAGGATTTTCTGAACCAGGCGCAAACCGCTTTTCCAAACGATAACGCTGCCCTTGCAGGGCTTCCTGTTTTCCCCGCAGGCAAGCCACTGCCATTTCAAACTGGCACAGAACTTGCCGCTTATTATCGTGAAAATGGCTATGGGTATTTTGCAAAGGCATCTTTCTTTACAGTCAGCAAAAATAGAGAAATCCTTGCCATCGAACAGCCAGATCCCATCCGTCTGCACGACCTGAAAGGCTATGCCCGCCAAAAAGAACAGGTTATCACCAATACGTTAGCTTTTTTGGAAAAACGCCCTGCGAATAATATTCTGCTTTATGGCGACAAAGGCACCGGCAAATCTTCCACAGTGAAAGCTGTTGTCAACGAATATGCCAGCCGCGGACTGAAAATTGTGGAGTTGTCGCCCAGCCAGGTGAATGCTTTCCCGATGCTTTGCGCGAAAGCTGCCCGCAGCCCTTACCGCATTATTATTTTTATGGATGACCTTTCATTTGATGTCGAAGATGAAAACTTTGCCGCATTAAAGGCTTTTATTGAAGGCGGATTGTCCGGTATGCCGGATAACCTGATTCTCTATGCCACTTCCAATCGCCGCCATCTGGTGCGTGAAAGTTTTTCCGCCCGCCAAGGTGATGATATCCATGTACGCGATACGTTGGAAACAATTACATCCCTATCTGACCGTTTTGGGCTGGAAATCACATTTTCTGTGCCGGATAAAGATGAATACTTGTCTATTGTCCATCAGCTTGCCGATGAATATGGCTTAAAAATGCCTGCGGAAGAACTTTCCCTGCTGGCGGAACGCTTTGCGCTCCGCCGCAATGGACGTTCTCCACGCACAGCACGCCAATTTATCAGCCATCAGCTTACCCAACAAGCCTAAAAAACATCAAAAAAATCCCACGCCGCAGTTTGTTTGCGGCATGGGGTTTTTTGTTTGCCCGGCAAAATATCGTCCATCTTTGGGAACAATCTTTGTGGTTTTCCCGTCTATAAAAATAGATAGGAGGTATCAATATGATGATGAAAAAATTTTTGCTGATTTATTGCATCCCCGCTTTTTTATTGCTCTCTGCCTGCGGGGAACCCGCCCAAAGCAAAGAAAATATTGCAAACATCCCACCGTCGGACACATCAGCTGTTACAAGTGCGCCGCAGCACAGCCATACACAGCCCACAGAAGATAATACCATTGCACATGAAGCGGCAGGGTATTGCGGCAATACTGTGACAACTGTCACCCGCAAAACACCCGGGGAACCGCTGGAACTTACCTTTTGGGGCAGTGACTCGGTCGCTTTGACCGATTTACTGCGCTATTTGGACTACCATGAAGATATCTGCCGCTGCCTGCCGGAATACAATGTTGACACGGAATTTGGCACGGGTTATGGCATCAACTTAACCGAAAGCTATGTCCGATATGATGGAAAACAAGTTTCGCTGACCGCAGAACAGGTGCAGACCATCCAAGATATTTTAGACCGGCAATCCACAGGAGAATAAGCCTCATTTGGGGACAACAACAAGATGTGGATACGCAATGTCAACACCTTCCGCTTCACAGCGTTCTTTGATGGATTTCAGCAAATCACTGCGCATGGCAAATGACGTACTATTGTCACGCGCCCAAAGCTGTGCGCGGATGACCACAGCGGAATCTGCCAGTTCCTGCACGCGGATCACTACGGGCGGGGCACCATCTTTTTGTTCCTGCGCAGTGCGGTAATCGAAATAATCCGGGTGGCTGGTAATCTCCTCCCGCATAATCTGCATGGCGTGTTCAATATCTGATTCATAAGTAATGCCAACATCCAGCATTAAGCAAACTTTATTTTCAGTATGGTTCGCGTTTTCAATAATTGCGCTGTTCATGGTGTCATTTGGGATGATAATGCGTTTATTTTCAATGGTGCGGATAATGGTATGCCGCAAAGTGATTTCCTCCACTGTGCCGGATACGCCGCTAGACACCACATTGACAACATCCCCAATGCCAAACGGCTTAAAAACCAGGATAATCACCCCACTGATGATCGCACCCATGGCTTCCTGTGAAGCAAGCCCAATGACCACAGCAAGCACGCCGCCTGCGGCAAAAAGTTTATTCATGCCAACCGCCAACGGTGGGATATTGCTGACAATCACGGCAAATCCCGTGAAATAAATTGCGCCAAGCGCCAAATACCGCAAATACGCAAACGCTGTTGCTGCGGGGTTGCCAATTTCCAGCATTTTTTGCAGTGTGCGCCGAAAAAACCGGTTTGTCAGCTTGACAGCAATCGCACATATCAGCACGGTAATCGCAATGCTCATCACAGTCACCGCAATGCCGCCCAGCTTTGTCTGTGAAAATTCATCAATACGTTCCATTACGGATTGCGGAACGACTTCATCTACAACAGTTTCAACCACGTCACCAACCGTACTGACAGCATTTTCATCCATGGCTGAACTTGCTGCGCCCTGACCCATATCCACACCCCTTTTCCCTGCACGAAGGAGGGCAGTTGTTATGCTGCCCTCCTGTTTTTACGGCTTATTATTTTATGCGCAAACTTTGCGGCGTATGCTTAGTAAGCAACGCCCCAAACAATCATTTTTTTCGCGGGTTTGCCGCAGATGGGGCAAACTTCCCCCAAGTTTTCCTGCTCCAACGGCATACACCGGGAGGACATCCCTGCTTCTTCCTTCACCTTTTCTTCACAGGCAAGCTCGCCACACCACATGGATTTGACAAAACCGGTATGATTTTTCGCGGTTTCCTTCATTTCATCGAAAGTTTTCACCGTATACGTATGTTCCTCACGGTTTTTCAGCGCTTTTTGATACAACGCATCCTGGATTTCATCCAGCAGCTTTGGCACTGCCACGGCGAGATCTTCAAATTTTACCACGGTTTTTTCGCGGTTGTCACGGCGGACAAGAACACATTGCCCATTTTCAATATCACGCGGACCAACTTCCAGACGCAGTGGGAAACCTTTCATTTCATATTCCGCAAACTTCCAGCCGGGGCTGTTTTCAGAAAGGTCAATTTTTGCGCGCACACCAGCAGTCTTGATGGTTTGCAGCAATTCCTGTGCTTTTTCGGTGACGCCCGGTTTATGGGACGCAACCGGGATCACAACCAGCTGGAATGGTGCGATTTTAGGCGGCAGAACCAGCCCTTCATTATCACCATGGGTCATAATAATCGCGCCAATCAAACGGGTAGATGCGCCCCAGGACGTCTGGTGCATATACTGGAGTGTGTTATTCTTATCGGTGTACTGCATATCAAACGCCCGCGCGAAGCCATCGCCAAAATAATGGGAGGTACCTGACTGCAATGCCTTGCCATCGTGCATCATGGCTTCAATGGTATAGGTTTCCACGGCACCCGCAAAACGTTCCTTATCGGTTTTTTGCCCTTTGACTACAGGCATTGCCAGATATTCTTCACACAGCCTTGCGTAAATGTTCAGCATCTGCATAGTTTCTTGCCGTGCTTCCGCTTCTGTGGCATGTACAGTATGCCCTTCCTGCCACCAGAATTCACGGCTGCGCAGGAAAGGACGGGTTGTCTTTTCCCAGCGCACAACACTGCACCACTGGTTATACAGCTTGGGCAGATCGCGCCAGGAACGAACGGTTTTCGCATAATGTTCACAGAAAAGGGTTTCTGATGTTGGACGAACGCAAAGGCGTTCTTCCAACTTTTCCGAACCGCCATGGGTCACCCATGCCACTTCCGGCGCAAACCCTTCTACATGATCTTTTTCACGCTGGAGCAGGGATTCCGGGATAAAAAGCGGCATTGCTACATTTTCATG
>CAXHNU010000202.1:0-4367 GCA_964017555.1 uncultured Butyricicoccus sp. | reverse complement strand
TCATTCCCTGTGACTGGTTTGTGGCTGCACCTGCTTTCGTATGCAGCCACAAAGAACCGCGCAACGCATTCCCAAAATCGATTTTCGTCAATTTCCCCGGCATTCACTTTGGGTGCTTTAGGTTGCAGTTTCTCCATATCGGAAGCCAGTGCATCTGTCAATGTTCTGGCTTCTTTCAGTGCCTCAACCAACTGCGCAACGCTTTGCTGCACTGCTTCCATCCCTTCAAGTTCTACGGGGATAGTGATAGTAGTTTTATCCATATTGTTTTTCCTCCTTACTGTGCAGGTGCGGCGTTGGGCTGCCGCTCAACAAGATCCCCTGAAACTAGCAATGCGCCTTGAATCATATAGCCGATACGCTCTTGCACGTCCGCAGGCAGTTTTTTTAACTGCTCTTCTAAACGGCGGGCATCCAGTTCTGTTTTGTACATAATTTCACCTCCACGAGTTGCGTCATGTAACTTTTGATCTTATTATAGTTGAATTAAAAAACTTTGTCAAGGGATTTATAAAAATATTGTTGCATTATGCAACATAACATGTTATACTGTTTTACAAGAGAGGAGGTGACCATTTCGTGCATACACGGATCACAAGCGTTCGTAAACATTTTAACCTTTCTATGGAGGCTTTCGGCGCACGTATTGGTTTAACTAAATCAATGGTTAGCCGTATGGAAAGTGGCAACAACATCCCTACAGATAGAACAATTATGTCTATTTGTCGCGAATTTGCAGTAAATGAAGATTGGTTGCGTACAGGGAATGGCGATATGCTTTTGCAAGACAACAAAAGTATTCTTGACCGCTTAGCAGATGAATACAAAGTAACTGATAGAGAACGCGCTGTACTGACCGCTTTTCTTAATCTCAGCGAAAATGACCGTGCTGCTATCATGAGATATGTAGACAATCTTGTTGCAGAGTTATATTCATCTTCCGAATTTTCTATGATTTCGGCATCTCAAAAAGAAACGCCTTCAACAGAATCAACTGTAAAGGCGCTTCCATTTCGCTACTCTATGCAATCTGCCAGTGCGGGAACGGGTACATACTTGGGCCCTGAAGCATTTGAAACCATGCTGGTCAAAGAAACCCCGCTTACCCGTCGCGTTTCTTTTGGCATTCCTGTTAATGGGGACAGCATGGAACCGCAATTCCATAATGGAGATATGCTCCTTATAGAGCGCACAAAAGAAATCCGCATAGGCGAAATTGGTGTTTTTACATTGAACGGAGAGGGATATGTAAAAGAATTAGGCGATAAAGAACTACTGTCTTTGAATCCAGAATATCAACCCATTAAAATGACAGGAGATATATCTTGCAACGGACGGGTTATCGGCGTGCTTGATCCGGCGCTAATTATATCACAATAAAAAGTCCCGCTCAGCACCGCAAATGCTGAACGGGACTTAAATGAAGCATAGAAGTTGTGGTCGCAACCTCCAAATATATTATACAACATTGACGCATTTTGTCAATCATTTGGAGGAAACACATGAAAAAGAAAGAAAAACAGCAGAAGCCAAAGATTATTCAAGCAGAAAAACCTGCAAAGAAAAGCCATAAAAAACGCAATATTATCATAGCGGTTGCTGTGCTTTGCGTCATCGCCTTATTTGTGGACGAACCTGACGATTCAGCAACATCCAGCTCACAGCTAGATACGTCTGTTACGGCATCTGTATCCATTCCGGAGTCAGCACCGCAGCCAGAACCAGCGCCACAGCCAAAACACACAAATGTCTTTATGGATGCCATGGTATCTGTTCAACCAGTCATGAATGGAATTAAGACTGAAAAAATAGGTGAATATGCGTGCATTTTTGTTGACAAAGAGATTGCTAAAGCTGCTCCTGTAGAAGACTTCGTCCAATTTGTACATGAAAGAGTTGAAGCCAGCAATTATAATTGGTGGCTGGTCAGATTTGAGGATGGCACAGGAATTCATTTTGTAGGAAATTCTGGCGTCTTTCCGACATATTATGGGCATTTTGATGATGATTCTGGTGTAACAAATAAGATTGGAATTTTAATGCCCTCTTTTGATGATAGTGGCAATATTATCACAGGATACACATATGAAACAATGGATGATGAATAATTTCAGTTGTTGGTGTCCAATTTGGACGCCAGTAAAAAAGGACTGATTCTATGAACACTAACCTGGCATACCAAGAAGAAATCTGGGAAGAACTGATTGACGGAAAGATCGTAGCAATGTCGCCGCGTCCGGCAGTCAATCATACCCGCGTTTCAGGCATGATTTATTACATTTTTCAATCTTATCTAAAGGGAAAACGATGTATCCCTTTTCCAGATGGCATTGACCTGTATCTAACCGAGAAAGACCATTTCATTCCGGATATGATGATTGTCTGTGACCGCAGCAAAATCAAAACAAATGGTATTTACGGCGCACCGGATCTGGTCGTTGAAGTTTTGTCACCCAGTACAGCAAAGAATGATCGGGGTTATAAGAAAGACGCTTACGCCGCAGCAGGGGTAAAGGAATATTGGATTGTAGATACTGCAAACAAGCTTGTCGAACAATATTTGCTGGAAGACAAACAATATGTTTTGCATGAAATTTACGTAGTTTATTCAGAGGATATGCTTGAAAAAATGAACAATGAAGAACGCGCCGCAATTGTTAAAGAATTTAAATGCAGCTTATACGATGACCTGCTGATTTCGTTGGAAGATATTTTTGCAGATATGCTATAAAACAAATAAGAAATCCCGCTCGGTGTGCTAATACTAAACAGGAGGATCTAAATGGAATATATCATTCGGCTTACTTGGGATAGCGAAGCTGGCGTCTGGATTGCTACAAGTGATGACATTCCCGGGCTTGTATTAGAATCCGGTTCATTTGATGCGTTAATTGAACGAACGCGCTTTGCGATACCTGAACTTTTAGCATTAAATGCCCCCAGCACACAATCCCTTTCTTTAACATTTCTATCTGAACGACATGAAAGGGTAGTTTTATAATGGCAGAATATGAAAAGCTGGTTCGCAAAATGCTTTCTGAATACGGCTGTACGTTTAAGCGTCACGGAAAAGGTGACCATGACATTTGGTACAGCCCAATTACCTGTCGCCATGTAACTGTGGATACAAAGATAAAATCCAGGCATACAGCAAACGCTATCCTAAAACAAAGTGGCATCCGCTATAAATTTTAGATAAAAGAAATCCCGCCTAGCGGTGCGAACGCTGAACGGGATTCACATAGGGTACTGAAATTTTAGCACGATTCCAGCACCCCTATTTTATCATACTTTTTTACGGATAGAAAGGGGTTATTTTTATGTCCGAAAAGAAAAAATTATTTACCGCAACGTTTACCTTTGAAGGCAAGCGGTACTATGTTCGGTCAGCAAAGTCCCAGCGTGATGCGGACAAGCGTGCAGCCATCAAACAACGGGAACTGGAAGCCGGTTCACTGCTAATCACTAAAGATATGCTGGTTGCTGATTATGCTATGCAATGGCTGGAAACCTATAAGCTTACAACCATTTCCGAAAGCACCTATAAAGACTATGTCGGGCGGCTTCGGAATCATATCCTTCCTGTTATTGGCGGCATGAAAATGCGGCAGGTGCGCCCTACGAACCTTCAGCGCATATTAAATGCGCAAGCCGGGAGATCCAAATCATTATGTATTAAAATCCGTTATACACTTTCGCAGATTTTTTCGCAGGCGGTCAAGGATGGCGTGATCCAGACCGATCCGTCTTTGGATTTAACCTTGCCGAAAGCAGTTGATGGCACACACCGCAGCCTAACAGACGAAGAACGCGCAGCCATATTAGAAGCCGCTAAAACACATCGTTTAGGGAATCTGATCCGTGTGCTGTTATTCTGCGGCTTACGCCCACAGGAAGCGGTTGCGCTCCGCTGGTCAGACGTTGACCGGATCAACAATCGACTCATAATATCCCATGCATTGAAACGGGATGGGCAAATTGGAGAAACAAAATCAAAGTCTGGCGCACGTTTTGTTCCCATTCCACCTGTTATTCAAGATATTTTTAGTAATTCTGGTGATTTAAGTAAATACATATTTACCACGCCCTCTGTCAAGCGCTTTTCTAATTCGTCGTTACGACAATCGTGGAATAGCTTTTTACGGGATGTTGATATTATCATGGGTGCCGAATATGAAATGTATTATAACAAACCTCGTATTGTAAAAAGCGTTCTTGCATCAGACCTGACTATGTATTGCTTACGGCACCCATATGTCAAGCACAAGACAAAAAATTATTTAAGAAATTTCAGAGTTTTTAAGGCCGATTTTTGCGCCCCATCACATTCCCTCTGTACAGAAGTCTTTCATTTTCCAGACAATATC
>CAXHNU010000201.1:0-4377 GCA_964017555.1 uncultured Butyricicoccus sp. | reverse complement strand
CTGACCCGCCAAATTGGCGGGTCAGGTCAAAGCCGCAATATGACCATTATCAACGAAAGCGGTTTGTACTCCCTTATTCTGTCCAGCAAATTGCCATCTGCAAAGAAATTCAAACATTGGGTAACACGCGAGGTATTGCCCAGCATCCGCAAAACCGGCGCTTACAGGAACAGTCAACTACTTTCCGCGGAATCTGCTGGGGGCGTAGCGCGACTGATCACCGTTATCCGTTCCACAATGAAAAGCAACGGACAGCCACCGGAAACCATTTCACGGGCAGTGCTGATGCTGTGCGAACAGTTTGGCGTTGAATTGCCAGATGGCTTTGTACGTACCAATCCGTTTGAACAAATGCTTCTTGCGGAGGGCGCCCCAGAACAATGAAAGGAAGTTAATGCGTTGAATGATAGTACACTTTCCTTAATTTTAGCGCTTGTAGCTTACGCCATAACCGTAACCGGATGCGTGCTCAAAAACACTTCTCTGAAAATGGCTGGAGTGATATGGGCTGCGTTTTTACTGATTGCGACAATCTTAAACATTATAAGGCGGGGTTAAAAAACATTCGCTTGAGGTTTATGGAATCCGCCCCAGCACAGTGAAAGGGAGTGATAGAAGATGAACAAAAGACACCACAGAAAGAAAGCGACCGCCCTTCCCAAAAGACAGTCGCTTTCTGTGAGGCCATTCATTACGGTCAGAGTCCGTGACGGTTGCAGCTATGATGACATCCGTGAAAACGTAGAGAAGCTGATACGTGATGCTTTCAAGACAGCACAGTGAAAGGAGAACATATGGACGACAAGAAACCGTTGCCGCGTTACGCCCCAAGGGCAAAAGACGACAGAACCATAACACCGCAGTTCTGGGAGTGCGTTGCACTGCATTTTGCAGAAGCACATGAAACCAACTTTACGCATGGTCCGATCGACTATGATAATATTTGCGGGAAATGCAGTTTCTTTGCAAATTGCTTCGGACCAGATAAAACTCAGTTAGACCAGTATTGGAGAACAGCTAACGCCATCCTTTTTGAAAAGAGCGGCGTCAGCTGTAAATTCATACGCGACAAACCATTTTGAGTAATCTTTACTGGCTTTGCTGCGTGAACGGACATAAAGTCCAGTGGTATAAAGTCAAGAGGGAAATAAAGAAAAATTCAAAGAAAATAGAGTAATGAAGGAGGCGCCATAGCGTAAAAAGGCAACACTAACCTAAGCCCTGTCTGTGGATTTTAAAAATTTTCCAAACAGGACTTGTATATCCAGAGTGGCGAATGTAAACTTAGCCCTCTGGCAATTTATACAGGCGGTTGTCTTTCAGCAGTCGAAAGACGAGCCGAACCAGTTTTCTGGCAGTTAAAGCGAGTGCGCGTTTATGCTGGTGCCTGTTGACCTCTTTGAATTTGAGGTCGTAGTAGCGCCGGAACTCGGAGTCGCATCTTCTCACAGAGTTGGCGGCTTCCAGCAGGTAATAGCGGAGGAAACGGTTGCCGGATTTGATGAGTTTCTTATCCTGGGCTTCAAATTCCCCAGACTGATGCTGTGTCCAGACAAGACCAGCGAATTTAGCCACGGATGCCTGGGATTGAAAACGGTTGACATCGCCGATTTCGGCGATGATACCGGCGGAGTAGACCCTGCCGATACCAGGGATGGATGTAAGAGTGTTAGGGATGATCTCAAATTGTTGCGCAATAGCCTTGTCCAAAACCTTGATCTGCTTTTCCAAAGCCCGCATCGCAGCAATAGAAACAGCCATCGCCTGGTTCACAGAGTTATTTACAGTGACAGGCAGACGATAAGAGTTTCTGGCAGCGGCTTGAATTGCCTTAGCTTTGGCGGCTGGATCAGCGAAGTTACGGCCTTTTTCATCAATGAACGCCGTCAGTTCATCCAGATCAGCATAAGCGAGCTCGTCCACCGTTTCAAACCGTTCCATAAGTGCGAGAGTGGTAGCGCTGGTGTTTGCTATGTCCTTATCCTGTGCCAATCCAGAGCATTTCAAAAACAAATAGTTAGCAAATCGCTGTTTTTCTCGGGTTAAGTCCTGAACAGCGTAGAATCTGGCTCTGGTCAGCATTTGAAGGGCTTTGTAGCGGTAATCGTCCATGTAAACCTCCTTGCCGATGCGTCCAAATCGGAGCTTGTCGGCGATCACAAAGGCATCCACATCGTCGTTTTTAGGCAGCTCAGGGTAGGACTCTTTGAATTTGTTGATCAGTTTAGGGTTGAGCACATGGATCTTCCGGGGATACTGACCCAGTTTCCCGTCCTCGCGGAGGGCATAGACCAGGCTGTCCCCGTAAATAGAAGTAGCTTCCATGCCAATCACCACACCCTCTAATCCCTGGGATTGGATCGCCGACACAATCCGCTCTGTCAACAGTTTAGCACCACCGCGATTGTTTTGCATCTTAAAACTGCTGTGTTTTTCGCCGTCCGGCTTCATCAGGTATACTGCGTTGTTTTGACTTCCCACATCAATGCCTACGAATAATTGATTCACGATTTTCACCTCCCCTGTGTTGGAATTTCAGGCCAGCAGGCTTTGAGATACCCATGATATCCGGAGCATCAGCAACCTCGCGTATCAGAATTATTCCGGGACGGGCTAATGCGATAAGCTCCCACTGCTAAAGGAGCAACCCGCCTCCCGGCAAACAGCCAGTGAGTTGGCAGCTAACTTCCGGCTCAGGGGAACTGACTTTAAAAGCAGCAGCCTTTCGGCTCTGCGGGAGGTAAGAGAACTTCGCCCTGCTGTCCTACAGCTATTGTATCACGGGTATCTCATTGCCTGCTGATACTTAAACCTATTAATCTAAAACTTATTATACGAGGGGGTAACGCTATGCTCGTTTCTCTGAAGGAGGCCAAGAAGTATCTCCGGGTCGATTTCGATGATGATGACACCATCATCCGCAAGTTCATCAAGGCGGCTGAAACGCTGTGCGAGGGGACGCTCCGCAAGGCTGTAGAGCCGCTCCCCATCAACAAGGTGGCGGTGTTGTTCGCTGTGGCCTACCTCTACGAGCATCGGGAGAACGCCGACATGGACGAGTTGACCCGGATGCTCCGCTACATCCTCGCCACAGAACGGGAGGTGGCCTTCTGATGGAGATTTCCAAGCTGCGCTCCCGCATTACCATTCAACACAGCGAGGTGGTCACCGATGCCATCGGCAACCGCACAAACGCCTGGGTGGACTACTGGTCCTGCGCCGCCTACGCCAACCTTGCCTCCGGCAAGGAGTACGGGGCCGCTGGGCAGACCCTCGACAGCGACACCCTGGTATTCGAGGTGCGCTGGTGCGAGAAATTGCACAATCTCGACAGCACCAAGTTCCGCATCCTGTTCGGCGGCAATATCTACAACATTACCTGCGTGGACGATGTGCAGTTTCGGCACGAGCGGCTGAAGCTGACCGCCCAGCGGGAGCGGAGGTGAGGGAGTGGCTCGTGACAGGGTATCCATCGACCAGTTCCCCGGCGCGGTCATGGCCCAGCTTGAGGAATATGTGTCCATGGCCTCGGACGAGGTCAAAGAGGCCGTCCGTACCGTCAGCGAGGACGTGAAGGCCGAGATACAGTCCCGCGCCCCGATCAAGACCGGGAAGTACAAAAAGAGCTGGACAGTGACCAAGGTGGAGGAAACGGCCCAATCTCTGGTGAATACCGTCCACTCGGCGAAGCACTACCGGCTGACCCATCTGCTGGAGAACGGCCACGCCAAGCGGGGCGGCGGCAGGACGCGCTCCTTCCCCCACATCGCCCCCGGCGAGGCTCTGGCGGAGAAAGAATTGCTGGAAATCGCGGAAAGGAAACTGCGAGGATGAAAAAATCAGATGTTCCCGCTCTGCTGGAGCGGCTGGGGTTTCCCTTTGCCTATGACCACTTCGCCGAGGGCGAGGGGCCTGACCCGCCCTTCCTGGTGTACCGCTATCCCAGCGCAGACAACTTCGCCGCCGATGGGGTGGCCTACTTCAAGCAGGATATCCTCCACATCGAGGTCTACACCGATAAGAAGGACCCGGCTCTGGAGGAGCAGATCGAGGCCGCTCTGGACGAGAGCGGTATTTTTTACGGCAAAGGTGAGACTTGGATCGACAGCGAAAAGCTGTACGAGGTCCTTTATGAAATGGAGGTATCTGCATGAGCAGCACCAATAAGCGCAACAAAGTCAAGTTCAACATCTGCAACGTCCACTATGCCCCGCTCTCCCAGGACAGCGATGGGAAGTATACCTGGGCGACCCCCGTGGCCCTCCCCGGCGCGGTGTCCCTGTCCCTGGGCCCCCAGGGGGAGCCGGAGAGCTTCTATGCGGACGGCATCGAGTATTACGTCATCAACAACAACCAGGGCTATGACGGCGACCTGGA
>CAXHNU010000200.1:0-4443 GCA_964017555.1 uncultured Butyricicoccus sp. | reverse complement strand
CGCATCACCACCAGCGGCGAACACAAGATCAACATCGCCGCCACCAAGCCCGCCGCCGCGTGGATCGACGAGGGCGGCGCACTCACCTTTGGGGACGCCACCTTCTCCCAGATCACCCTGGACGCCCACAAGCTCCATGTGGCGGTGAAGGTCACCGAGGAGCTGCTCTACGACAACGCCTTCGGACTGGAAAGCTACATCATCGCCCAGTTCGCTAAGGCCCTGGGCAACGCCGAGGAGGACGCCTTCCTCAACGGGGACGGCTCCGGTAAGCCTCTGGGCCTGCTGGCGGCGACCGGCGGGGCGCAGACCGCCGTCACCACCGCCGGGGCCTCCATCACGGCGGACGAGGTCATCGACCTGGTCTACGCCCTCAAGCGTCCCTACCGCAAGAAGGCGTCCTTCCTCACCAACGACCAGACGCTGGCCGTCCTGCGCAAGCTAAAGGACAACAACGGCCAGTACCTCTGGCAGCCCTCCTACCAGGCCGGGGAGCCGGACCGTCTGTTCGGCTACGCCATCCAAACCTCTCCCTACTTCCCCACCATCACCGCCGGAAAGCCCGCTATCGCCTTCGGCGACTACAGCTACTACAACATCGGCGACCGGGGAACCCGCTCCTTCGCCGAGCTGAAGGAGCTGTTCGCCGGGCACGGCATGGTGGGATTTGTGGCCAAGGAGCGGGTGGGCGGCAAGCTGGTGCTGCCGGAGGCTGTGCAGCTCCTGACCATCAAAGCGGCGGCAAAGTAATCTGCGGGGGTCCCGGTGGTGTATCTGCCGGGACCCTCTGATTTTAGAGGAGATAAGAATGCTGGATTTTATTATATTTACCGCAGGTGAAAAAACGGTATCGGTGTCGTTTAAGCATAGTGTTATCAGGGGAATTATACCCCAAAGTGTGGAAGTATACGCTGGACAAACCAAAGATCATGGGTATCAACTTTTAGGCAAAGTTCCCGTAACAGTAACAAACACAACCCCAGCCATCCATAAGCGCATTGCCGGAACCGTGTCTATCTTGGTGCGCAAATGCCGCCTTTGCGCAAAAGAAAAGGGAAAATCCCAGCTGGAAAGAAAAATATCAAAGTTACACATCCTGTATTTGATTTTATGTTTCAGCGTTTTGTTTTTGGCACTGGGCGGCATCCGCTTGAGCCTTACTGTTCATGCCATCAGCAACAACCTGGACGATGTCGTGTCCAACATTGATTTGATTTGCCACTTGATTGAGAACCTCTGCAAGACTACTCAAAACGATTCTGTTTTTCACGCTCTCTCTCATGGCTTCTTTCTGTAAAGCAATTAAAGTTTCGTTTTGCTCGATAATAGCAGTCTGCTGTTTATTGAAAGGAGGTGAAAAAATGGTTAACGCTGTACTTCAGGCAATTGATTATTTGCTTTTAGGGCTTGCTGTTGCTGGTCTGCTTGCAATAGGCGCTGCAATTGATTTCTGGGTCATCGCTTCATGCCGGTTAGCACAAGCCGAAAGGGAAAGGCTAAGATTCATTAGCCGTGTTGGAGAAAGCGCTGAAACGCGCAACTTGTGCAAATCAAAGGGGGACAAAACATGATCGGGATATTTCTCGCCATAATTTATGTCGTTACAATGCTTGTGGTGATACGGGCTTTGTTTGAAGTGGCTGCCAGGATATTTGATTCTGCGCGACACAAATGGGATCTGGCAAAGATGGTAAAAAAGGAGCTGGAAGAAGATAAAACCAGAACCTGGTATAACGATAGATACGTAATTACTTGGGATCCGAGTCCAAAAGGCAATCCGCGAGAGTAATTTTCAGAGATGAAACATGACCGACTACACAACACGCCTTGTCGCGGATTATGTCTATAATCTGAGTATTACGCAAGGCAATAGGAATCACAAAAATCAAAATAAAGGAGAAATGGCACTATGAACACTGAAAAACTGCTGGAACTTGCAAACCGTTTATCGGGGATATCTTATCCTGAATGGCTGAAACTCCGGATGCTGGTAGATCGGAAGTTTGACGTAAAAAAGAACGAGCTAGAGAAAGAACTCAAACTCGCTTCTTTTGAAACGCAAGATATTTCCGCAATTTGGTGACAAAAGCGTCTGCGAAAGTACAGACGCTCCTACGGAGGTTAAACAATATGGAAACATTAGCAGAACAAAAAATCCGTGAACTTAGGGAAAAGTTGTACACAATGCCTATGTCTCTTGAACTGCTCGAGTATGCGAATATTTATCAAGCCCTGTCAGGACTTTTGCTTGCCGAGGATTACAACACCGTGATTGCGGTATGCGCCGCATTAATGGCAAACGGGGCAGACGAAGCACCAGACGTAAAGTGCAATTCCCTCGAGATAGGGGGATGAACCGCCCATGGAAAAAGAATACTGGTATATCGTCAGGACATCTGACGGACATACATTTTACACGCGTGCTGAATCTGACAGCGATGCAAGGCGCATCTACCGTCAGGAACATGGCATCAGCCAAAATGACCACGGGAACACCCCGACAGGGCTTGCGGCACGGTGTCTGAATCCGGATGAAGCTGCTGTGTTGGAATCAATGGTGTGGCTAAGCAAAGATATCTTTGCTTTCATCAAAGGCGCGAAGGATATCCATATAAAAATACTGTGAGGAGGTATCGCTATGGTAGACAAACTGCCGAAGAAGGTATACAAGCCTGGAGAAAAAATCCCAATGACAGAGGATATGGTTAGTTTCCTCTGCCAGCTTTGGGCAAGGGATAAGAACCTGGAGCTAAAGAGCGTCACGTATGAGGACAGTCAGGGTAAAAAGCATCAAATCTTATACCCGTGAACGAGGGAAGGGGACACGAAAATGCTAATACTAGAAAAAATTGCTGCTCTTGTTGAAAGCGGCAGAGTAGAGGTTTTACGCCATGGTCCGTATCAGCCCTATGATATCTTACCCAAACACGATGCGCGCCCCCTTGACGATGATGAAACCGTCTTTGCAGTTAAAAATATCCTGTCTAGCAATACCCAATCACACCCCAAAGGGGTGTACAGGCGGTTTGTATTTATTGGCACACCTGAACAGGAGGACTGGCTCATTGCTTTGATCAGAGAAACTGGTTTAACCCGTGAAGATTTAATTTTAATCCTGTCCACCCTCAAGCTGAACCCGGCGGCTTTTGGATAACACCAACTGCGCGAAATGCGCAGGTAGAAAGGGGCGATATTATGAAAAATCCTGACCCGAACGAGTCGTATGAACAAATCTGGACGATGCTTTGGTTGCTGTGTATGCTGCAAATCGCGGTGATTGCAACACTGTGGTTGAGGATGTAAGGGGATGATTGCGAAATGGTAGAACCAGATAAAATCCCATACGAGAAAGGCACGCTTGCCTATAACCTGATGGTTGATGATTGGTCAGACCTGACTGCAACGCAAGTTGCAGAAGTATTGGGACGTCCGGTTCAAAGCGTTAGCACAACAATATGTCACATACGCAAAAAGACAGGCTATCAGGTGCCATACGTAAAATTGAAGCCTGGCAGACCGCTAAAACAACCAGAGGAGGAAAACGATGAAACTTGACAGAACGCTGGTCGGTGAAATTAAAAAAGCGGCAAACGACTGCAAAGAACAGGAAACACGGATGATGTTAATGCAGAAGTTGAGGAAAGCGAAAGAAAAGCTTTCCACCCCGGAAGTAATGCGCACGTTTGGTGATGTACTTAAAGAATGCGGACGGGTTCCAGTAGCAATTTGTGTCGCAGCAACAATCATTAAACGCCGTGATTAGGTTGCGTGCACAAACCGTTCGCTGGGCGGAAGCGGTTTTGAAGCTGTGGGGGAAAAGCATCGACAGCGCATACATAGACGATAATCTGCACCCTACACGCATTGAAGAATACGCAGGCGAGTTTATGTGGCTGACGACAGAAGAGCTATAGGAGGTTTGGGGAATGGAATTGATCCGCAGAGATGAACTTTACCGTAAGCTGGACAGCATTGGTGGCTGCGGTGCAGATAAGGATAGTTGGGCTGATGGCTGGGACTGCGCTATTACAGAAGCAATCCAGTTACTGGAATCTGCGCCTGCTGTCGAGGGTACAGAGAACCTGAAGATTGTTGAATTGCACAGATTCCACGAACAAATCTGGGTGATGCTTTGGTTGCTGTGTATGCTGCAGATTGCGGTTATCGCAACGCTGTTGATGAAGTAAGGTGGACAGATATGACACGAGAAGAACTAATGAAGCTGGCTGACAAGTATCAGTCAAAAGCAGATGCCGATTTCCAGAAGTATCAGGAAACTGGAATAAGCCGGTACGGCAGTTCCTATCGTCGTAATGGAGATATTGCCGAAGCTCTCATAATGGCAGCAGAAGCAGCAAATGAGCATCATGCGTACATTTTTATGAAGGTGCAAATGGCGGACTTTGCGCAGAAGGCGCAGAACGCATTACATGCAGCCGATAC
>CAXHNU010000199.1:0-4502 GCA_964017555.1 uncultured Butyricicoccus sp. | reverse complement strand
TTTATGAAGGCATACTTTTCAAATCGGGCATATGCGGCGGTATTGGCAGAAACAACAGAAAAAATAAAAACAGAAACCGGCGGGTTATTTCTTGGCGCAGTGCGGGATGGCAACTGGTATATTGTTGAAGCCATTGACCCTGGCCCCAAATCCATTTTTGAGGTGGCATATTTTGAATATGACCAGAAATATACCCAGCACCTGATTAATAAAATTGCAAACCTATATGATCAGCCTTTGGGGCTGATTGGACTATGGCACCGGCATCCAGGTTCATTTGACCAGTTTTCCACAACGGATAATGGGACAAATGCCAAATATGCTGCTATGCGTGATTGCGGCGCAATTTCCGCGCTGGTGAACATTGATCCCGGATTCCGTTTGACCGTTTATCATGTTGCAAGACCTTGCCATTATATGATAATCCCCTATGAAATTGGGGATCATTTGATTCCATCAGAATTATTACAGCTCAAAACCCCCGAACGCTTTATGAAGATGATGGAGAATATCTTATATCCTGCGGCGAAAACTTCCCGCGCCTCAGTCAGTCTGGCACAGTTTATGCAGTCGGTTACACCTGCGCTTGCAAAGTATCAATGTGCTTTGCCTGCGGCAGAGGATGCCGCTTGCGGCGACGCAGTACAGGAACAACTGATTAATGCAGTCTTTGATGATATTTCTTTTTTGGCAGATGAAATTGGGATAGAAGTTTCCTTGACACTCAAAGATAAATTCCTGATTCTTTATCAGGATACGGCTGGCGGCATTGAACGCATGGTTTTCCTCTATTCTTTGCAGCAGCAAGCGATTATCCTTTCTTATGGACAGGATTGTTACCAATATCATCCGGGGCTTTTAAAAGAAGCCCATACCGCGCCAGCAACCAAACTTTCGGAAGTATTTTCTAAATTGTTCTTTTTATAATAGGGGGATGGGATATGGATATTGTTATACCAAAAAACTTTTTCGGAGAGGAAATCGAGGTCACGGTTTTTATCTCAGAAGAACAACTGCATGAAACATCCTGTAAGCCGCTTTATGGCAAATATTTTGCCGCTACAGGGATATTTAATATTTTCCCGGAGGAACTTGCCAGCCATGGTGAATATCTTGGCGAGGTGCTGCCAGCCGGGCAGCAGCCGCCCGCAGATGGTTTCTGCGGCGTTGCGGCAGAGGAGGGCATAACCTTTTTCCTGAACGGTAAAAAGTTGAAAACAGAAGCATATGGCTTATATCAAAGCATCTTTTCCCGGAACAAAGGGATTCTTGAAACCGATGCCATGAACCGGAAATGCGCGGTGATTTCAGGCTGCGGTTCGGTGGGCAGCCTTGTCGCAATGGAGCTTGCCCGCGCAGGTGTAGGGCATTTTGTGTTGGTTGACCCGGATATTGTGGAATATCATAACTTATGCCGCCATCAATGCGGCATTGAAGATGTTGGGGATCTCAAAATCAATGCGCTGACCCGTAAACTGAAAAATATTAATCCGAAAGCGGAAATCCATACATTTGAAGGCATTTTGCAAAATATCCCGAAAACCATGTTGGATGAATGTTGTGTCCCACATGAAACCGTTTTTGTCGGCTGCGCCGACAACCGTATTGCGGATGTTTATGCCAACCGGATCAGCATTTATTATTCTGCCGCGTTTGTGTCTATCGGCTTTTGGGAACGTGCTTATGCGGGAGAAATTTTTTACCATATCCCAGGGCAGGGGATGCCCTGTTATGAATGTGCTTTGGGCGATGGCGGCAGTTTATCCGCACGGGTAGAAGCCAACCACCATGTCTATTCCAACCAGGAAAATATTGAAGGATTGAAATTTGAACCAGGCATTTCTGTGGATATTAATTTTATCACCAGCATTGGCATTAAACTGATTATTGACATCCTAAACACAGGGGATGAAACATATATCCCACGTTTGCTGAATGATTTAAAGCAATATACCCTGGTTTGCAATACCAGTAACCCGGCAATTGGTGGGGAAATGGTGGAAATTTTCAGTTATCCATTACAGGTAACAACATCACTTGTAGTTGGCTTTGGCAAGGGCTGCAAAGGTACCTGCCAATATGAGTTAGACGAAAAATAACGGCAGGGGAAGGGGAAAACCGATGCGTGCCATTACGCAAAATGAAATCATTGCGCTGATTTCTGATATCAATACATTTGCAGACCAAGCGGAACATTTAATCCAAACCACCCAGCAGCAATATGACAGCGGCAAAGCTCAGCTTACAAGGCGGCATAAACAAGAACTTGCAGCATTGGAGCAAAATTATCAGGCAAATGGCAATGCTGTGCGCGATAAAGCACAACGAACCATGCGGGACGCCAAAACCATCAGCAGCGCGGTGGAACGGATGGACAGCGAACTGACAAAAGCGGATAAATATTATGTCAAAACAAAGAAGAAACGCGAAAGTGAATTATCCGCCGAAATCAGCGGCAAATATGCAGAAAGCTATGACTATTTCACGACGCTTAGCAGGATACAGACCGATTTTAACCTGCTTTCTAAAAAGTATGCGGAAGATATTCTTCCAGGGTTACTCAATGGGCTGAATTTTTTATTTTCCAGCCAGCGGAAAAAGGATTATGAAGAACTCATCCTGCTGAAAAATACTGTCTATGCGTTTATCAAAGAAATGGAAAGCGTTTTGCCCGCGGTGACAGCGGAAAACTTGAATGCACTGAAAGCCCAATATGAAGCCCAGCGAAATGCCGCAATACAGCGGCATAAAGCGGAATCCGCAAATTTTGAAAACAACTATGCGGCAACGCTTGACCAGATTGCCGGGCAAATTTATGGGGCGCTGGACAATATTCTGCCAGATGAATTTGTACAGTATTTGCAGGCAATCATGACAAGCTATGCCGGAACGGTCGCAAAAGTCAATAATACATCAGATATCCGTGATGGCGTGCTGTATATGTGTTTTGCAGATTATCCCGTGGAATTTTTTGTGCAGTCTAAAATTGTCGCGTCGATTATCCAGGAAAAATGCAAGGCAATTTTGGCAGATGGCGCAATCCGTTTGCCGGTTATCCTGTCGCTGGAGGACGCACCGGTTTGGCTGGTGGAAAGTGACCATTCCAATCAAACAGCGGTTCAGGCATTTACCCATGCCGCATTGTTTGGGTTTTTATCCACCTGTCCGGTTGCCAGCCTTTGCTGTACGGTCATTGACCCGGAAAATCGCGGCAACAGTGTTGCGCCGTTTTTTGACGCACGTAAAAAACTGCCCGAACTGTTTGACGAAAAGTTTTACACGGGCAGGGAAGAAATTGCCGCGAAAATCAATCGGCTGAATGAAAAAATTGAAGATATTCTGCAAGATAAACTGGGCAACCAATATCAGAATATTTTTGAGTATGCCAAACAAACGCCGGGCAGCCGTGCCGAAATCACATTGCTGATGCTGTATGATTTCCCGCGTGGGTTTGATGAACGAATGCTCGCGGAATTGCGCAATATCCTGCGCAATGGCAGTCGGTGCGGGATTTATACCATCATTGCTCATGAGCCGGAAACCGAAGCACGGCATTCCCAAGAATATGCAAACAGTTTGCGGGAAATCCGTAATCTTTCCATGCTCATCCAGCAAAGCGGGACAGATTTCCTGCTGAGAGGGCTGCCGCTTTTGTCTTATTCCATGCCGGATAAAGGGGTATTTGCAAAGTTTTTCAGCAAATATCTGCTTGTTTTTGAGGGCATTCAAAACCGCGGCATTGCATTTTCACCAATGATTAAACGGCTGGCAGATGAAACCAATATGCAGGCGTTGGAAAACCATATCAGCGGTATTCAGACAATGATGTCAGATTATGAAACTGCCTATGGCAAAGTCCCAGATGCAAACAGCCCATTCCCAATCCAAATGATGCTGGGCAGTGTGCTGTATCCGGCGGACTTGTTCGCGGATAGCCCAGGGTTTGGACGTATTGCCAGCGCCTTTGGCGCAGGCGGCAAAGGCGAAAAAGCTTCCTTTGTGGAACTGCCGCTTGCGTTTGGGCTTGGCAATCCATTTAATCTGTTGCTTCAATCCAACGAAACAATTAACCGGGAGATTCTAGCGTTTACCCATCATGTGATGTGGGGATTTTTATCGTTTATGCCAGTATCCAAGGTGAATTTCTGCATTTTTGATGGCGAACAGCGTGCAGGCAGTATTACGCCGTTTTTGGATTTCCGGCAGCGTGCGCCAGAACTTTTTGATGATAAAATCCATACCACCGCAGAGGATATGCACAACCGTTTGCAAAAATTAAACATTCAGATTGATGAATTTATCCAGGAAAAGTTGGGTAATCGGTACGAAAATATTCTGGAATATAACCTGAACACGCCAAACCGCCCGGAAACCGTCACGGTACTGCTGATTTATGATTTCCCATGTGGGCTGGATGGCAGAAGCATGGATTTGCTTGCGAATATCCTGCGCAATGGCAATAAATGCGGCATTTTTACAATCATCTGCCATAACCCGGCAAT
>CAXHNU010000198.1:0-4550 GCA_964017555.1 uncultured Butyricicoccus sp. | reverse complement strand
CAGCAGGCGATTGATGACTGTGATGGTATCATTATCAATGCTGGCGCTTATACCCATTATAGCTATGCCATCCGGGACGCGATTACCTCAACCCGTCTGCCGTGCATTGAAGTGCATATGTCCAACGTCCATGCCCGCGAAGAGTTCCGCCACCATTCCACCATTTCCGCGGTGTGCGCTGGCGTCATTGCCGGGTTCGGGAAAAATAGCTATCTGCTTGCGGTTGACGCATTAAAGGGGATTTTGGGATGATACAAAATCTGTTAAACGCAGTGCAGCCGACTGGTGCACAAGCCTTGCTACTGACCAGTGAAACCAACCGCCGGTATGCGACCGGTTTTCATTCCAGCGCCGGCGCGGTATACCTTTCCCAAAATCATGCCATATTTTTTACAGATTTCCGTTATATCGAGGCGGCAAAAAATACAGTGCAGCATTTTGAAGTTCGTTTGCAGCAAAGCGGCACATCTTATATGTCACTTATCAACGACTTAATCCATGAAGATCAGATAAAAACCATTGCGCTGGAAGATGATACGCTGACCCATCGCGCATATTGTGAATGGCAGGAAAAACTGGATGCTGATATTGTTCCACTCGGTGATGTCATCAGCCATTTGCGCGCTGTCAAGCGCCCAGATGAACTGGAACATATCATTGCTGCCCAACGTATCGCGGAACGTGCCTTTCTGGACGTTTTGGATGATATCCGCCCTGGGATCACCGAAAAACAGCTTGCCGCCCGCCTGACCTATCTGATGCTGGTTTATGGAGCAGAAAATATGTCGTTTGATCCGGTTGTTGTATCCGGGGCAAATTCCTCCAAACCGCATGGCGTCCCCTGCGAAAAGGAAATTGCTGAAGGGGATTTTATCACGATGGATTTTGGGTGCATTGTGAACGGTTACTGCTCTGATATGACCCGTACTGTTGCTGTAGGTTATGCGACCGATGAAATGGCTGCGGTTTATCACACGGTACTGCGGGCGCAAAAAGCGGGCATTGCCGCATTGCACCCAGGCGTTACCGGGCTGGACGCTGACAAAGCCGCGCGGGATATCATCGAGGCCGCAGGCTATGGCGAATATTTTGGGCACAGCTTTGGACACAGTGTTGGGCTGGAAATCCATGAGCAGCCCACCGTATCCCCGCGTTGGGACAAGCCCTTGCCAGAAGGCGCTGTTGTCACAGCCGAACCAGGGATTTATCTGCCGGGGAAATTTGGTGTGCGGATTGAGGATATGATTTTCTTAACCGGGAACAGCCATCGCAATTTGACCGAATCCCCAAAAGAACTGCTCATCCTCTAAAAAACTTTTTTGACACACAAAACGCGGTATAGCAAACTGCCCTTGCTGTACCGCGTTGTTTTTTATTTCGCGTTGTTTTTTATTTATTTCAAATAAATCGCCGGGCAATCGCCTAAAACAACCGGCTGCACCGCGCCGGATTGCTGGGCTGCCATCAAAGCATCTGCTGTCACTGCGGCAGCATAGCCATCCCATGCGGACGGCCCACGCAGGGTGCCCGCGTGCATATCTTCCACCCATTCCTGAAGCTCTACATCATAAGCCTCCACAAATCGGAGCACCCAATCAGTTTCAAGCGCGGTATAGCGTTTTGCATCCGCACGAATGAGCAAATTAGAGGGTTCCGGCATACGCAGCACACCATTTTCGCAAACCACTTCACATTGGATATCATAACCAAAGCGGCAGTTGACATAGACTTCTAAGTTAATGCAAACCCCACTTTTGGTTTGTAAAATCATCATTTGTGGGTCACGCAACACAGTGCCATCGGTATTGGATGTTTGCCGTGGGAAAATGACTTGTACACTTGCATAATCATCATCCAGCAGCCAGCGTGTCACATCAATTTCGTGGATTGCGGTCTGTGTCACTGACATATCGGTGGTAAATGTGCCATGTGGGGCAATATTGCGGTGTGCGCAGTGTACCATCAGCGGCACGCCAAATTCTTTGCTTTCAATCGCCTTACGCAGCTGGCGGTAGCCCTGGTCATACCGGCGCATAAACCCGACTTGTATCATTCTGCGTCCGATGCGTGCTTCTGCTTCGACAATCCGGCGGCAGCCCTCCGCTGTGACGGCAAGCGGCTTTTCACAAAAGACCTGTTTGCCCGCTTCCAGCGCGGCAAGGACTTGTTCTTCATGCCGTTCGCTGGGGGATGCGATAATCACCGCGTCAATATCCTTTGCAGCAAGTAAATCATCAACGCTGTTTTCCACCCGTGCGCCACAGATTGCCGCTACCTTTTCGGCTGGCTCGCGCCGCCTGGACGCAACGGCTGCAATCTCTGCGCCCGAAATTTTTTCTGTAACCCGTCGGACATGGTCTTCCCCAATCTGCCCTGCACCAATCATCCCAATACGAATGCCCATCCTGTGCCCTCCTTTGGCAATTTGTACATATTTCACAATCAAACCTGTTAAAAAACGGTCTTTCCTATTTATATGATACAAGGTTTTATGGTGCGGTACAATGGCTTTCCTGTTAATTTGATGCGTCTATTATTGTTTTCTTGCGATTTTGCTGATGTATGAAACTGCCCGCTTCCGGATATGCTATCAAAAAGCAATTGGTGGAGGGACGTGTGTGCAAATTCAGGACAGAATCAAATTTGCGATTACCGGCGGGCTGGCTGGGCTGGCAAATGGGTTTTTCGGGGCAGGCGGCGGATTATTCCTTGTGCCGCTTTTTATCGGCTGGCTGGGGCTTACCGAACAAAAAGCATTTGCAACATCTGTGGCTGTCATCCTGCCATTTTGCGCGGTATCGGCATGGATTTACTGGCACAATGGCAATTTAGACCTTATGCAGGCGCTGCCGTATCTCATTGGCGGGGCGCTTGGCGGGTTCTTATCCGGGCGCATTTTCAAAAAAATGAATATGGTATGGCTGCGGCGGATTTTTGGGCTGCTGATTTTATATGGCGGTATCCGCAGTCTGTTTTTATTATAATGAATTGGAGGAGGATACAAATGCTGCTGGCAGTCATTGTCGGGTTGGCAACAGGCATTCTTTCCGGGTTTGGCATCGGGGGCGGCAGCCTGTTAATGCTTTATTTAACGCTGATTGCAGGATTGCCACAGCAAGCAGCAGCCGGCGCAAACCTGCTTTATTTTATCGCTTGTGCGCCTGCCGCCCTCATATCCCATTTTAAAAACGGGCTGGTTGACAAACAGGCATTATTCTGGTGTGTGCTGGCAGGCATCCCAACTTCTATTGCCGCTTCCCTGTTGGCAGCCGCTACTGATTTATCTTTATTGCGCAGGTTATTTGGCGCATTGCTGCTTTATATTGGTATAAAAGAATTGCGCGCAAAAAAGCCAAAGGCTACAAAACAGTAACACTTTGCATTTTCATGAAACCATTCTGCTTTTATCCCGTCTATATGGATAGGAACAAAAAGAAACGAGGTGGATTTTCATGAAAAGGCAAATCATGTGTTTCAGCATTTTGTGTACGCTATTTTTGGGAATGCTGTCCGGCTGTGGCGGCGGTGGCGGCGGTGACACTGCCGCTGCGGGTGGCAATGGCGCGCCATCCGCTCCAGCCGAATCATCGAAAGCGGATATGGCAACAGACAGCGGCTGGGCAGAAAGCGACAGCGCAGAATCCATATCATCATCAACCGTGTTTGAAAATGCAAAAATCATTCAAGAAGGGTCAATGGAACTGCAAAGCAACAATTTTGAAGATACCGACGCATTTTTACACAAACTGACTGAAACCTTAGAAGGTTATTTGGAATCGACCACCGTTGGCGGCGATATTGGTTATCGTTATGCGACTTATGTGGTACGTGTTCCCCAAGAATCTTATCAGCAGTTTTTTTATCAAGTTGGGGAAAACTGTCATGTCATACATTCTGCAAGCAATGCACAAAATATAACAGAGGAATATGTTGACACAGAAATCCGGTTATCCTCACTGAAAACCAAACATGAACGTTTGCTTGCACTGCTTGCCAAAGCTGACACCATGGAAGCGATTGTCGCACTGGAAAGCGAGCTTGCCGACAATGAATATGAAATTGAGCGGCTAAGCGGTTCACTGCGGAAATATGACAGTTTGATCAATTTTTCGACCATCAGTATCACACTGGATGAAGTTGCCTCACTCGCCCCGGTGACATCAGGCAATTCTTTCGGGGATGAGCTCATCCAAGCATTTACCAGCGGCACAAGCGGGATTACCATGTTTTTACGCACTGCCATTTTAATGCTTATCGCGTTATGGCCATTGACGCTGGTGGTTATCATAATATTAACTGTTGTATTGATCCGGCGGCACAAAGCCAAAAAGCCTGCTAAATTGGGCAAAACGGATTCCGAACATCCAAAAGACCCTGATTTCAAGGCATAACATATTTCTCCGAAGCGTGGGATAGGCAAAGCAAAAGCCGGTAACGAATGTTACCGGCTTTTGTGATTTGTGTAGGCATTGAGTTATCTTCCCGGGCCGTCACCAGCCAAGTATTGTCACCGCGAGCGAGCTTAACTACTGTGTTCGGAATGGGAACAG
>CAXHNU010000197.1:3475-4574 GCA_964017555.1 uncultured Butyricicoccus sp. | reverse complement strand
ATTTTAAGGAGGAAAAAAGTAATGGAAAACGAAATGTTTATTTGTACACGCTGCCAAGGTCGATTCCCCATGTATGAGTGCTATGAAGTTAGTGGTGATCTATTGTGTCCTAATTGCGCCGATGAATTAACTGTCAATTGTGATTCTTGTGGTGAACGGATTTATATTGCTGATGATGCGGGTGACGAACATTACACCCTTTGCGAATCCTGCCGCGAAAACCGCTATGTTGCCTGTGAAAACTGTGGACGTTTGGTGCCAGATGGAGAGGCATATTATTTGCCTGGTGATGATATGCCATTATGTGAGTATTGTTACGAAAATGCAGTAGATACAGTGGAAATTCACGATTACAACTATAAACCTGAACCGATTTTTCATGGTGAGGGGACACGTTATTTTGGCGTTGAACTGGAAATTGACCACGGCGGTAAAGACCGTGACAACGCACAGGAGCTGTTGGAGGTAGCCAATGAAAATGCCATAAATCTGTACATCAAAACAGATGGCAGTTTGGATGATGGTTTGGAATTGGTGACACATCCAATGACCCTTGATTATCATATGAATACAATGCCTTGGGGTGAAGTACTGGAAAGGGCACTAGATCTAGGGCACACCAGTCATAAAGCTTACACGTGTGGGTTGCATATTCATATTTCGCGGTTAGCCTTTGGCAACAATTATGAGCAGCAGGAAACTGCGATTGCCCGTTTGCTGTATTTCGTGGAAAAGTTCTGGCCAGAGTTGCTGCGGTTCAGCCGCCGTACCAGGAATCAGCTTGACAAATGGGCTGCTAGGTACGGCATGAAATTGCATCCTATGGATATGCGAAGCGATACAATTTCGGGCGCTATATGGCAGTGAATTTGACGAATACCAGCACCGTTGAGCTGCGTATTTTCCGTGGAACGCTGAAACTGAACACGCTGCTCGCTACATTGCAGTTGGTAAACCATCTTTGTGATGTTTCGATATTTCTGTCGGATCAGGAAATTCAGGAGTTAAGCTGGTTGGATTTCTTACAACAGGTTTACGAACCGGAGTTAATCCAGTATCTAAAGGAGCGGCAACTGTATGTAAATGACCCTGTGACAGC
>CAXHNU010000197.1:0-1934 GCA_964017555.1 uncultured Butyricicoccus sp. | reverse complement strand
CGTCCGGAGCTGCAACGGATGATGGCATATGTCAGAAAAGGGGATACTGTCATTGTTGAGTCCATCAGCCGCTTTGCCAGAAATGCCAAAGATCTGTTGGAGCTGGTTGAACAGTTAACAGCGAAAGGCGTTGATTTTGTCAGCAAAAAAGAAACCATTGATACCACTACACCAGCTGGTAAGTTTATGTTAACCATTTTTGCAGCTGTAGCGGAGTTAGAACGGGAATATATTTTACAGCGTCAGAAAGAGGGGATTGCCATTGCAAAAAAGCAAGGGAAATATGCTGGACGAAAACCCATACAAACACCGAATTTTGACTGTGTAATAACGCAATGGCGCAGAGGAGAAATCACAGCGGTCGAAGCCATGAAAACCTTAAAAATAAGCAAAACTACTTTTTATCGGCGTGTCAATGCGCGGGATTCAGCATAATCTATTATAAACAGCAATTTGCGATAATTTAATACTGTGACATGGTTTGTTGATTTTTTTGAGATTAGAAATTGCTTTGATGATTTCAAATTGGGATATAGTATATCTGCATATTATAACGTTTCAACCAAAGTCCCTCCAAAACAATTATGATTTGGAGGGACAAAGAGAAAAGATTCTGTTATTATATATACGATTAATCCAGTTTTAAGTCATTTTCTTTAATCCAATTGATTTTACGCAGCAAATTGCATACGATAACAGAAATCACAGCAGGGAGTATAAAACTAATTAAAACTAAACCGATCCAGTCAAACGCTGTAATAGCAGATTTGCTGCCTGCTGCAATATCATTGAGCCACCCTGTATACACACCAATTTGTCCTACAAGACCACACGTACCCATACCAGCAGAAACAGGCGTACCATTCATTTGCATTTTGAAAATGCAGGTGGCAATAGGGCCTGTAATGGCTGACGCAACAATAGGGGGAATCCATATTCGTGGATTCTTCATAATATTGCCCATTTGCAGCATTGAGGTTCCCAATCCCTGTGAAATTAGTCCACCCCATTTATTTTCTTTAAAACTCATAACAGCGAAACCAACCATGTTTGCACAACATCCAGCCACTGCAGCACCACCTGCAAGGCCAGTCAGTGAAAGTGCGGCACAAATTGCAGCAGAGGATATCGGAAGTGTTAATGCAATGCCAACCAATACAGATACAACAATTCCCATTAAAAATGGCTGTAAATCAGTTGCCCACATAATCAGTTGCCCCACAGAACTAGCAGCAGTACCAATGCTTGGTGCCAACAGTATTGATAACGTCACACCGATAAAAATTGTAACAAAAGGCGTAACTAAAATATCAATATTTGTTTCTTTGGAAACCAGCTTACCACATTCTGCAGCTAAAATAGCAATAATTAAAACGGATAATGGCCCACCTGCGCCACCCAATTCATTTGCAGCGCTACCCACAGCAACTAATGAGAAAAGCACTAATGGTGGTGCCTGCAATGCAAAGCCAATTGAAACTGCCATAGCAGAACCTGCAACTGCTGCAGCATAAGTCCCAACAGTTACAAGGTAGTCTAACTCTGTTTGTTGTCCTAATGTTTTGATAATTGTACCAATTAGAAGTGAGCAAAATAATCCTTGTGCCATAGCGCCAAGGCAATCTACGCCATATCTTTTGAAGGAGAAGATAATGTTTTTACGCTTTAGAAATCCTTTCATCTGCTGATTCATCCTTTCGAGGAAATTACTATGTAAAGATATCTGTCTTGACATATTATATTGTAATGGTTTTTAGAAAAATGTCAAGGAAATAACGATGTAAGTCCGAGATAATTGTGTTTTAAGACAATGATGCAATAGAAATGCCAGCCAGCATATCGCTGACTGGCATTGTTTGAGTGCGCCCGGCGAGCGCACGTTCTAACGGGTGAAAGTCCCGAATCCGCCCGGCAGTGGGAAGGATATAGCCAAA
>CAXHNU010000196.1:0-4585 GCA_964017555.1 uncultured Butyricicoccus sp. | reverse complement strand
TAAAAGCCTAGTAATATCCATTTAAGGCAGGGCAGCCCCGAAAACTGGCAGCAGCCCTGTGGAAATGTCATTTCTATAACCATGAAAGGGGAAACAGTTGTGTTTGAAGTTCGCGGGAAATATAATACAGCAAAAATCTTTACTGATACTGCCGACCAGGATAGTATCACGCAGGTGATAAGCCTGCTGAACCAGCCTTTTGCCGCAGGCAGCCGGATCCGGATGATGCCGGATATCCACGCGGGCAAGGGCTGCACGATTGGCACTACGATGACCATTACAGATAAAGTTGTCCCAAACCTTGTCGGGGTGGATATCGGCTGTGGTATGGAAACGGCCATACTCAAGGAACGGCATATAGAGCTGCAAAAACTGGATAAGGTTATCCGAGAACGCGTCCCGGCGGGGTTTGCAAAGCGGGATAAAAAACACCGTTTCTGGCAGAATACCAATCTGGAAAAACTGCGCTGTTTGAAACATATCAATTTGTCTGTGGCAGAAGCCAGCTTAGGGACACTTGGCGGCGGCAACCATTTTATTGAAGCTGATAAGGATGCGGAAGGGAATATTTATTTGGTGGTTCATTCCGGAAGTCGGCATTTAGGACTGGAAACGGCAAATTATTATCAGAAGCTTGCCTGGGAAACGATGGATGAACAGAAAATCCCCAAAGACCTTGCTTATCTCAGCGGCAGCTTACTTGATGATTATATCCATGATATGCGCATTGTACAGGAATTTGCTTTGTGGAACCGCAAGGCGATATTGGATGAAATTATCAAGGGGATGCGGCTGCATATTGTGGAAGCATTTTCAACCATCCATAATTATATTGATACAGAACATATGATTTTGCGCAAAGGTTCTGTTTCCGCCCAGCAAGGGGAAAAACTCATTATCCCAATCAATATGCGGGATGGCTGTTTAATCTGTGTTGGCAAAGGCAACCCGGATTGGAATTATTCCGCGCCGCATGGAGCAGGGCGGCTGATGAGCCGCAGTGAAGCAAAAGAGTCTTTTACCGTTTCGGAATTTAAAAAGCAGATGCAAGGCATTTACACCACTTCTGTAGGACAGGGAACACTGGATGAATGCCCGATGGCTTATAAGACAATGGATGAGATTGTGCAGCATATTGATGCGACTGCTGAAATAATCAGCATCATCAAACCGGTTTACAATTTCAAAGCAGGTGTCTTTGCAGATGACTGATCGGTATTATAGCAAAAATCCCCAACGGATATGGTATGTAACTTGATACTCCCCGCGATATGCCGACAGGGGACGGGAAAAAGAAATGGTTTCCGGTTTATCCTGGGCTGCGGGATACAGCATTTTGTTTTGTGAAATGTGTATTTCTTCGGCCACCTCCATCTGGGTGCGCCCTTCAAAAAAACGCATACGTACAATGCGCTGCTCCCGCTCGCTTAGTGAATTGATTGCTTCACGCAGTGCAATCTGTTCTAACCAACGTTCATCTGTGTTTTTATTGTCACCCACCTGGTCCATCACGCAAATGGTATCCCCGCCATCCGAAAAAACCGGTTCAAACAGGGAAATTGGCTCTACAATGGCGTCCAGCGCAAAAACAACATCTTCTTTTTTCATTTCAAGGGCAGCAGCCAGTTCTGTGATGCTTGGTTCCCGTTGATGTTCCCGCATAAATGCTTCTTTGGCTTGCAGCGCTTTATAAGCTGTGTCCCGCATAGAACGGGAAACACGAATTGCACTGTTATCACGCAGGTAACGCCGGATTTCCCCAATAATCATTGGCACAGCATAGGTTGAAAACCTAACATTCAAATCACAGTTAAAATTATCAATCGCCTTGATCAGCCCAATGCACCCTACCTGGAATAAATCATCAACGGATTCCCCACGCCCGCCAAACCGCTGAATGACTGACAGCACAAGGCGCAGGTTGCCATTGATGAGTTTTTCACGTGCGGCACTGTCCCCAGCTGAGGCGCGGCGCAAAAGGCTATCCATTTCGGCGGCAGGAATGACAGCCAGTTGGGCGGTGTTTACCCCGCAGATTTCCACTTTTGTTTGCATACTGTTGTTCCTCCATTCCAAGTCCCAAGTCTGTAAAAAGAATTTTCCCCTTCCAGCACCTGCAATATACGGGATTGTAGATGGTATATTTTTTATAATCCGACACCGTTCGCGTGCTTTTTCCCGCTGCGTCTGCTGTGGCAAAAGAATTTTCATATTGCCGCTGAAATTCCGCGGATCAATTATGCCGGCACTTAAGTTTTGCCTGCGATTATGGTATAATAAAATTATCACGGCAAAAGGAGAACAAAACCATGCTTTTTGAACATATTAATTTTCTGGATGAACAGTTTACCTGCCAAAAAGACAAGTTTATTGGTATACGGGATGGACGGATTGCCTGCATTACAGATACTTGCCCGGAAGGGGACTGGGGGGAACACTACGATGGGCGGCATGGGCTGTTGATGCCGGGCTTTGTCAATGCCCATTCCCATGCGCCAATGGTGATGCTGCGCGGCTATGCGGAAAATCTGCCGCTTGACCGATGGCTAAATGAACGGGTATTTCCATTTGAGAACAAATTCACAGAAGAAGCCATTTCCGCCGCAACGACACTGGCGTGCGCTGAAATGCTGCGGTTTGGCACAGTATCATTTTCGGATATGTATTTCTTCTGCCAAAGTATGGCACGTGCAATCCTTTCCAGCGGGATGAAATGCAATCTTAGCCGCGGACTGACCGTTTTCAGCGACAAGGATTACCAGCAACTAGAAGCCTATCAGGATAACCTTGATTTGCTGCAAAATTACCATGGTATGGGGGATGGGCGGCTGTTGGTTGATTTGTGCATCCATGGGGAATATACCACCACGCCAAAGGTGGTGGAGGCTGTTGCAAACCATGCCAAAGAGGCAGGCGCCCGGGTGCATATCCATCTTTCAGAAACGAAAAAAGAACATGAGGAATGCAAAGTACGCCATGGTATGACGCCAGCCGCTTATTTTGAAAAACTGGGGCTGTTTGACCAGCCTACAACAGCTGCACACTGTGTTTGGATTGAAGGTGAAGACTTTGATATCTTAAAACGCAATGGCGTTACAGTTGCCTGCAACCCAGTGAGCAATATGAAACTTGCTTCTGGTTTTGCACCTGTGCCCCAGATGTTGGATGCGAAAATCAATGTTGCGCTTGGCACAGATGGCTGTGCCTCAAATAATAACCTCAATATCATGCAGGACCTTTATCTGTTCGCTTTGCTGTACAAAGGGGTAACAGGTGACCCTACCGTCATAACGCCCGCACAGGCGCTCTCAGCCGCCACAGTGAACGGTTTCCGCGCACAAGGACGTATGGACTGCGGCAGCATCGCCGTTGGCAATAAGGCGGATTTGATTGTGTTGAATACCGATGTACCTTCTATGTATCCAGATACAGATACTGTCTGCAATGTGGTTTATGCTGTGCAAGGATCAGACGTCAAATTGACTATGGTGGATGGCAGGATATTGTATAAAGATGGGGAATATACCACCATTGATATTGAACGCGCTCAGTTCGACACCCAAAAGCATACCAAGAGGATTTTGGAACAATTATAAAAGGAGGCATAGATATGAACCCGAATATTGAAAAAGCCGTGAAGTTTTTGCAGGATGCCTTGCCGTTCCAGCCGGAAATCGGTTTGGTGCTTGGCTCTGGGCTCCAGCCGTTGGCAAAAGAACTGGCTGACCCGGTTTTGATTGCTTATGCGGATGTCCCTGGGATGCCCCATGCGACAGCGCCTGGGCATATCGGACGGTTTGTCTGCGGCACGCTTGAAGGCCAAAAAGTCATTTGCATGGAAGGGCGGCTGCATGGGTATGAAGGGCATAGTCCTGAAAATATCGTATTCCCAATACGGGTGATGCACTTTCTTGGGGTGCACACCCTGATCCTGACCAATGCCGCTGGTGGGATCAACACCAGTTTTTCTGTTGGGGATTTGATGCTGATTGAAGACCACATCAACCTGACTGGCAAAAGTCCGCTGACTGGCGCAAATGACACATCCATTGGTCCGCGGTTCAATGATATGACCTTTGCTTATGCGCCTTCGCTGCGTGAAAAGGCGCTTCAGGCGGCAAAGGATTGCGATATTCAGCTGCATACCGGGGTATATATGGGCGTCAATGGTCCGCAATTTGAAACACCAGCGGAAATACATGCGTTCCGTACCCTTGGGGCGGATGCCGTTGGGATGTCCACGGTATTTGAAGTGATTGCGGCAGCCCATTGCGGTTTGCCAGTGCTGGCAATTTCCATGATAACCAATATGGCAGCAGGTGTGCTGATGCAGCCGCTGTCTGGTGAGGAAGTCAATGAAATCGCTGACCGAAAAGGACAGGATTTGCGCCGCTTGGTGCGTGGCATTATGAAGACTTTATAAAAATAAAACAGGACGCCATAGAACCTCCCAAAAGGTTCTGCGGCGTCCTGTTTATATACTTCTGCACAAGGGAAGCCTGATTCAGTCAGCAAAGTGCAGACAACGCATCAAGGATAGCATGATAGACAGTATCAATTTGCGGCTGTGCTGCCCGTGCAGATT
>CAXHNU010000195.1:0-4610 GCA_964017555.1 uncultured Butyricicoccus sp. | reverse complement strand
TAACACATAGAACAACTGCTTTGCTGCGCATCCTGCGCATGGCGCAAGGCTTTGCCTGCGCGCAGGATTGCTTCTGCAAGCACTTCATGTCCGGACTGCATAATGGTCACACCGGCTGAACAAGACAACCTAGGTTCTATCTGCCGGATTGCCGCACAGATATGCTGCCCACGTTCCAACGCGGCTTCTGGAGATGCAATGGATTTGATGGCAACCACAAACTCTCCTTCGCTGATATGGGCAACAACATCATCTTTTCGGGTTTGTTTGCTAAGAAGCTGACCAAATTCCGCCAACACAGCATCTTCTGATGTTGCTTCATCCAGCGCGAACATATAAACCGCAACCGATGCCCGCTGATGCTCCACCCAATCCATGGAAACTTCCAGTCCATGACGATTGAGTACACCGGTTTGGTAATCTTGACAGGACATATCCTGCCAGCAGCCTTTTTGCTGGTGCTGATGCCCTGCAATCATAGATGCCCGCTGCAGCCGCCGCGCCAAAGAACGCATCCAGTGCGGCTTTGCAATAAAGTCTTCTGCGCCAAGCTCCAGCGCACGCCCTTCCGAAACCTCATCCTGCAAACCAGTTGCCAACACGGGGATATCCCATGTAATATGTTCGCGTTTGAGTTGGGACAACAACGCAAAACTATCTGCTTCCGGCAGCGTCAGGCTAAGCAGGATTGCTGCAATCCGGTGTCTGTTTTGGGTGACATATGGAACAAGTTCACCGCCATCTGGCATTTCCACAATGTCATATGTATCTTCCAATTCAGCACGAACGCTGGCGCGGTAATGACTATCCTCATCCGCAATAAGCAAAATATGGTTCATATCCTCCGCGCAATAGCGTTGCTTATTCTCGTGTGCCTGTGCCTGATCCTGCTGGTCATGAGCAAAGAGGCTGGCAAATTCTTTCCATGGCATTGGTTTTGCAAAATAATATCCCTGCACATAATCACAGCCAATACTGCGCAAACGGTCAAGCTGTTCACGAGTTTCCACACCCTCTGCCACAACACTCAAATTCATCCACTGAGCAAGCGAGATAATAAACTGCAAAATGCCGCGAGTGCTTGGTTTTGTGGTTTCACTCTGGATGAATTTCATATCCAGCTTTAAAATATCAATTGGCAAATCATTGAACATATTCAGCGAAGAATACCCGCTTCCGAAGTCATCCATTTCAATGATGAACCCACGGCGGCGCAGTTCTGTTACCGTATTGATAATCTGAGAAGGGTTTTCGGTATATGCGCTCTCTGTAATTTCCAAATGTAATTGTGCCGGGGAAAGATTATATTTCTCAATAATGCCGCTTAAAATATTGGGCAAATCGACATTATAGATATCCGCACGGGAAACATTCACCGAAACTGGGACAGGTTCATATCCTTTATCCATCCATTCGCGCAAAATCGCGCAGGTACTGTCCCACATATATTGGTCAAGGCGGGTAATGAACCCATTCTGTTCAAACAGCGGGATAAACACCCCTGGGGACTGGAATCCCCATTCCGGATGAATCCAGCGCACCAACGCTTCTGCACCTGCAAGGGTTTCATCTTTAATGCGGTATTTGGGCTGCAAATAAACCTGGAACTGATTTTCCAGCAGTGCGGTTTCCATGCAGTCGGTCATCATCTGGTCATGCAGCAGCTTGCTGCGCAGCTTATTGTCGTACCAGGCAAAGTTTTTATTATATTGCCCTTTAATGCTTTGTTCAGCGAGCAGTGCACGGTCACAAATCTGCTCAATGGGCAGACTGCGGTCCTCAACGCCATAAAGCCCCCATTTCAGCGACAGTTTGCCTGCGTTTACCTGCTGGCTGAGTTCTTCAACAATCGCCTCAAACATTGCATCTGTATATTCCGCGTGTTCCAGCACACAGACAAAGCGGTCTGTATTCAGCCGCCCACAGATGCCGCCATGTTCTTTTGCCATGCGCTGATAAATATCAGCAATGCGGCATAACAGCAAATCGCCGGTCTGTGTACCGAAAACATCATTAATCAGCTTAAAATGCTCAACATTAGAGCAAAGGACATCATACTGTGTTTCTGGATTCTGGCGAAGCAAGTCGGCTGCTTTCTGATAAAAGAAGCCCTTGCTATAAATACCCGTCAGCCGGTCATATTGCAGCAGATTAATCATCGATGCGGTTTCACGCAAATGAATAATGCTGGCAACACGGTGCATGATAATCTGCGGCTTATAGGGTTTTGTTACAAAATCGGTTGCGCCATGCGCAAGCGCGGCGACTTCATCCGATTCCCCATCGCTTTGCGTGGCAACAATCACCGGGATAGATGAAAATACGGGATCTTCTTTTGCAATAGACAAGAACGTATACCCATCCATGATAGGCATGATAATATCCAGCAAAATGAGTGAAATTTCCTCTCCATATTGCCCCAGCACATCCAGCGCTTCCTGACCATTTTCTGCCTGGAGCACCTGATAAGACGAGGAAAGGATCTCGCTTAAGATTTCTCGGTTGAACATATTGTCTTCTACAACCAATATCTTTTTCCTCAGTGGCATAGCTGCACCCCTTTAATTTCCTGTAACTCTCTGCTGATGCAGGTGTGGGTTCTGCCTGCATATGGGTTTCTATAACCGGGATACATTCGCAGGCATCCGGGCGAAACCTATATAAAAATTGTAACACACAAATTATCATCAGGCAATAAAGCTTTTTGTAAAAGTTTCATTGCATCCTTTGCTTAGGATACATTTTCAGGGTTTTCAGCAAACCCCAGGTTATAATGTCAGTTGGCTTTCGGGCAAATCCTCATCCCGCAGCAAAATACCGATAGATGGGATCTCCCGGCAGCGATACCGTGCAGGGTCGCTGAGTTTTGCTTCATCTGCCCTGCACGCGCCAGTTACGGTATGACTGCCGCGCAGTATGACCACCTGTGAACCCTGCGCCCCGCGGGTGCTTTTGATATCCAGCATCCCCGCGCGGAATGTAAGTGCCCTTCTGCCCTGTGGCGAAGTCGAAAAGACCGTCAGTTCCGTTTCTTCATCCAATGGATGGAAAAATGCAACAGCGGGTGATTTATCTGAATACGCATTTGTCAAACGGCGGCGGTTAGTTTTTGTTTCAAAGGACTCAATGGAAAACCGTGCTGCTTTGCCATTTTGGAATACAATGGCCATCATACCTTTGTAATCCCCAGGCAGCATCGCATAAATCGGGGTTTCCCCTTCATCCATACCGAGTTTCTGCGGCAAATAATCGCCAAGTACAGATGCTTTAGTATCATCAAAATCATAAAGCCGCGCCTTATATGCCTGCTGCTTATCGGTAAAGAAAATAATATCCTGTTTGTTGGATGTTTCTGTTTCCCATACCACCGCATCACCATCCTTGAGTTTATGCTCTGATGACATCCGCCATGACGCAGGGGTAATTTTTTTGAAATAGCCGTCTTTTGTCAGGAATGCCAACACCGGATAATCCTCAATATGGTCATCCTCATCAAAGGGTTTGAGTTCCTCGGCATAAACAATTTCTGAATGGCGCGGTGCAGGATATTTTTTCACCACGGCTTCCAATTCCTTGATGATAATATTGCGCAACTTGGTTTTGCTGGCAAGGATATCTTCCAGCCGTGCAATTTCCTTTTCAAGGGTTTCGGTTTCCTGTGTACGTTTGAGAATATATTCCCTGTTAATATTCCGCAAACGGATTTCCGCGACATATTCAGCTTGTTTTTCATCAATCCCAAACCCTATCATCAGATTCGGGATCACTTCGCTGTCCATTTCCGTATCACGGATAATTTTTATGGCGCGATCAATATCCAGCAAAATCGCCTTTAGACCAAGCAGCAAATGCAGCCTGTCTTTTTTCTTGCCCAGGTCAAAGAACACACGGCGGCGAACAGATTCCGTACGCCATGCCGTCCATTCTTCCAGCAGCCCAGCCACGCCAAGCACCCGCGGCATCCCGCCGATGAGCACATTAAAATTACAAGAAAATGAATCCATCAGCGGCGTCTGATGAAACAGCCTGTCCATCAGCTTTTCGGGGTCAGTGCCGCGTTTCAGGTCAATCGCGATTTTGAGCCCAGAAAGGTCTGTTTCATCGCGGATATCCGCAATTTCACGTATTTTTCCGCTTTTGACCAAATCCGCAGTTTTATCCATAATGGCTTCAATGGTTGTGGTATACGGAATCTGGGTAATTTCAATCAGGTTTTCTTTTTTCAGATACTGCCATTTTGCGCGCACCTTAAAGGAACCACGCCCTGTGGCATAGATTTTCCGCATTTCGGCTTCATCGAAAATAATTTCGCCGCCGGTTGGGAAATCAGGCGCAGGCAAAGTCGATAAAATATCATGATTTGGGTTTTTGATGTATGCAATGGCTGTGCGGCAGACCTCATGCAGGTTAAACCCGCAGAAGTTAGACGCCATGCCAACGGCAATGCCCGTATTCGCAGAAACCAAAATATTCGGGAACGTCGTCGGCAACAAGGTTGGCTCTTTCAGTTCTCCATCATAATTATCCACAAAATCGACTGCATCAGCATCAATATCGCGGAACAGTTCCTGACAAATGCTTTCCAGCTTGGCTTCGGTATAACGGGAAGC
>CAXHNU010000194.1:0-4644 GCA_964017555.1 uncultured Butyricicoccus sp. | reverse complement strand
GGATAAAAAAACAAACTGCCAACGCAATTTTAAGGGGCGGTTTAATCAGGAACCGCCCGCAATGCTCTGCGTAAATATTAAACGCCAAAAACAGGGCGCACGCCAGCCGCCACAGCCAGGTTTCGAGTTGCTTCAAATTATCAGCTCACAATCCATTGGAAGATATCATCATTATATCATAAAGCGCGGGAAAATTTAAGGGTTCCCTGCCGTTCGGTTTTTGCAGCGCCGTTTATATGTCAAGCTTTTGATCGGTATACAAGCTGTTTTGCATTATTTCAGGGCTATCCCCCGAAAATGCCTTCGCCGCGTTTTCATCCTGCTGCAAATGCCATAGAAACCAGGCTGTTACATATCCATGCGCTGCATAAAGCATTGTACCATGGTCTGTATTTTTTCGCCGCGCCATCACTTTACTGCCCGCGATGTCCTGGAAGATCTCTTCCAACTGTTCCCCAGTTACAACCCAATCATCGCCGCCGCCTTCCCCGGATAACAGCAGGATTGGCGTATCCACTTTTGCCGCATCATAATCCCATTCCAGATTATGTGCTAATTCTTTATTAGTTGGTGACAATGCAGCTGCTGCCCGATATTTGCTGTGATGCTCCTGCGCTGTGATTGCGTTCAATACGCCGACACCGCCCTGGGAATGCCCGGTAATCCCAACGTGTTCCAAATCAATTTTCTGATAGAAAATGTTCGTTTTCTCATCTATCGTTTGGTTATCATTGAGCCGCTCCAGATGCCGGAAACTCATTTCCGCGCCAAATCCATTCCATGCGTAGGTTTCTTCTGTCCCAATGACGATAAATCCCCATGACGCCAAATGTTTTGGCAATGCGAGATATTTTGAAACCGGCGTCCCGCTTCCATTGCACAAAATGATAACCGGGTATTTTTTGTTTTGCGTTTCAAGCGCCGCAGGATAATAAATTGTATATTTCGCAAAAACCTGCATAACAGCTTGTTCATAAGACGCAATTTCATAGCTGCCCCCTTGCAGATACTGCGCTTCCAAACTACCGCCTGTTTGGTTTTTTTCTGCATAATTATCTGGGGCGGCTGGCTTTTTGCTGAGATACACCAGCAAAATGATAATCAAAACAATGATTGCCAGCAATACAAACCCAATCATTTTGAATATGGTTTTCATACGCTATTTTCTCCTGATATTTCATTCTTTATTGTCAAAAGGAAGGGGACAAAACCCGCTATCTATGTTATAATCATTCATATACCCCGGCAATTTCCTTAATTGCCTCGCCAGCTAAAATCATACCCGCCACTGGCGGCACAAAAGATATGCTGGCTGGTACTGGGTGTCCTGCTGTGCCTTTGCTGTCAGCGGCATTCTGACGTTCGGCGGGTATTTTGCGCGGTTCTTCTTTGGAATACACCACTTTCAGCCGCTTTACGCCGCGGTTTTTCAGTTCCCGCCGCATCACGCGTGCCAGCGGACAGACCGATGTCGCAAAAATATCTGCCACCTCAAACCGGGTGGGGTCAAGCTTATTGCCTGTGCCCATACTGGATATGATTGGGATACCCAATCGGTAACATTGTTCTGCTAAATGCAGTTTGGCTGTCACAGTATCAATTGCATCAAGTACATAGGAAAACTGTGATAAATCCAGTGTGCTTTCAGGTGTATAAAACATATCCAGCGGTGTAACCGTGCAATTCGGGTTGATATCCATAATGCGCGCCGCCATTGCCGCTGTTTTGCGCTGCCCTGTGGTAGATGCCAACGCAATAATCTGCCGGTTGCGGTTGGTGATGGAAATGATATCATTATCCACCAGCGTCAGCCGCCCAACGCCAGCACGTGCCAGCGCTTCGGCTGCCGCGCCGCCTACTCCGCCAAGCCCAAATACTGCCACATGGGATTTTTGCAGGCGCATCAGCCCTTCTTCGCCAATCAGCAGCGCAGTCCGTGAAAATTCATGCAGCATGATTCAAAACAAGCCTCCATTTGCCCGATGGCGGGCATAAACTTCAAAAAAACAAAGGGATGTGATATTTTTATGATGGCACCATTACAGCCCAAAAAACGCAGCCGTCTGCGTCTTTGGGCTGGCAAAAAATATTTTACCCTGCGGCGCTATGCCTTATGGTACAGCCGGAAATTCCATTTTGCGCGGCAAAAACAATCAGCCTTGCTGCCATATGCCTATTTTACCCATCAAACCCCATTGCTGCGGCAATTAAAAGATGTCGATATGCAGTACCAGTATCAAAAAATCATCAATCTGCGCCTTGCGGCGCCAAAACTGCACGGCATTTTGCTGCGCCCTGGCGAAACATTCAGCTATTGGCGGCTGATTGGCAAACCAACCGCTAAAAAAGGGTATGTGCCAGGCATGGTATTATTTTGTGGACATTATCACGCTGGCATCGGCGGTGGGCTCTGCCAGCTTTCCAATCTGATTTTCTGGATGACACTGCATACGCCGCTCACAGTGATTGAGCGTTACCGGCATTCCTATGATGTGTTCCCAGATGCAAACCGTACCCAGCCGTTTGGTTCAGGGGCAACCTGTGTTTATCCTTACCGGGATTTGATGATCCGCAATGATACGCCGGATACCTGGCAGCTTTGCGTACAAGTTGGGGCGGATATGCTGATGGGTTCATGGCAGTGCAACAGCCCGCCGCAAGGCTGGTACAAAGTGATTGAGCGGGAACACCATATGGACAGTGAACCTTGGGGCGGGTTCAGTCGGCACAATATTTTATACCGGCAGCATTTTTCAGCCGATGGCTTGCTACTTGATGAAACATATATCACAGAAAACCATGCGCTCATGATGTATTCCCCATTCCTGCCGGAAACAACGATTTCAGTTTAGCACATCCGGCGTGGCTTGTCCAGTGCTTGCAGTCTGCCGCCTGGTATGGTATGATGGACACAGACGGAACAGGAGGAACGGCTATGAAAGTTTCTACCAAAGGGCGGTATGCACTGCGGCTGATGGCTGATTTAGCAGAACATGGCAAAAGCAGTTTTGTCCCGCTCCGGGAGATTTCCACCCGGCAGGATATTTCCATGAAATATTTAGAACAGATTGTCAACCAACTCAGCCGGGCGGGATTATTGCAATCCATACGCGGCGCACAAGGCGGTTACCGTTTGGTGCGCCCACCTGCGGAATATACCGCTGGGGAAATCCTGCGGGCTGCTGAAGGCGGTTTGGAACCGATTGCCTGCCTGACATCTGACTGCCCGCGCGGCAGTGACTGTCTAACCCAAAAATTTTGGGCAGGGCTTTCCAACGCAATTGATGCGTATGTCGACAGTGTGACACTGGAAGCCTTACTGCAAGACCACCATGACAAATAAAAAAGAACAAAAGGATGGATGATGACAATGCTTTCTGCCGCAAAAAAAGAATTTATCGAATTTATGATGTCGGCTGATGTGCTGCGGTTTGGCAGTTTTGTGACCAAATCCGGACGGAACACCCCTTATTTTGTCAACACCGGCAATTATAAAACCGGGCTGCAAAATGCCCGCTTAGGGGAATTTTATGCTTCTGCAATCCAGCAAACCATTGGCGCGGAATTTGACGCGATGTTTGGTCCTGCCTATAAAGGCATCCCGCTTGCAACCTCTGCCGCAGGCGCGCTTGCGCGTGTGCATGGCATTGACAAACCGTTTTTCTTCAACCGCAAAGAAGCCAAGGATCATGGTGAAGGCGGCAGTTTAGTCGGTTATAAACCCAAAGACGGCGACCGGATTATTATCATTGAAGATGTAATCACGGCGGGCACGGCAATCCGTGAAACCATGCCAATCCTGCAAAACTGTGCGGATGTGAAAATTACGGATATGTTTATTTCCGTCAACCGCTGTGAAATCGGACAAGCTGGCAAAACCGCTGTGATGGAAGTCGGTGAGGAATTTGGTATTCATGTCCATGCGTTGGTCACAGTACAAGATATTTATGAATATTTGCAGCAGCAAGGCACATATGGCGAAGTGCTGGAAAAAATGAAAGCATATATGGATGAATATTGTATCTTCTGAATGCAAAAAACACACAGGCAATATACCGCTTGTGTGTTTTTTTATGATTATCATTCTTTTTGGCGCTGGTGGCGGGCTGCAAACAGGCATAACCCAAGCGCCAACACCAACAGCCCAACAGCAATCCAGCCTTCCAAGCCTGGGATTTCGTGCAGTTTATCCACACCTGCCCGGAAGAAAAACGGTGTTTGGAATAAATATCCGCCCAGCAGCCGGAGGACTGCAAACAATGGCAACAGTTTGAGCAGCATCCCCACATAATGGCTGCTGTACTGCGCCAACAAAAACGCAAACCCTGCGGCAGCGATGCTGATGCCAAACAGCATCAGAACCAGCACGATAAAATATTGCCCATATGTCCAGTCCACCCAAGGCAGCAGCGTGCATAAAAACGAAAACATCCTGCAATCCCGGAAAATTAACGTATGATTGGTCAGATAAATGCTGCCGAATATCAGCAGATTCATCACAGACAGCACACAGGCAGATAACAGCACCGCAGCAAGCTGGCGATGGAAAATCCGCCGCCCGGTACGGGTTGTCCATTGCAATTGCCGGACATCCGCCATACGGTCACGCACCAGCAGTGGTGACACCAGCAATAAACAGCTCAG
>CAXHNU010000193.1:0-4676 GCA_964017555.1 uncultured Butyricicoccus sp. | reverse complement strand
TAATTCAAAAAATTTAAGGAGGCACTACTATGGGTTCTGTGTGGGGAAATGCATTAAAAGTTTCTATTTTTGGTGAATCCCATGGCGGCGGCATTGGTGTGGTGCTTGATGGATTCCCATCAGGGCTGCCCTTTGATGAAGCTTTTGTCCTTCATGAAATGGCACGCCGTGCCCCAGGGAAAAATAAGCAGTCCTCAGCGCGAAAAGAAGCGGATATTCCCAAAATCCTTTCTGGCATTTATCAAGGCTATACAACTGGCACACCTATTTGTGCTATTATTGAAAATACAGATACCCGTTCAGGCGATTATAAAGACTTTTCTGCCCAGCCCCGTCCAGGTCATGCGGATTATACAGGGCTTGTCCGTTTTGGCGGCTATAATGACCCACGTGGCGGCGGGCATTTTTCCGGCAGGCTGACAGCACCATTGGTATTCGCAGGGGCATTGTGTAAGCTGTATCTGAAAACAAAAGGGATTTCTGTTGGCGCACATATTCAATCTATTGCCCAGATCCAAGATACCCCATTTGATGATATTGAAGTAAGTGCCGAACAATTAGAGCAGTTATGTAACCAACCTTATCCCGTTATCAACCCGCTCGCTGAAAAGGCAATGCTGGCTGCAATTGAAGAAGCCCGCATGGATGGGGACTCTGTTGGCGGTGTCATTGAATGCACTGCTGTTGGGATGCCCGCAGGGCTGGGCAGCCCAATGCTGGATACTGTGGAAGGACGGCTGTCTTCCCTGCTGTTTTCTGTACCTGCTGTTAAAGGTATGGAATTTGGTGTCGGGTTTGGGTTTGCGGAATTTCGCGGCTCTCATGCAAACGATGCCTTTACCCTTGCTGAAGGTGAAAAAGTCGTTACCGAAACCAATCATAATGGCGGCATACTAGGCGGTATCACAAGTGGAATGCCACTGCTTTTCCGTGTTGCTATCAAACCGACGCCTTCCATCTCGAAACCACAGCGTACTCTAAATCTATCAAGCGGCGAAATGGAAGAACTTTGTATTCATGGACGGCATGACCCTTGCATTGTAACACGTGCTGCGCCAGTAATAGAAGCTGCTGCCGCCATTGCATTAACCGACCTTTATCTGGAGGGCTATGGCTATGCGCGAACTGAATGAAATCCGTCTTGATATCAATCAAATTGATGATGAAATGCAGAAATTATTTCTAAAGCGTATGGCGCTTTCCGAGCAAGTTGCTGATTATAAAATTGCAACTGGCGACCGAGTGCTGAAACCAGACCGTGAACAAGCATTGCTTGAAATGATGTGCGAACGGATACCAGATAATTTACAGCCTGAATATGTTTCTATGCTTAAAGGGATTATCCGGGTCAGCCGAATGCACCAGTATAGCCGTATTTTAGCGCAAAACCCTTCTATCTTATCACTTCCATTGCAGGAAAGAATAAATTCCCCCAAAAATGTTGTCTATCAGGGGCTGCCTGCTTCTTATCAAGCACAGGCGGCACAATATATGTTCCCCAATGGATCAAAACTGCATCATGTCGCAACATTTGAAGATGTATTCCGCCATGTTGCACAAGGGAATGCAGACATTGGCGTTATCCCAATTGAAAATTCATCCATCGGCACCATTAATGAAGTCTGTGACCTGCTGGTGAAATATAACCTATATATTTCACATTCCCATATCAATTATATCCGCCATTGCTTGGCAGGCTGCCCAAATGCAACAATGGATACCATCAAACAAGCATATTCTATCGAACCTGCACTGGAACAATGCCAGCAATACTTAAAATTACATGGGCTGGAACGTTGTAAAGCGGCAAACACTGCGGTTGCCGCGCAGCAGGTGCGGGATTGGAATAACCCGACACGCGCTGCAATCTGTTCAGAAGATGCGGCAAAACTCTATGGGCTTCAAGTGCTGGCGGCTGCTATCAATGATGATAAAACGAACCAAACCCGGTTTATTGCAGTCAGTCGGCAGCTTTCCGCCCAGCCAGAGGATAACCGCGTCAGCATTATTTTTACTCTGCCGCATCATCAAGGTACGCTTTCTTCTGTTCTCTCCATGTTTTCTGACCACAATGTCAACCTGACGGAAATCCATTCACGCCCCTTGCCGGAAACACCATGGAATTACCGCTTTCATGCGGATTTTGAAGGCAGTTTGGTCAGTGAGAATGTCCGTTCCTTGATATTCCAGCTTTCTGAGGAACTTTCTTCATTCCGTTTGCTTGGCAGTTACCATATTACTTCTGCATCGGAGGAATAAAATAATGTATCTTTCCCAATCTGCCGGGCTGCATGGTACAATTACTGTGCCCGGTGACAAATCCATTTCTCATCGTGCTGTGATGCTTGGCGCATTGGCTGATGGCGATACGCATATCACAGATTTCCTGATGGGCGAAGACTGCCTGTCTACGATTGATTGCTTCCGCCGTATGGGCGTGCAAATTGAAACCACTGAACATGAAGTCTTTGTCCGTGGTGTTGGTCTGCACGGGCTGAAACAACCCGATACAGCATTATATACAGGTAATTCAGGAACCACTACCCGTTTGCTTTGCGGCATATTGGCAGGACAGGCGTTTCCTGTCCAGATATCTGGTGATGCCTCAATTCAAAAACGCCCTATGGGGCGTATCATGACGCCATTGCGTCAAATGGGAGCAGACATTTCAGGGATCAATCAAAACTATTGTCCCTTAAAAATCCATCCTGTTCCTTCCCTGCGCGGTATTTCATATACATTGCCTGTTGCTTCCGCGCAGCTCAAAAGCGCAATCCTGCTTGCCGGGTTATACGCAGACAGCCCAACCCATATTATTGAACCAGCTCCTTCCCGCGACCATACAGAACGGATGCTGCGCGCATTAGGTGCTGAAGTACAATCTGAAGGCAATCAGGTTACCCTTATCCCGCCTAAAAACCTACTTGCAAAAGATATTTCTGTCCCAGCGGATATTTCCTCCGCAGCATTTTTCCTTGTTGCAGCATCCATTGTCCCCAATTCTGAAATCACCATTCAAAATGTAGGGATCAATCCAACCCGTACTGGCATTTTGGATGCCCTGCGTGATATGGGGGCTGATATTACCATTTTCAACCACCATGATGACGCGGAGCCTGTTTGTGATTTGACAGCACGTTCTGCAAAACTGCATGGCACAACCATTGCTGGAGAGATTATCCCCCGTCTAATTGATGAACTGCCAATACTTGCTGTTGCCGCTGCTTTTGCAGAGGGGCAAACGATTATACGTGATGCACAGGAACTAAAAGTCAAGGAATCCAACCGGATTGCTGTCATGGTCAGCGAACTTTCCAAAGCAGGTGCAAAAGTACGTGAAACCGAAGATGGTATGGTGATTGATGGCGGGCATCCATTACATGGTGCATCCTTTGCATCATTTAACGACCATCGGGTTGCGATGAGTATGGCAGTATGTGCGCTTGGCTGTGAAGGACAAAGCGATATCTTAAACCCAGAAATTACAGCAATATCTTATCCCGATTTCTTTGACACACTAAAAAAGCTAGAAGGGAAAATGTAAAAATGGTCTATTCATTGGAGCAGTTTCGCCAATTTACGCCTAAGCGCCCTACCTATGGTTTATTCGGCTGGCCGCTTGGGCATACGATGAGTCCTGAACTCCATGCGCAGCTTTTTGATGCCGCTCATATAGAGGCTGATTATATTGCTATTGCTGTACCACCCGAAGATTTAAAAGAAGCATTAAAATTGGCACAAGAAAAATTGCAGGGCATCAATGTAACAATTCCACATAAAAAAGCTGTTATTCCTTTACTGGATGAAGTGGAACCAAATGCTGCTGGACTGCATTCTGTAAATACCATCCACTTCAAAAATGGCAAATCAACCGGCTATAATACCGACATTTTTGGGTTTGCGGCAACGCTGGAAAAGGACAATGTGGAACTGCGTGGGCGCAAAGCTGTGCTGCTGGGCTATGGCGGCGCAGCGGCGGTGATGGCATATCACTGTGTGGCTTCTGGTGCACATTTATTTATCACAGGACGTAATTTAGACAAGGCCCGTGCACTGCGTACACAGCTTCTGTGCACATTTCCCCATGTCAAAATTGGTGTGTGTACACGTCGTCATATTCCAAAAGATACCCAGATTATCATCAATGGCACACCGCTTGGTATGTTTCCGCACGAAGAGAAAACCCCTTTATATTTCCTGCCGCGTAAAACCGAATATGTTTTTGATGCGATTTATAATCCCCCGCTTACCTCGGTCATGCGTTTGGCACACAGCCGGAAAACCCATGTACGCAATGGGCTTTATATGCTGATTATGCAGGCAGCAGCAGCCCAAACCATTTGGAATGGCACCCAGTTTGATTCTCCCACTTGTGACAGCATCCATCGGCGGGTTCTTGCAAAAATGGCAGTCAAACGTTTGCATGAAAAACATCATAAACGCAACCTTGTTCTTTGTGGGTTTATGGGCAGCGGCAAAACAACTGTAGGACGCAGACTGTCCCGCTTGACTGGCTTCAAACATATTGATGCAGATATCTATCTGGAAGAAAAAGAAAACCGGAAAATTTCAGATATTTTTGTCGCAGATGGTGAACAGGCATTCCGCGATTTGGAAACCAAATATCTGCGTGAAATTTGCAAAACAGATGGTGCAGTGATTTCGCTTGGCGGCGG
>CAXHNU010000192.1:0-4678 GCA_964017555.1 uncultured Butyricicoccus sp. | reverse complement strand
GTGCCAAGCCCATCCAGCACATCAATATATTTTTCAGCCATATTTGCTGATGCAAGTGTTTCGGACATGGATTCGGCAAACGTGTTTTCCGCTGCCTGGAACGCGTCATTCATGCCGCGTGCAGCTTCGGTAAGTTCTCGTACCGGCGGTACAGCTTCATTGGAAGCGGATACAATTGCGGTAATCCCTGCAACCAGGGCGGAAACCCCCGCAATACCTGCCAGAACAGGCCCTGCCGCCGCAAGGGATGCCAGCAACGGGGCTTGTTTCAGGGCAGTTAAAGCTTTTCGACCTGCCACAAAAAGTGCAAGCACGCCTGTGGCTGCCGTAAGTGCCGCCGTCCCAGCACCGATTGCTTTAACAAGCGCAGGATTTTTGTCAATAAATTTGCCAATTCCGCTGAAAATATCTGCACCAAGGGAATAAACTTTACGCATAACAGGAGTGAATTTTCCGCCAATGCTGAGTGTAAGTCCTTCCCACGCGGATTTCATTAAGGTCAAATCGCCGTTGACGTTATCCAGCTTGATTTCTGCCATAGCTTCCGCAGCACCTGCACAATTGTAAATGCTGTCTGTCAGGGAAGCGTAATCTTCATTGGTGGCGTTTAGAATTGCAAGCAATCCGTTGTAACCACGCTGCCCGGCAATCGTCATGGCATTATTAACCTTTTCCGATTCGGTCATCTGATCAAAATAACCACGCAGTTCGTTGATGGTGCTGCCAAAGCTTTTCATGGTGCCATCTGCGCGAATGGCTTTAAATTCGTATTCACCAAAAGCCTCGCTGGTCAGTGTTGCGCCTTCCAGCAAACCATTAAACATATTTTTCAGTGCGGTGCCCGCGATGCTGCCTTTTACGCCAGCATTCGCCATTAGCCCAACCGCAATGGACACATCTTCAATAGAATAACTGAGTGCGCCAGCAATAGATGCCGATTGTTTGAATGTTTCGCCCATGATTGAAACGCTGGTGTTAGAATTGGTCGCAGTTGCCGCAAGTACATCAGCAAAATGGGAAGTATCTGCCGCGGCTAAGCCAAACGCGGTTAAACTGTCCGTCACAATATCAGAAACTGTTGCTAAATCGCCGCCGTCTGCCGCGGTCAGATTCATAACACCATCCATGCCAGCCATCATTTCAGCCGCGTCCCAACCCGCCATTGCCATATACCCCATGGCTTCCGCGCTTTGTTGGGCTGTAAATTTGGTGGTTGCGCCCAGTTCTTTTGCCTGTGCGGTCAGCGCTGCCATTTCTGTCGCTGTGGAACCAGACAACGCTTCCACATTGGACATGGCTTCTTCGAAATCACCGGCAATTGTGACGCATTCCATATACCCGCTATAAATTCCATGAAGCGCTGTGGCAAGACCGGCGGCGGCAATTGCGCTTGCCGCTGCGTCAAAAGCCGCGGTAGTTGTTTCGCCAAAACTTTGCGCGCTCTGTGCGACTTGCTCCTGCCGCCCGCGTAAAGTTTCTAACTGGCTGTTTAGCCGCGCGCTTTCGCTTGCAAGCTGATTGGTATTTACGCCAGCTTGTTGAAGCCTTGTGCCTGTTTCACCCAAACGCTGCTGCTGGCGTTCTAACGCCGTGTTGGTGCCTGCGATACGCTGCTGTAACTGCAATTCTTTCTGTTCCAGCGCTGCCTTTTGACGCTCCAGCGCGGCGGTAGATTTCCCTGCCGCCTGCGTTTCTTGTATCTGCTGTTGCAAAAAACTTTTCTGCTGTGAAAGTTTTGCCTGCTGCTGTTCCAGATTGGCAAGTTTCTGCCTTGTCGCTTCTACTGCGCCTTGTTGTTTCTGCCAGGCGGATATATCAGATTGCACACGGTTTAATGTTTGGATTTCCTTGCCCAGACGTGAAAATTCAGCCTGGGCTTTGGAAAATGTACCGCTAAACGCACTGTTTGCTTGCGCGCTCAGCCGAAACTCCATTTCATAGGTTTTTCCTTTGCTCAACGCACTCGCCCTCCTTTGTTTGTTGTCTGCGGTCTGGTTTCTTCCCGAACAACTTCATTGTTTGTCTGGATATATGCGTTTAGTTCAGCTAAAGAGAGTGATTCCCAAAATGGAATCGGAGTATTGCAGTTCCTCGCCAGAATCATGCACTGTTTGCGGAGCCATGATGCTGTGACATTCAGCGCTCCGACAGCAGCAAAAAATCCTTTGTCCTGCGCAGGATTGCATTTACCTCAAGCAGCGGCATTGCATACAACAATGTCATATCAATTTTTTCTTCGCAGGCACGCAAAGCAACCCGCGCCTGATATTCGCCGGATAATGCCGGTACAGGGGCGGGAATGCCCAACCGTGTCAATTCAGAGCCAACTGTCAGGAAATCACGCCCGTTCAGTTTGTTGAAATCAAAATGCAGTATTTCATAGGTTTTGCCCTCCCACGAAAACGGCTTTTTGAAATTGTGCGTGTAAGTGTAGACGCTTTCTTCCTCCTGATCCAGCGGGTCAACGATGATAATTTCGCCATTGTTTGTGTTGTCCATTAAAAACCCTTCTTTCAAAATATCCGGTTATTGTTGTTCTTACAGTCCTAAGCCCTTGCGGATGTCCGCCCAATAATCCACGCCGCCTACGCTGAAAATCTGGTTAAACGGGTCAATCTCCCAAAGTGAGTTCCCATTTTCAAATGCGGCATAATAATAGACATTAAATTCGCCGGATGCGTCTGCGGCAGTAACCGGGGCAATTGTGCCTGGCGACATCTTTTTGGGCAGCACGGTCATGACGTGTTTTTGTTTTGTGAAACCCAGTTCAACTTCACTTGTGTCCCAATACTGTTCAACCGCCCGCAAATCAATGTGATGTTTTTTCGGGACAAGCAGTTTTGACGCTGCGCCAGTAACGCTCAAAAACTGTAAATTCAATGTCATAACATCAATCATACCAGCCAGCGGGGTTTCGATGTTGCCCATCATGCCCGCGCCAGTAATAGTAGATGTCAGATACGAAATGTCCGGCAGTGTTGCTTTGGCAATGCCAAGCAGATCTATGCCGTCTTCATAGACTTCAAACGAAATATAAGCTTGTGGTCTGTTCATTGGCTGCTCCTTTCTCGTTACGCAAATGCCGCCGCGACATAATTCGCGTCATATTCAAGTGTGAAATCACATTGCTGCATCGGACTTGGCGGCGTCATATAGATATGAACACGGATAATCCCCGCCATCAAATCTGTTGTCGGGTTTTCATTGCTGACGATTTCCGCACGTGCGCCTTGCAGATATTCGGAACCAACCAAACCATTGAGCCAGATGTTGCAGGTATCCAGCACATTGTCAACCAGGCGCCGTGTCATCGGCTTGTCCAGCTTGCCCCAGAATGTGCGGATAACTGTATTGGCAACCCAATCAAACATCCGCGAAACTGGGATGAAATAATCCTTTACATCTGTGTTTGCCGGATAGCAGGCAGTGTAATTGTTGCGGCAAGTCCAACCCATACCCATGAAATTGAGGGCAGTGACAATACCATAGCCGGAAATCATATTGACCTGTTCAAAAGTCAGATTGACTTCTGTGCCATCTGCCAGGCAGCAGCCGTCCATCTTATAGATTTTGTTAGATGGACTTTCATAAGGAACTCCTGCATTCCCTGCATCTACAGAAGCCATCAGCCCGGCAAGTTGGGTGCTCATATGGAAAATATGGTCACCCATTTTGACCATAGGCCAGCACAGGATTTGATTTTCATCCACAATATTGTTATTGTTTTTCCACGGTGTTAAGCCAGAATATTCTGTTACACCAGATGTGCTGCAATCGACATCAATGATTGCTTTTGCACGGAATAAACCGTTGATACCTGCGGCTTTGGTTGCCATAATCGCTGCCACTGTGGAGATGTGTGAATAACCCGGGGTGCAAATCAAATCTGGCACAAGTCCCGCCATACTCATGCAGTAGTCAATTACACCTAAACCTTCCACAATATCTGTACTGGAAATTGTATCAGGTGTAATGGATGTGCCTGCAATATTCAGCGATTCGGCATTGTACGCTGTGCCAGAGCTTAGAAGCTCCACAATGCAAGCACCATCATCATAAAATACAGTGTAATCTTCATCCACCGTAAGGGTAGATTCACCGGATTTTACAACAGGATTCATCAGTTCAAAAGGCAATGTCGCCTTATGATTTGTGACTGTGTAATCTTTTGCGGCAGCATCGGATTTTGCCTTTGTGATATCCAGCACATTGCAGAAAATAACCGGCTGGCAGCCGTAAAGTTGGAAATGCGAATACATAAATTCGCACAACGTATAGGTTTTCCAATCCTCGGAGTAACCTAACTTCTGTACAGCTTCTTTCCAACTTGTCACCAGCACAGGCACATTTGCTTTTGCAGGATTCTCTGCAGTATGTACTGGCGCGGTACCTACAACAAATGGGATGCCGACTTGCGCAACCGCTGGCGTGGAAACCGCAGTTGCCTGTTCATATACGTGTACACCTGGATTTGCCATAAATTATACCTCCTGCTTTCCGGCAAGTTTTCTGTAATTCTCATACAAGGCATTGCCAGGCTTCTTAATTTTCAAACGTTCTGCGGGCAGTGCGTCACCGGAAACAATCAAGCTCTTTACCAGCGGGTATTTTTCGATTGCCGCCGCTGCCGCTTTCAGCGCATCGTCCCACGAACCGCGAAAGATTGTGCCATGTTGGA
>CAXHNU010000191.1:0-4721 GCA_964017555.1 uncultured Butyricicoccus sp. | reverse complement strand
CAAAACCAGTTCAATGATTTTTTGGCGAGTTGTATAGTTATTTCTCGCACCCTTTTCAAGCGTTGCACGAACACTGGGAGGAGCTAAAGATAACCCATATTCAATCATTGCATTTTCAGCAGAAAAGAGCAAATCACGGGCATCATTGTATTGCTTTTCCAGTCCACAGGCTTGTATTTGTTCGCTACAGCCTTCATTTGCCGCATCGAAAACAGACTCATCATCAATGCAGTAAATTCTTTCAGGGATTGTTCCATCTGGATTGATGATGCCATGGGCGGCAATATAATCCTGCTCTATGCTGATTCCCTGTTCATCCAGTGCATCAACAAGGGCTTTGGCAGCCATGTATCTGCGTTGAATTTCATTTGTTGTTCGCTTCATGTTGATATCCTCCTGTTTTGTCATTTAATTTCTGCCTATGGCTTGGGACGCCCGGTGCTGCAAAAATAGTGCTGCAAACCGTCATCTTCCGCAAGGAAGCGGCGGATGTTGTCTTCATCCCGCCAGCCAATATGGGCACAAACCTGCCAATGTTCCCGTTTTTCAAAACGATTCATGGCTTTTGCTGTCGCAATGACTTTATCCATATCCGCAGAAACCACTTTACAGACACTTCGCAGAGCATCATAAGTGCAGGTGCTGGCAGCTGTTTTACCGCAATAATTCCCATAGGTTTCTGGGTCTATGTTTCTGACCCACCCACCTTTGTATGTGGTGAGAAACAATCGATATGCGTTTTCGGCATCCAGGTATTCCTGTGCCATATCCAAAAGAGCGCGGATGTCATAGTTGATAATCATAGTGTAACTCCTTCCTGTTCTGTCCGAATAGCCTTATCTGTTTTCCTTATCATATGCACAAACATAAAAAGTCTGGTTCTGTTTTGAAAGTGAAATCCTTACTCGGTGCCTCTTTGGGTAGTATATTTGAAATCAACTTCCGTCAATATCGAAAATTGCCGGTAGCAATAGGGGCATTCCCGTTCGTGATATCCTATTGTCGTTAATTCGTGTTCAAAAGCATGACATAACTTCCTGCCACACCAAGGACAATAGATGGTGTCTTCACGAAATACTTCATTATCTTCGCCATTTTTGATTCTCTTTCGGACTTATGCATCGTGCTGCGTTTTACTGCAGCTGTAACACATAGATTTTCCATCTGGAATCTGTTGCTTTTTGCAAACTGGACATAGTTTCATGGCTTGTTCTCCTCTTAACATCACATCTTAGATGTATTGATTAGTTGCTTTTCAATACGATTTACCTTATGCAATATTTGTAGGGGTTTTATGGAGAGAATATATCTCAAGCCAGCCACTGAATAGGTGGTCTTTATATGCCTAAATTCTGAAATTCTATTGAACAACACTAAATAATCGTTCTGCTATCTGCATATCATAATATAGAGAATTAAGTCGGAGGAAAACAGATGAAACTAATCGAAAGGATACGCTGGATTATCCGGCGGAAGGATACAGGCGCGATTTTTTGTGGGCTTGCACGGCAATTTCATTTCAGAAATGCAAGTGAAATCGGAGATGCAGCAATCAAAACATATCGTAGTAAAGGTCAAGCCCTGGCAGCATTCGATAGAAGTTGGGGAGATCCCGATTTTGAAATTGAAGCTGTGAAAGTGATAGAGAGTTTAGAAATATAAGGATTCAGGAGGATGTTAAAATGGTCAAAATCTATGGTGTTAGTGATGATCTTGTAGAAATCGAAGGCAGCACATACAAGACAGACGAAATCGGATGCTTTAACAGTGATGTGAGAATTAGATTTGTTGATGGAACTGTAATCCGTATCGGCTATCCCAAAGAAGATGCCGCCATCTGGTGGATTGAGGTTGAAGAACGGGGGACAGCAGGACAAGGGTTGACTATCTGCAACAACGAAGATGCCCGAATTTATAGTGATATTTTCAAAATTGACGCTGACATTAAAAGCCATTCCGTCATTAAACAAAAATATCCGCAAGAATAATTTCGATGGCAGAATAAACACATCCCTTGAAACAGATTCTGTTTTGTCGGTTAGATTTGTTTCAGGGGTTTGCGCTGTAACCCTATGGATGGCAGACTACCCAAAATAGAACCCGTATCCACTGCATATAATAAAATAACCAACAGAAAATGAGAAAATCTAATGCCGGATGTTGCGAAAACCAAGGACATCAAATGGCAGGAGAAATCTTTCGCGCTGTTGGCATCCATGGTACGGCGGGACACGCCGAAACCAAACGCTCAGGGAGATTGCATAGACTTCGCCAGGTGGCAAGCAGCGGTCATTGAACTGAGAATCCCCCTGTTTTAGCTGTGGGGAGTGTCAAAATAATAGGTAAATACAAAAGAGAAGAAAGTCCCTTAATACTACAGCAAATAATCATGTGCAAAGCCTATGCCTCAATCCTTTGCTCATGTTCATATAGAGAATGAAAGGAGTTTATGTTATAAAAAGGGATACTGCCTTTATCCCAGGTCAGAGAAAACAAGAAGGCAACGAGGCAAAAAGTCTAACAGGAGGTAAATGGATGCAGTTAAAAACAAGATTGCATGACCGTTTGATTTCGGCAATTCTTGCTTTTGTGATGCTTGTCGGCTTTTTCCCTCCCGGCGTCATCCAGGCGCACGCAGCGGAAAACATCAACAACATCACAGATGCAGTGACTGCAAATGGCGGTGCGGCAAACTTCCAGATCGAACTGGATCGAACAAGAGATTCTGTGCCGGCAATTAAAACGCTGAAGTATTCCAGAATCGGCTGTTATTTTGGAACCTATTCTGGTTATGGACTTTCTGGCTATGGATTTTGTGCCGACCATACAAAGGGCGCTCCGTCCGGCGGCAACCATACCATGAATGTCACCATTACGGAATCTTACAAAGTTACCGACCCCATGTTAATCAACACATTCTATTGTGCGGCAAGCCCTTCAAGAGATGTCGCATACGCAAAGCGGAATTTGATCCCCAACGCGGAATCCATTTTCCCAAACTTCGGTATTGATTTTAGCGGCTTAACAGAAGCTGAATGGCGTCAGGCATCGCAGTATGCGGTGTGGATGGCGCGGAAAACAGCCTCTGGCAAGCAGATGCTGGCGATTGATACCCAGATGGAATGGAAGAATGGGAAAGTTGAGTACACATCCAGCGATGATGCGTTTGATATCGTATACACGCAGGGCGAAAACTCCAACACATTGTCCAAGCAGCGTGTACTGAAAACCGCTGTTGCAATCCATCTTTGGGCATCATACCTGACAGAAAAGGAAGGCAGCATGAGCAACCGGATTCCCGGTTCCGTTAGCCGTCCTATTGAGTATGAGTATTTAGGAAGTCGTGGGTTTTATCCTACAGATTCTGTTGTGGATTTCACATCTGCCGGTGGTAGTAATGATGGCAACATTGCAGCTGCATATGACATGGTGGAAGCTGATGACAAAGGTGTTATCAAACAGACCATTGGCGGAAAAGAGTATTATGTAACCTACTGGATGTTCGGTTCCAAGACCCAGCCCAGTGGTTCCGATGAGGCACAGATTACCCTGGGGGGCAATTATCCCAGCGGCACAGTGCTTTCTTATCTGGATACTTCGCTGGACAAGGCGTTTATGGATGCTTCCGGGATTCAGCAGGGTGACAGAGCGGCTGATATTTACAATGATGCCGGCTCACCTGGCACATCGCTTCATATGAGCCAATATACTGCTGTAACTCCCGGAACAGGATACACTTTGGATACCGACCGGGCAACAGGTGTGCAGTACTGCTGGCCTGTATATTTCAAGGTGTGTATCCCTGTGGATTCTGTAACAGAGGGTGATGGTTCGTCCGCAAATATCGCTATCAATATGGTGCAGCCATCTGTTTATAAGTACGATTTGTATATGGGTGCTAACGAAAACAGCAAATGGCAGCCGTATTTGTTGGGTGATATTTCTGACAGGGTTGAATCTATTGGCATCATCAAGTGGGGCGAAAGCAATGCTCCTGGTTCCTTTACAATTTATAAAAAGGACGAATCAGGCAAAGCCTTAAGTGGAGTTACCTTTACAGCCCATAATGATGACTACAATAAAGATATCTCCGCAACCACAGACCAGAATGGTGCAGCGAGATTTGATATCCCTGCTGAAAACCTGAAAACTCCCGGCGGTGCTTATACTGTCTGGAAAATTTCCGAAACTGTCCGGCTGCCGGGCTATGAGGATACTGATGTCAACCTTACTGTAACTGTAAGTGATATTGCACAATCCTTCACTGTGACCAATAAGAAGAAGCCTGGCAGTGAAGTGCCTGGCGCTTTACAGGGTGTCATTCGCAAGGTTGATGCAGTCACAAAAGAAGGTTTGGCTGGCGCGGTGTTCAATGTCCGCAGCACTGAAACCGGTTACAACGCCGATTTCACAACCGATTCTTTTGGCTATCTGAATCTTCAATGGGCGAACCCGAAGGGTGCGAATTATGTTGCTCCTGGCACATATATGGTGACAGAAGTGAGTGCGCCGGAAGGTTACAACCTGGATTCTGACGGTTCCAAAATCATTACACTGACTTACAATGCTGCCACAGGCGATGTGTTCCATTCTGGCGACTTGATTTTCCAGAACTCCAAAAAGCCTTGGATTGGCATCACAAAAACCGATGAGCAGAATCAGCTGATTGCCGGTGCGGAATTTGATGTTTACCTGAACGGCACATTGTTTGACCACATCGG
>CAXHNU010000190.1:0-4735 GCA_964017555.1 uncultured Butyricicoccus sp. | reverse complement strand
TTTGTCGATGCGGATTTCTCCGCGATTGAAGCACGTGTGATCGCATGGCTGTCCGGCGAACAGTGGCGGCTGGATGTGTTCCGTTCTCACGGCAAAATTTACGAGGCATCCGCGGCGGCGATGTTTGGTGTGCCGATTGATACCATCGCTAAAGGCAAGGAGAATTATGCCTTGCGTGCCAAAGGAAAAATCGCGGAATTGGCGCTTGGTTATGGCGGCAGCACAGGCGCACTGATTAACATGGGCGCTTTACGTATGGGCTTGTCGGAAGATGAACTGCCGGATATTGTATCACGTTGGCGCGGCGCAAATCAGCGCATCCGGCAGCTATGGTATGCGTTGGAAGGTGCCGCGCTGGACACCCTGCGCACTGGACAGAAAAATGCTGCCGGGCATTGCGTGTTTTCGCTGGAAGGTGACGGACAAGGGCAATTGTTCCTGACTGTGCTTCTGCCTTCTGGACGCAAATTGTTTTATGCCCAACCTTTTCTGACGCGCAATAAATTTGACCGCGAAAGTATTGGCTATTGGGGCGTCAACCAGTCCACCAAACGTTGGGAAAAGCAAGAAACCTATTCCGGCAAATTGACCGAGAATATCACGCAGGCGATTGCGCGGGATTGCCTTGCGGAAAATCTGCTGAAACTTGAAGCTGCCGGGTTTCCTGTGGTTTTTCATATTCATGATGAAGTTGTGATTGATATTCCAAAAGACCATGCAGATTTGGATGCAGTGACCCAAATTATGAGTCAGCCAATACCATGGGCGCCGGATTTGCCGCTTGCGGCAGATGGCTGGGTTGGCGAATATTTTACAAAGGACTGATGCCCTGTGAAATGGATATTTGCAATCTGCTATCTAATTTTTATCGCGTTTTTATGTGCGCATTTTAATCATTGGCTGCCACTGTTGCTGCTTCTTGCGCTTCATTTAAATGAATAATCAGGTAATTTATAATTTGAGTTGTCTGAGTATATCTTTATCTTTGTGAAAGCGGGGGGTTTCCTTGCAATATAACAGAAAAATCACGATTTCGGCAGGCGAAAGCCGGAAATCTGTTAATTGGCAGCCACAAATTATGTGGCTGTCCGAACTATACAAACGGCTGGAAACCCCTGTCCGCAGCCCGGAAACCCGCCGCGAATATTTAGCGATGAAAAAGCCTAAACAGGATGCGCTGAAAGATGTTGGCGGGTTTGTCGGCGGTACATTAAACGGCCCGCGGCGCAAGGCAAATGCTGTAACCGGCAGGGATTTGCTGACGCTGGATCTGGACAATTTGCCGCCAGGATGTACTGATGCTGTGCTGCAAAGACTTGCTGGACTTGGCTGCGGGTATTGTGTGTACTCTACCCGCAAACATGCCCCAGAAGCCCCGCGCCTGCGTGCTGTTCTGCCACTTAACCGCACAGCAATGCCGGATGAATATGAACCTTGCGCACGCAAACTGGCGGAACTTATCCAACCTGAAATGACTTGGTTTGACCCAACAACTTTCGAGGCTTCACGGCTCATGTACTGGCCATCCTGCTGCGCGGATGGGGTATATGTCTTCCATGCGGAAGATAAGCCACTACTCAGTACAGATGATGTTTTGGGGCTTTATGATGGCGGGGCGTGGCAGGATTTGCGCAATTGGCCGCAGGTGCCAGGTGCGGTGCCAATGGCACGACTTGCAGCAAAACAAGGTGACCCGCTTGAGAAAACCGGGATTGTCGGGGCATTTTGCCGGACTTATGATGTACCTGCCGCGATGGATAAATTTTTGCCTGGCGTGTATGAAAAATGTGATACTGACGATAAACGTTACACCTTCACAGGAGGTTCCACAACAGGCGGCGCGGTTTTATATGATGGCGGCAAATTTTTATATAGTCATCATGCAACAGATCCATGCAGCAATAAACTTGTAAATGCTTTTGATCTTGTGCGTCTGCATCGGTTTGGCGACTTGGACGATGAAGCGAAACCGGAAACCCCAAGTAATCGTTTGCCCAGTTTTGAACAGATGAGCCGGTTAGCTGCAGCAGACAAGATTGTATCTGGGCTTTTGCAGCGGGAGCGGTATGAACAGGCATCCGCTGATTTTGCAGGACTTGTGCCAGAGAATGCGCCGCAGGATTTGGACTGGCTTGGGCAGTTAAAGGTGCATCCGAAAACAGGCAAGACCGAAAACACCATTGACAATGTGTGGATAATTCTTGAGAACGACCCGAAACTGGCAAAAAAGTTTGCACTCAATCAATTTGCCGGGCGCGGGGAAGTATTTGGCGCATTGCCTTGGAATCCAGCGGAAGATCGGCGTCCTTGGGAGGATAATGATAACCATGGTGTGTATTGGTACTTAGAAAAGATATACGGTATCACAGGTGCAAATAAAATTGATGGGGCGTTAAGCCTGCACGCTGCCAAACACGCATTTGACGATGTGAAAGACTATCTTGAAGTCCTTGTTTGGGATGGCGTCCCACGTTTAGATACACTTTTTATCGACTATCTGGGCGCGGAAGATATTGAATATAACCGTGCTGTAACACGGAAGATGTTTGCCGCGGCAGCGGCGCGAGCGCTTACTCCAGGTATAAAATTTGACACTATGCTGATTTTGGGTGGAGCGCAGGGCTTGGGTAAATCCACGCTGATCAGCACCATGGCACACGGCTGGTTTAACGACAGCATCCGTACATTTGAAGGTAAAGAAGCAAGTGAATTGTTACAGGGTGTATGGCTTGTTGAAATTGCAGAATTACAGGCTTTTCATCGTGTAGACGTCAATCGTATCAAGCAGTTTGTCAGCCAGCAGCATGACCGTTTTCGGGCGGCGTATGGCAGGCACGTGAAGGAATTTCCGCGCCGCTGTGTGTTCTTTGGTACAACAAATACAGCGGAGTATTTACGCGATTTGACCGGCAACAGGCGGTTCTGGCCGGTGGATGTCGGTCTGCATCCAGCGGTAAAAGATGTATGGTTAGACTTGCCTGAAGAACGTGATCAAATTTGGGCGGAAGCTGTACTGCGCTGGCGGCTTGGCGAGAAATTATATTTGTCTGAGGCGCTTGAGGAAACCGCGAAAGCAATACAAGAACAGCACAGAGAACATTCTGTACAGGAAGGGATTATCCGTGATTTCCTCGAACAGCCCATTCCAGCAGACTGGAACAGCCGGGATTTATTCGCCAGACGAACATATTGGAATAACCCATCAACATACGATGGCGAACTTGTGCCACGCACAAAGGTATGCGCTTTGGAGATCTGGTGCGAAGCGCTTGGGAGCGATGCGCGGTTCATCAAAAATTCTGATGCGGCAGAGATAAACGCCATTATTGAAATGCAGCCGAACTGGAAACGGATGAAAAGCCCCGCCCCATTTGGTTATTGTAAATCTCAGCGAGGATTTAAGAAAATTTAACACTACAATCTTTGATTTCGGAATCTACAATCTTGCGGACAAAATCTACAAAATCTACAATCTCAGCAGATTGTAGATTGCATTTGTAGAATGGGTTTTTAAAAAGATTTAACGTGAAATCAGCCAAAATCGAAATCTTTTTAGACTTTAAACGCACCTTCTACAAAATCTACAATCTTTTCGTATAAACTTTGAAATTAGGGAGATTAGGAGGGTAAGCACCCCTTCTATCCTCTCTAAACGCCCTAATCGCATATATATATAAGAAACTTTGTAGATTTTGTAGACTTTGTAGATTGGCTTTAGGAGGACACATGAAAGAAAAGGAAATCGAAACATATTTAAGAACCAGAATTTCCAGTTTTGGCGGGCGTGCTTATAAGTTTATCAGCCCCGGCAATGATGGTGTGCCGGACAGGTTGGTGTGTCTGCCAGGTGGGAAGGTTATCTTTGTGGAGCTGAAAACTACCGGCGGAAAACTCCGTCCCTTGCAGGCTGTGCAAATTCATAGGCTTCAAGCGTTAGGCTTTTCTGTCCTGATCATTAACAGCAAAAATCAAGTCGATGAACTTATAGAATCTCTTGGAGGTGACGCACCATGATTTTCAAACCACACCCATACCAGCAATATTGCATCGACCGTGTGGTTTCAGATCCTGCGATTGGGTTGTTCCTTGATATGGGTTTAGGTAAAACTGTATCTACCCTGACTGCGGTCAATGAACTGATTTACAACCGTTTCCAAGTGTCCAAAGTGCTTGTCATTGCGCCGAAGAAAGTGGCGGAAGCAACCTGGGCGCAGGAAGCTGCGAAATGGGATCACCTGAAGATGCTGCGGCTGTCCTCTGTGTTGGGCAGCGCACAGCGGCGGATACGGGCGCTTGCCACTCCAGCGGATGTCTATGTGACAAACCGGGAAAATGTCGTGTGGCTGGTGGATTACTATCGCAATGACTGGCCTTTTGACATGGTGGTATTGGACGAAAGCAGCAGCTTTAAAAACCCGCAGGCGAAACGGTTCAAGGCGTTAAAGCTGGTGCGCAGCCGCATTGGGCGTATTGTGGAGCTGACCGGTACACCTGCACCAAACAGCCTGATGGATTTATGGGCGCAAGTTTTCCTGCTGGATGGTGGTGAACGTCTTGGCAAGACCATCACTGGATACCGTGAAAGGTATTTTGTGCCGGATGCACGAAATGCGCAGCAGATTTTTTCGTACAAGCCCAAACGAGAAACAGAAGCTGCTGTACATCGCTTGATTGGTGATATCTGCATCAGCATGAAAGCGGAAGATTATTTGCAGCTGCCGGATTTGGTCAGTGT
>CAXHNU010000189.1:0-4796 GCA_964017555.1 uncultured Butyricicoccus sp. | reverse complement strand
GACGCCCCCGCCCCCCACCGCTCCGCTGTTTCCGCGGAGATAAAACGTTTTTTCGTGGGTAAACGCATTTTTTACAGCAATCACAATCATAGAAAGCAGTGGTGTCAATTGAAAAAGAAACAAGGCCGCAGGCCGGTTGAACTAATTATCCGCAAACGGCGGTTGATTGAAAAGCTGTTTATGTTATTATTTATTGTGAACTTAATCAGTATCCCGCTTGTTGGGGTGAATTATGATTTGACCAAATATTTACCCGATGAAGCGCCTTCTGCCCAAGCGCTGGATATCATGGAAGCGGAATTTACTTATCCAGGCATGGGGCGGGTTATGCTGAAAGATGTCACCATTCATGAAGCCAAGGTGATCAAAGACAGGATTGCAGATGTTGACGGCGTGGATATGATTTTATGGTGTGATTCCGCGGTCAATATTTATGGTTCGAGTGAATTTATTGATTACAGCAACATTGAGGATTATTATAAAGATGGTTATGCTTATATGGATATCACCTTTTTAGAAAGTGATTCTTCCAAGCGTACCCATCATGCGATTCATGAAATTGAAGCGATTGTTGGCGACCGTGGTTATGTTGCGGGTTCCGCGGCATCGGATACGGTTTTAGGGCCGACCATCAATGGCGAAGTGGCACGGGTTATGGTGCTTGCTGTCATTGTCATTTATCTGATTTTAACGATTACGACGACTTCCTGGTTTGAACCAATATTATTCCTTATGGTGATGGGCATTGCGATTGTCATTGGCATGGGGACGAACTTATTTTTCGGGGAAATCTCCTTTATGTCCAATGCAGTTGGTGCGGTTTTGCAGCTTGCGTGTTCCATGGATTATTCCATTTTCCTGCTGCATTCATTCACCCACGAAAAAGAAGCGGGCACAGAGCCGGAACAAGCCATGGCAAATGCGCTGCGTACCGCGGTAACTTCTATTGGGGCGTCTGGTGCGACAACAGTTGTCGGGTTTATCGCGTTGGCGCTAATGCGGTTTGGCATTGGTAAAGATATGGGTTTTGTGCTGGCAAAAAGCATTATTTGCAGTCTTGGTACAGTTTTGCTGTTAATGCCTGCGCTGATTTTGCGATATCAAGGGTTAATTGAAAAAACGGCGCACCGTTCTTTTATTCCCGGGTTTGACAAACTGGGCAAAGCGGCATATAAAGTCCGTTTCCCGCTGACCATTATCGTATTGATTTTAGTTGTTCCCTGTTATATTGGGCAGGGCATGGCGGATTTTTCCTATGGCAATGAAGCGGTTGCCAATTCCCCTGGCACAGAAATTTATGAACATGAACAGTTAATGAATGAAAAATTTGGGCGCAGCAATATGATGTTAGCGCTTGTGCCTGTGGGGGATAACATTACAGAAAAAGCAATGACGGATGCGCTGGACGCGCTTCCCTATACGCGCATGGCGCTTGGATTATCTTCCGCGCTGCCTGGCGGCATTCCAGAAAGTTTCCTGCCGCAAAGCATTACAGGGCAGCTTCATTCCGCGCATTGGGCGCGGGTGATTATCAATGTGCGTTCCGCTGGTGAAAGTGACGCCGCATTTCAATATGCGGATGAAATCCGCGACATTGTCGCCCGGTATTATCCCGATCAGCAAACCTATGTTGTCGGTGTAACGCCTGCCACCCAGGATATCAAAGATATCATCACAGCCGATTATAGTTCTGTCAATTTGCTGTCATTGCTTGGTGTTGCATTGGTTGTTGCGATTACATATAAATCCCTAATACTGCCGCTGGTGGTGCTGATTCCGATTGAATCCGCTGTGTTTATCAATACAGCGCTTCCTTATATTTATGGTCAGCGCACCATGTTTTTGGGTTATATCATTGTATCTTGTGTACAGCTTGGCGCAACCATTGACTATTCCATCCTAATGACAGGCAATTATCTGGATGCCCGTTCCAAAATGGATAAGAAAAATGCGGCAATCCATACCGTTTCCCAAAGTGCATTATCCATCCTGACTTCCGGGTTTATCCTGGCTTCCGCCGCCTATGGGTTATATTTCTTATCCTCAGTGGAAGCGGTTGGCGGATTAGGGCGTTTGATTGGACGCGGTGCGCTGCTGAGTATGTTTCTGGTATTATTTATGTTGCCCGCTTGCCTGCTGGCATTTGACCGGTTTATCATTAAGCCTGATTATGCGGCACGCAAACAAGCGCGCCAAGCGCGCATCCGGCAAAAGCGGTTGACATTCCCGGCGCTTTCCGCGCTGCAAAAGCAACATATTGCATTACATGAGCAAATGCGTGCCAACCACAAAGCACGGCGCAAAGCGCTTATGGAACGGTTACAGAAATTCGGGAAACATGGGGCATCTGATGAAAGTGAGGATACAGACGATGAAAAATAAATGGGTTTGTTATTTGCTGCTGGGCAGCCTGCTTGCGCCGCATTTGGGTGTAATCGCATATGCGGCAGCGCCACAGCCTACGGTGGATGAAGCGGTTTATGTGAATTTAGATGAATATGGTGTTGTTGATGATATGCGCATTGTCAAAGGCACAACATTAAATGGTGCGCAGGCGATCAATGATTATGGCAATTATGCAGCGGTTTACAATATGACATCTCATGATGCGCCGGCTTTACGGGAAGATGGCGTAGATTTCACCTTATCTGATGTTGATGGGCAGCGGTTTTATTATGAATGTATTCCAAATGACCCGGCTTCGATGCAAATGCCATGGACATTTGATGTGTCCTATAAATTAGATGGCGTGCCATATGCGGCAAAAGATCTGGCAGGAGCAAGCGGGCTGGTGGAAATTTCAGTCCGTGCCATGCCAAACCTTGCAGCGGATGAATATTACCGCAATAATATGACGCTTATGGTCATATCCGGTGCGAATATGGATGAAACCAAATCTTTAGAAGCCCCTGGCGCACAGATTCAGTCTATGGGTTCTTATAAATTCGCGGTTTTCATGGGTTTGCCGGGGGAAGAAAATACATATACATTCCGCATTGGTTCGGATCATTTTGAATCTATGGGGGTTTATATGCTGATGGCGCCAGCCACCCTTTCCCAGCTTGACACAATTTCTGATTTCCGGGATGTGCGGGACACCTTACAAGGCGCCCATGATGATGTTTATGCTGGTTTGCGTGATATGCTAGCAACGATGGACAGTATGCAAAGCGGCATTCAATCTATGGCAAATGGTTTTGCGGATATTGATGCCATGCGGCAGCGTTTGATTGCGTCCCGCGGCACGTTAGATCCGGATTTAGATGCAGTATTGGATGTTTTGCAAACTTTAGCTGGGGATTCCGATGCAATTTTGCCCGAAATGGAAGCAGCGTTAAACAACGTGAATGATTTGCATGGCAATATCAATGGGATATTAACCAATCTTTCAGACAGCCGCCAGGATATTGCCCGTTATTATAATCTATTGATTGATGTACGGGATAATTTAAAGCAATTTGAGTCTTTCCTGCATGATTTAGACAAAGAAACCGATGAAAACTGGCTGCATACCGAAGAATTAAAATCCGCTTTAAAAGATTTGCGTACAGACAGCCGCAGCTTACAGGATGAATTAGAAGATTTACGCAAAGAGTTGGACGGCATTGGTGTCATCACCATATCCATGTCAAGCGCTATGGCAAATGTCATCAATACAACCCAGCGGCAAATTGACCGTTTGCAATCACAAATCAGCGGGTTAGATCCTGATGATCCATTATATAATGCGGTACAGTCAACCCTAACCCAGTTAGAGCAGCAGCTTGTCACATTGCAGCAGTTTGCTTATACCATCCAAAATGTTTCAAACGTGATGGATGATATGGAAAAAGCGCTTGAGTATGTATTAATGTCCACCGAAGCGTTATTGCACAGTATCAATACACTTTGCAGCGCGATGGAATTAACCATCACCGCATTAGAAGAAACCGACAATGCGTTGCGGGAATATCGCGGGCTTGGGCAGCAAAGTGCAGAACATGGACAAAAAGCGGCACAGCTTGCAACCCAAACCCTTTCCCGGCTGGATGATTTATTATTGCAGATACCGCCGCTAATTGATACGCTTGACCAAATCAATGTAGATGCAAACAGCCTGATTCCGAAAATCCAAACAGCAGGCACTACCTTAACGAATACGATCAATGCGGGTAATACTTTACTGTTACATACACGGGATACTTTACGTTCTCTGCGCAGTCAGGCAGATATCGGCACACAGCAAGCATTAAATGGGTTAATTGATGTGTTAGGACGTGCGGCGGCATCAGGCGGTACAACAAACAGTCTGCAAACTGCGACAGATTCCATTCACGATACAATTTCCGGTGAAGTTGACGAGCTGGATCGTGACAGCAATATTCTGAATATGGATAATTCGCTTGCATTACATTCAGTCACATCGGGAAAGAATCCATCACCTGCCAGCGTACAATTTATTTTGCGCACCAGTGAAATTTCAGTCGATGAAATGGCAGAAGTACAGGCAGAAGAAGCCGCCGCAGAGGATATCGGCGTATGGGCACGGATTGTGAACATTTTCAAAAAGCTAATCACAGCAATCCGCAGTGTCTTTGAATAATTGCAGATCACGCATAAAGGGCGGCGCCAGGTTTTTCTATCAGCCTGGCGCCGCCCCTTTGATTTGCATCTTAAATTTCTTTTGCAAGGATCTGTTCACGGCGTTCCATCAGGTTGCCATGCAGCAGTTCTTCAATCACTTTTTCTTCACCAATCCGGTCAATCATTGCGGCAAAGCGTTCGCCTTTTTTGCCCCAATCACGGAAAAGCAATAT
>CAXHNU010000188.1:0-4816 GCA_964017555.1 uncultured Butyricicoccus sp. | reverse complement strand
CCACAGTTGCAGGGCAGCCCGCCGACTTGTACAACGATATGCCCGATTTCCCCAGCAATATCATTAAAGCCGCTGTACAGCTTGCCGCCGACCACAATGCCGCCGCCTACACCAGTGCCCAGCGTCACCATGACCGCATGGGTGCTGCCCTGTCCAGCCCCGGCGATTACTTCGCCAAGCGCCGCACAGTTTGCGTCATTATCCATCTTGACTGGACATGAAAATTCCGGCTGAAACGCCTGCGCAAAACAAACATGATCCATGCCAAGGTTTGTGCCAAAAAGCAGCGTTGCGGTTTCTTTTTCAAAAGAACCCGGTACGCCAATCCCGATTTGGGTCACTTGGTCAGGCGGGATATCATGCGCCCGGCAAAGCCCAAGCGCAAGCTGTTTCATATCTGCTTTCATCTGCACCGGGTCACCGGTGCGGGTTGGCAGGCTGTCTTTGCCCAGCAGCCCCCCTGTTTCATCACATAGGCAAACCACAGTATTGGTGCCGCCTAAATCAATGCCAATTCTCATAAAGTCAAACAACCCCTTCTTCAAACGCATTGATATCCAGCCCGCGTATCCGCCGGAAATAATCAGCCAGCCGATCCCAACTGCTATTGATCACCAGTTCTTCTGGGAAACCGATTTCCTCCAGCATTTGGATGGCATCGCCGACTTTGCCGACCATATGGGCAATGTGTGCATCACTTGTTACCATCACGGGCACTTGATATTTCATACATAGTTTCGCAATACTAGAACAGTTGCCATGACTGCCGCGGCGGATTGCAAGGGAATTATTATTGATTTCCACAATTTTGCCGCACGCATTGCATTGGGAAATAATATGCTCCTGGTCAAATGCAAAATCCGCCGTTCCCAAATGCCCGAATGTGGTGACATATGGGTTATGCAGGATGTTTTCCAGCGCCAAGGTGTGCACCTCCCGGCTGGCAGGCGGGAAGCATGGCGGATGGAAAGAGGCAATGACATAATCCAGGTTTTTCATATATTTCAGTTCAATCGCATCCACGCCGCCTGCTGGCGGCAGGATATTGAGTTCTACGCCGCGCAGCACAGCAATGCCATCCATTTTGCGCGGCACAATATTCAAGTTGGCAAAATGCCATTGGTGCGCACCATCTTCCATGGCGGGGCCATGATTTGTAATTGCAATCGCGGCAAGCCCTGCCTGTTTTGCGCCCTGCACCATCTCTGCCAGCGAGCTGTGCGCATGGGCGGATACATTGGTATGCGTGTGCATATCCGCAATGATTTGCATGGTTTCCCTCCGTCAGGTGCCAAAGGAACGCAGCATACGTTCTTGCAGTTCCTTTGCGGCATTATAGCCCATTTTCTTATAACGGTTGTTCATAGCAGCAACCTCAATGATCACAGCCAGGTTGCGCCCAGGCTTTACAGGGATGGTCAGTGAAGGCACACGAATATCCAAAATGCTGGTGGTCTGTCCATCCAGCCCAAGGCGGTCATATTGCTTGCCTTCCTCCCAGTTTTCCAGGTTAATGACCATTTCTATTTTTTCCGTTAATTTAACCGAACCGACACCAAAAATCCGCCGTACATCGACAATACCAATGCCGCGCAGCTCAATAAAATAACGGATCACATCTGGCGAGGTACCAACCAGCGTTTTATCGGATACACGTTTAATTTCCACCGCATCATCTGCAATCAAGCGGTGCCCACGTTTGACAAGCTCAATCGCGGTTTCGGATTTGCCGACGCCTGAATCGCCCAGCAGCAATACACCTTCACCATAGATTTCAATCAGCACGCCATGCAGGGTGATGCGCGGCGCAAGTGAAACCTTCAGCGATGCTACAATCGCATTAATAATGGTGGAAGTAAATTCATTGGTGCGCAAAATTGGAACATTGTATTTTTTTGCGGATTCCAAACATTCCGGGAAAATATCGATATTGCGGGATACAATCATTGCCGGGATACCGCTGGAAAACAGGCGGTCAAAAATTTCCGCACGTTCTTCCGGTTCAAAGCTTTCGACATAAGTGGTTTCCACTTTACCCATCACTTGCAGGCGGTTGGGATCAAAGAAATCAAAAAAGCCCGCAAGCTGCAAACCGGGGCGGCTGACATCATCTTTTGTGATTTCTATTTTTTCAAACCCTTCCGGGCCATGGATAACTTCAAAGTTAAATTCCTGGATTAGATCACCCAAGCATACGCCATATTCTTTTAGCTGCATAATATAATTCGCCTCCTGTGTTCTAGGGGATTGATATGTGGCTATTATAACGGATTTTTCCGTTTTTTTCAACGCTTATCCGTGCATTCCGGCATATTTTTTTGCGCCATGCCAGAAAAAAAGCGGGTTTTTACGCCAGTTAAATGGGATATATCCCATTTATTTTCTCATTTTGCCGCCGGGGCATATTTTTTTTGCAAACCGGCTTGCTTTTTTCGGGAGTTTATGATAAGATATTATCCGTTACCCAATGCCTTGTAGATAAGGAGGTGCAGGAAAATGGCAAAGTGCGATATTTGCGGTAAGGGTGTGACTTTTGGGATTAAGGTTTCCCACTCCCACAGGCGTTCCAACCGGACTTGGAAACCCAATGTCCGCCGTGTAAAGGCGCTCGTCGACGGTACCCCCCGCCATGTCAACGTATGTACTCGTTGCCTCCGCTCCGGCAAGGTTACCCGTGCTATTTAATTGCTTTGACGTGTAAAACCGCTCTTTGGAGCGGTTTTTTGCTATACTAAAACTGCTCTTTGAAACGGTTTTTGCTGTCACTTTACGACCTCCACCAAGGCTGCCCCTTAATCACCATGTACTCGTTGCCTCCGCTCCGGCAAGGTTACCCGTGCTATTTAATTGCTTTGACGTGATAAAACCGCTCTTTGGAGCGGCTTTTTGCTATACTAAAACTGCTCTTTGAAACGGTTTTTGCCGCCATTTTACGACCCTCACCATGGTGATTAAAGCGCTTTTCGGACGGTACTGCTGCCCCTTAATCACCATGCTTTGTTCGGAAATAAGATATGCGGTACAGGATGCTTTTGCCTCCTGTACCGCTTTTCATTTATTTAAGGGAAGATGGATTTTCCTCACAGGCGTCTACTGCATAGCAAAGGGTCATTAAACTATCGGAAAAATGTACATTTTCCACTGGTACATTCAGCCCTTCCAAATGCAAATCCTCACCTGTGAAATTCCAGATGCCGCGGATGCCATGTTCGACAAGTTCCCGCGCCATTTCAGGCGCAATACCATGCGGCACGGTTAAAACTGCAATATCCGGCTGGTGCTGGTCGACATAATCATACAGTTCCACGACATCCCGGATATTGGCAACCTCAAAATCCATGCCAACAACAGTTTTATCTGCATCAAACGCACAAATGAGTTCAAACCCACTTGCTTTGAAATCGAAATTTTTCAGCAAGGCACGTCCGATATTGCCAACGCCTACCATAACGGCAGTACGCCTGCGGTGAATGCCTAAAATTTCCGAAAGCCCCTCACATAATTTTTCCACATTATAGCCATAGCCTTGCTGCCCAAAGCCGCCAAAACAGTTGAAATCCTGGCGGATTTGGGATGCTGTCAGCCCCATGGATTCTGCCAGCGCACGCGAGGAAATGCGCTGCACGCCATTCGCCCGGAGGGTGGAAACATAGCGGTAATAGCGAGGGATACGGCGGATAACCGCACGTGACACGTCCTGTTTCTTCTCCAAAGCGATGCCTCCCAATAATCCTTACAGTGAAGCGATGGTTTCCAGCACATAATCGGTGAACTGCTGAGCAGTTGCGCCGGTATCTCTGCCGGTAATCACATACTTCTTGTTTTCATACATACAAATATCCAGTGCGCGATCCAGCTTGTTTGCCAGCTCTACTTCGCCGATATGCTCCAGCAGCATGACAGCAGCACGCAGCACAGACGATGGGTCGGCATATTGTGCCCGCCCTTCCTTAACCATACGCGGTGCGGAACCATGGATGGCTTCAAACATAGCATATCGTTTGCCAATGTTCGCCGAACCCGCTGTGCCAACGCCGCCTTGGATTTCTGCCGCTTCATCGGTGATAATGTCACCATAAAGGTTTGGCAGTACCACAACCTTGAAATCACGGCGGCGCTTATCATCCAGCAGTTTCGCAGTCATAATATCAATATACCAGTCATCAAACACAACCTCTGGATATTCTTCCGCAATTTTCTGGCAGCAGTCCAGGAATTTGCCGTCGGTTGTTTTGATGATATTTGCCTTGGTAACACAGGAAACACGGTTCTTGCCGGTTTTACGGGCATATTCAAATGCCAGCCGTGCAATGCGTTCACAACCCTGTGATGTGGCAATGGTGAAATCTACAAACAGATCATCATCAATTTGCACACCCTGTGAACCAACGGCATAACCGCCTTCAGTATTTTCACGGTAGAATGTCCAGTCAATTCCAAGCTCCGGCACTTTGACCGGGCGCACATTGGCAAACAGGTCTAATGCTTTACGCATGGCAACATTTGCGCTTTCTACATTGGGCCATGGATCGCCTTTGCGCGGCGTTGTGGTCGGTCCCTTTAAAATGACATGGCATTGTTTCAGTTCATCCATCACGTCAGGCGGGATGGCACAGCCAAGCTCTGCACGGCGTTCTATGGTCAGCCCATCAATGGTGCGGAACTCAACCTTGCCCGCTTTTACTTTGTCTGCCAGCAGTACTTCCAGCGCATGACGCGCCATGCCGGTAATCATCGGTCCGATGCCGTCGCCGCCACATACGCCGATGATGATTTTATCCAGCTTTGCATAATCAATAAAATCACCCTGCGCCTT
>CAXHNU010000187.1:0-4849 GCA_964017555.1 uncultured Butyricicoccus sp. | reverse complement strand
GTCACCCGTTCTTCACCGGTAAGCAGAAGCTGGTTGATACCGGCGGACGTGTAGATCGCTTCAAAAGGCGTTTCAACCTGGATAAGTAATGGAAAACCATCGAATGCCGCTGTTTCGGTTTTCGATGGTTTTTTGTGTTTTTATACTAGACAGAAAATGCCGATGCCAAATATAGAAGCGTTCGCCTTTTATTAGGCGGCAGATTATATACCATTGCGGACAAAATGCCGAAAGGGGAAACATGATGAAAAAAATCCTTTTAGTTGATGCAAGCCCACGGAAAAATGGGAATTCCGAAGTTATTGTGGATACAATTGCCGCGGATTTGAAAGACTGTGAAGTCACTGTATTCAAAATGCGGGAGAAAACCTGTAACCCTTGCTTGGCTTGTGCTGCTTGTCAAGGGAAGGATACACAGATGTGTGTACAGAAAGATGATTTGACGGCAAACCTCCCCGCGATTGACGCGGCGGATGCAATTGTGATTGCGACCCCGATTTATAACCAGCAGATGAGCGCACAGGCGAAAATGTTTATTGACCGTACTTATCCGTTTTTCAGCGTTACAAAGGAAGGTATGACGAATACATCAAAGCCAGGGAAAAAAGCCGCTGTTGTATGCTCCTGCTGGGCAGGGGATAAAGTGACTTATGAAAAATATGCGGCTTGGACAGCACAAGCGTTGTGGCAAATTGGCGCAAGTGATACAAAAGCGTATGTTTTTGAAATGATCCCAAATCGTGGTGATATCTTGAACAATGCCAGCCATATGGAAAAGGTGCATGAGCTGGCAAAGTGGCTGGCAGAATAAAAGGAAAGGCTATCTATATTTTGATTTTGTGCAGCCATAAATAAATGGAAACGGTGTTAAGCAAGTCAAATATTTAGAGGAGGGGCAATCCCTCCTCTAAAAATCCATGTGCGCTGGGTGTGTAATTTATACGGTAAGCTTTGGCAGGATTTCTGCCCATTCAGCGCGGGATACGTTATTGCCCGGCAGGAAACTGCCGTTTATCAGCGGGAGAATGCCTGCGCCCGCCATAGCATGGACAGAATCTGCCGCCCAAGGTGAAACAGCGGCAGCATCCAACAGCGAAACAGGCTGGCTTGCAAGACCTTTGCCGCGGAAAGTGAAATAACGGGCTAAAACACACGCCAGCTCCTGACGGGTAACAGCACGGTTTGGCGCAAAAAACCCGGTGCTTTCCCCGCACATAATGTTGTTTTGCTGCGCCCAGATGATATATGGTGTGAAATATGCAAACATGGATACATCCGGGAAAGGCGATTGCCCAAGGGCAATCTGCGCCCCGGTTTCAGCAGCATATGCCCTGCCAAGGGCTGTGGCAAGCGCTGCCCGTGTCAGCAAAGGCTGAGGCTGTGCTGTGTCATTTGTGCGGGACAGGATCACATTAACCGCCGTATCATTGCCCGTTAAGGAATCTTCCAGCGTTTGGGCAACGGAAATATCCGGCGGCAGGGATTCCACGCCATAGGCTTGCGCTGCTGGCAGCAATTCACTTAAATCAATGAATTTCGTGGAATGCTGAATCACAATGCCTGTATTTGGCAAGGTGAAACTGGATACCGCGCCAAAATGATTGACACTGCCGCCTGTCGGTGTGCCGACAAGGGTTGCACCCGCGTTTTTTAACTCTACTGCGTTGATTAGCGCGGATGAAAAGGTTGCTTCACCAATTAAAGTGTAAAACGCCATACCGTCTTGTTCGTGTTTTTCCTCAAGCAAATGGAGGAGCGGGATGAAAACACCGTCTGAACCGCCGCCGTTGCTGCGCAGGTCAACAATTGCCCGGTTGTATCCATTTTGCCGGATGGCAGTTTCAACTTGTCCGGCAAAGGTTTCCATGGGTAAAGATTCATCTTCCCGGCAGGCATTATACTGGATATAAATGGTGCGGTCGTCCAGCGGCTTCATAAAATATAGTTTGGAACGGTCAGCAGCAGTTGGTGCAAGCGCTGTGACCTGTTCATTTAAGGAAGCGGTAGGCAACTGCTGGATTTCTGCGGAAAGACGCGCTGGCATGGTAATATGTTGGGTGGTGTTATTCTGCAAACGTACGGTTAATGTGATTTCTTCAGGCGAATTTGCAATGCCATAATAATGCAGCACCTCATAAACATATAATAATGACCCAAGCTGCCTGCGCGCAAAAACCTCGTTGTCTGCCCCAACCATTGCCGAAATGCGGGACTGTACTTCACTGATTGGGATATCATTGATGGCAAGCAATGCCCCGCCTAAACAGTCACGGTGTTCCGCCGAAAGAGCGGAAAGAATCCATTCCCCGTTATAATAAGACGGCGCAAACGGCAGAAAATGAAGATTGCCCGCTAAACTGCCAATATGCGCCCCTGTATGCGAATCCCCAACAAGCGCGGCATATTCTGAAAGCGCAATGGCAAAATCAAAATCGCTTAACTGCGGCAATCGGGTTTCGATTTCTGCGTGCTTGGCATCGAAAACCGATTTGGGTGTATTGGCGTAAATATCAGGATGTACCAGCGTCAATGTGGTGGATAATGTGGCTAAATCAGCACGGCGGGCAGCAATCACTTCCGCAGATACAATGTCTGTGGTTTGTGCGGCAAACGCGGGCGGCGCTGTGCCCAGCCCAAGCAAACCAGCCAGAAGGATGGAAATCAGTTGCTTTTTCATGTAGAACCACTCCTTTTTTCGGATAAATCCATTATATCATGTGGAATGTGTGTATATTTGAACAACACATGAACAACAAATTAAAATAACCGGTTTTATGATAAAACAGAAAGGATGTGCTGTGATTTGGAAACAGAATATCAGTCTGGAAAGATAGAAAAAGCTGTGCTGGCAGGACTGTCCTGTTATTCGTTCAGCGCGGAGGAAAATTCAGATGAACGCACGATGGCAGAGCTGGAAGCGCTGCTGGAAACTGCTGGCGGTGAATGCGTTGGTATGGCGCTGCAAAACCGCCCCGCACCGGATGTGCGCACGTTTATCGGTGAGGGCAAAGCGGAAGAAATCAAACAATTGGCAGAAGCAAATGAAGCTGATTTGATTATCTTTGATAATGATTTATCGCCGTCACAACTGGCAAACCTCGAGGAATTGACCGGAAAAACTGTGCTTGACCGCTCCGCATTAATCCTGGATATTTTTGCGCAGCGCGCCCGCACGGGCGAAGGCAAACTGCAAGTGGAACTTGCACAGTATCAGTATATTTTGCCGCGTTTATCAGGGTTGGGCAAAAGTATGAGCCGTTTGGGCGGCGGGATTGGCACACGTGGCCCCGGTGAATCCAAACTGGAAAGCGATAGGCGGCATATCCGCCGCCGGATTGACCGGCTGCGCACGGATTTGGAACAGGTGCGGCAAGTGCGTGCCGTACAGCGGCGACAGCGCAAAAAAACAGAAATGCCACTGGTGGCAATCGTTGGCTACACCAATGCGGGCAAGTCTACATTGATGAATCTGCTGACAGATGCCGGGATTGAAGCAAATAACCGATTGTTTGATACGCTTGATCCAACAACCCGCAAAAAAAGGATTTCTGATACACAGGAAATTTTGCTGAGCGATACGGTTGGATTTATCCGGAAACTGCCGCATCATTTGGTGTCTGCTTTTAAAGCGACACTGGAGGAGCTTGTTTATGCGGATTTACTGCTTCATGTGGTGGATATTTCTGACCCGGATTGGCTGCTTCATGCACAAACGGTGGAAAAGGTTATCAGTCAGTTGGGCGCACAGGAAATCCTACGTGTTGTGGTCTATAATAAAGCAGACAAGTGTGAAACAATCCCGCATTTACCAGCGGGCGGCGTGCTCTTTTCCGCTAAAACCGGACAAGGCGAACCAGAACTGCTGACAGCAATTGAAAAAACACTTGGACGCGGTAAACATCAAATGCGGCTGCTTATCCCATATCATGATGGCGCGGCGCTGGATATGCTGCACAGAGAAGCACAAGTGCTTTCTGTGGAATATATGGGTGAGGGAACACTTGTAGAAGCAATTATGGATGATAAAATCTGTGGCAGAATGCAAAAATATGCAGCTGAGGAACCGTGATAAAAATGGGAAAAGATTATTTTGTGCCGTTTGAACCCTATGGCGAGGATGCTTTTGCAGAAAAACGCTCCAAATTTACTGGCAGGCTGTGGCATGTGGAATCACAAGAAGATGCAGTGGCAAAAATAAAAGAAATGCGTGAGAAATATTGGGATGCAACACATAATTGTTGGGCTTATATTTTGCGCGAAGGCAATATTATGCGCTATTCTGATGATGGCGAACCGCAGGGCACAGCAGGAATGCCAATCCTTGAAGTGCTGCGCCATGAAAATTTGGTAGATGTTTGCTGTGTGGTGACACGGTATTTTGGCGGAATTTTACTTGGTACGGGCGGGCTTGTGCGCGCTTATACAAAAGGCGCACAAGTTGCGGTGGCGGCGGCTGGCGTACAACAAATGAGTATGTTTTCGGTGCTGCTGATTGCGTGTCCTTATAACCTGTCTGGGATTGTACAGCAGGTTTTGGTCGCGCAGGATTGCACGGTGGAAGAAATTGAGTATGGCGCAGATGTCACATTGACTGCCGCACAGCCAGTCGGGCGGCTGGAAGAATTAAACCAGGCACTGGCAAACGCAACCGCTGGGACAGTACAGGCAGTTGTGATTGAAACAAAATTTATGGGGCGGCGGGTGAAATAAACTGGGAGAACGCCGCTTGCCTGCGCCCTAAAGCAAGTGGGTTTTACCGATGGATAAAAAAATTGCGGAAAAATGAAAAAAGGAGTTGACAAGGGGGGAGAAAAGCAGTATACTAATCAAGCTGTCCCGCGAGAGGGGC
>CAXHNU010000186.1:0-4914 GCA_964017555.1 uncultured Butyricicoccus sp. | reverse complement strand
GAGGCTACACAGGAAAGCATTTTGCCAACGAAATCAAAAAACTTTCTGGCGCTGAGGTTGAAATCGCAAAACGCAATACACTGCATACCTTTGCTGTAATACCAAAACGATGGATTGTTGAGCGTTCTTTTGCTTGGCTCGACAAATATCGCAGACTTCGGAAAAACTGTAAACGCAAATTGCAGAATTCTTTTCAAATGGTTTCTCTCACTTTTATTCGTTTATTCCTGAAAAGATACTGAACAGGCTCTTAGACAAAGGTTATAATGCGAATCAAGGGTAGAAAAATGTAGACAAACAGCGCAAAAGAGCAGAGGATGTAAGTATGTGGCAAACAAATCTCATAAAGCTCTATTGCGCTGTCTGCGACCATTATAGCACGATAGAAGCCGTAACACAACGCCAAAGCAATAATTTCCGTTTCCAATTCAGCGACGGAGGAGTGTATCACCATCTATTTATGGGGCATCAACCAGCGGAGGTTTGAGCAGAGGACGATCTATGACTATACAAAAATCACTTATTAGACTAGTTCCCCAATCTGCCAAGTTATGCGGCCTTTTCACATCGGCTGAATTTTCTCACACCCACATTTCAAGCCCTGGCAGAAGAATGGTTGTCCGTCATCGTTGAAAAGGAAGTGGGGAATACAAACTATATGCCGATAAGGCCTATATTGATAACGAATGGGCGGATATGCTGCGTGATGAATCAGCTATTTTCGTGCTTATTCCTCGCAAAAAGCGCAAGTCTGATACCATTCGTTCCGGCAATGTCTTTTCTACCTTTGTCAGCTCCGTCCGTCAGCCGATCGAGTGTTTTTTCAACTGGTTAAACCGTTTAACCAACCTACAAACCGCTTCTATGGTCCGTTCGCTTACGGACCTGCTTCTACACATCTTTGGTCGCCTTGCTGCGGCTTTAATTTCTTTGATTTTTAACCCTTGATTCGCATCAGGTGTATAGCAATATACATTTTATTGTATATTATTTCAAAACAAAACGAAATGATTTAAGGGCGATAATAGTAATGCGCGGACAACTTTACTATAAATCTTTCAGTATTACCAGAAAACCCAAACGCAGATTATCACACACCAAACAGTTGAGAAATCATTTCATCAGCAAGAACACGCTCTGTTTTTTGTGAGGCGTTTTTCAGCATGAGTTCAATTGCATTGGAAACAACCTTATCAGTAAATGGTTCCAGATCAATGCCGCGCAGCGTAAAAAATAGGGAAGGGTTTTCATCCAGCCGTGCCCCTACACCATAAAGTACGGCTGCTACGTGCTTACACATCAGCGCCCAATCAGGACAGGAACAAGCAAGATGAATTTCTTCCGGTGTGGGGAAAAGTCCACCTTGCTGCGTGAATAATTCCTTTAGGTCTTCCGGGAAATTGCCGGTCAGCAGTTTTTCCAGATTTTCTATCCGCCGCTCACAAGCAGCAATAATTTGTTGGCAGCGTTGTGTGGGTAAAGGGTCAACACAAATACTAACGCGATAAGGTCTTCTCTGGGAACCCTGCACCTTGGCATAGAGTTCGCCCTGTTCAATTTTCAGATCAATGACAGAACCATTTCTGACATAACGCTTACCGCGGCTTAAACGATTATCATAATCAGCATACCGCTCCAGATTATCACACCATGCTTTACCCCACCAGCTTTTGGCGATGATTCTGCCTTCAATAATAATCGGTTCTAGCGTTTTGCCTTGTTTCTCAGCTTCTTTTCGACTTTTTATCGCCATTTTCTTCAATTCCGCAACGTTTGGCTGATTGTAATTGCCATAAAAGAAATAATCGCTCATTATTTTTTCCCCCGATTCAGCCGTAAAACATTCAGCAGTTCCGCATCACTCAACGTTGTAAGCCATTTTTCGCCGCTGGTGCTAAGCACTTTTTTTGCAAGGTCTTGTTTGTTTTCAATCATTTCATCAATTTTTTCTTCAATGGTTCCATTGCACACCAGTTTGTGCACCATAACATTTTTCGTCTGACCGATACGGAAAGCACGATCTGTAGCCTGATTTTCAACAGCAGGATTCCACCAGCGGTCAAAATGGATAACATGATTGGCTTTTGTCAGGTTTAACCCTGTGCCACCTGCTTTCAGAGAAAGCACAATAAAAGGGACATAAGTTTCGCTTTGGAAAGCATCTACAATTTCACTTCGTTTTGCAATCCGTGTTCCACCATGAATCACATAACCTTTTGCGTGGAAAATATCTGTCAAAAATGCGGCTAATGGTGCAGTCATCTCCCGGAATTGCGTGAACACCAACACACGTTCCCGTTTTTCCCGAATGGTTTCACATAATTCCCGCAATATGCCTAACTTGCCGCTGTCCTTTTCTTCAAAGCCTTGCTGCCCAAGATATTGGTCAGGATGATTACAGATTTGTTTCAGTTTCATAATTGTTGCCAACACCAGCCCGCTTCTGCCGATACCCTCTGCATCTGACAAATGGTGTTCCATATCTGCCACAGCTTTGCGATATAGCACAGCCTGTTTTTTGGATAGCGCTACATGTTCTGTGATTTCCATTTTTTCTGGCAGATCAGCGATAATTTGCTTATCTGTTTTTAATCGCCGCAGCATAAAGGGTGTTGTCATTGCACGCAAATGGGCATAACCTTCCGGATGTGCAGCCAATCCGCTGCAAAATGTTTTGAATTCCGTAGTTGTGCCAAGCAAACCTTTATTCAGAAAATCAAACAAAGACCAAAGGTTAGATAAATCGTTTTCTACCGGCGTACCTGTCATGGCGATACGCATATGGGCAGACAGTTTTTTAATTTCCCGAGTTTGCTTGGTCAGCGGATTTTTAATCGCCTGTGCTTCATCTAAAATAACGCAGTTCCAAGAAATAGATTGCAAACTGGATATTCGTGTTGCCATACCATATGTGGTTATAGTCAAAAATGCGGATTGTTCTGTCAGCAAATTTCCCAGTGCTGTGGAGGTTTTTCCATGGAGCATGAGTGTGTCCATACTGGGTGCAAAACGTTTGATTTCTGCTTCCCAGTTGCCAAGCAAAGAAGCAGGTACAATTAACAACACCCGAGCATGAGGTAATTCTGTCCGCAGACGTTCCAGATAGCCAAGCACTTGTACCGTTTTGCCAAGTCCCATATCATCAGCCAGACAAGCGCCAAATCCCAGTGAATCCATATAATGAAGCCAGGTAAAGCCAATTTGCTGATAAGGGCGCAGTGTAGCGCAGAAGCTTTCAGGTAATGTCGATGCAGGAATAACCCCTGGCGCACGCAAGCGGGTCAGCAATTCGCTCAGCCATTTGCCATTTGTGACCGTTGTGCCAACATCAGCTTTGGGTTTGTTCGCCTCCATACGCAGTGCCTCCATCATGGAAACTTCATCAGGTATGCGATCCATTTGTTCCAGCAGTTCCTGTAAATGCTGGTGGTCAACCTCTACCCAGCGGCCTTTCAGCAGAGCAAGCCCTTCTGTTTGCGCCAATAGCATTTGGATTTCCTCAAGGGTAAGCGGCACACCATTTGCAACTAGCTGTGGTTGTACAGATACAAGTGAATCGAAACCCACTAAAGACGGCGTTTTTTCACCCAACTTAAGGGAAAGTGTTACTGCTGCACTCCGTTTCCTCCACCAATTGGGCACACGGCATAAAATTCCAACCCGCTCAAAATCCCCTACTGTTTTTAGCAGCGCAAAGGCTTCATTAGCCGACAGTTTTAGGGGATGGAACAGCTCGCCAGTTTCCATAAATTCACGGATTAACGGAGATAACTCTGCTGCCTGGTTTAAGCAGGCAAGCAGCGTCAGCAGCTTATTGCGGTCATTTTCATATTCAGTTAAGGCATATTGCAGGGGCATATGTGTGACTTGCCCATTTTCCTGTCGACTGGCATACGTAGCCAAAAAGGCAAAAGGCAACACATTATCTTTATTTTCTACCAGATGAAAAAAGATCCGTTCCGGCACACGCAGCTGCTGATTTTGTTCAGCCAGATAAAACGCCACTGTGCCAGTACAAGCCATTATTTCCCTGGCGAATACGCTGTTCATCTGTGCAAAAGCCTGCATAAGCCAGGCGCGGTCAATATATTCAACTCCGGTGATAAAAGGGGTTGTTTGAAGTAACCGGTTCGCCGTTTCTTCCGAAAGGGATACTTGTGCGTTTTCGCGCACAAGTTCCAGCTCTGGCAAAGCGGTTAACGTCTGAAAAAATGCATCTGCAACAGTATACAGATACAACGCTGATTGGGACATATCTTTTGGACGCTCTTTCAGTCCCAAATGATATAATGCTGCCCAGCGGTCAGCTTTCCAATCTGCCAGTATGACAAGGTCATTTTTCGTAGACTGTTGCTGTAGCAGTTCAGGAATAAAGCCTTCTTCTGTTATAACAAATTCCAGCGGGAATTTGTTTTTTACGTTTGTTTCCATAATAATCACCATCCCCAGCATCATTAACGATATCGCTTTGCTGAATATCTTTGTTCTAGGCAAAATAAAAGACGCATATTTTAATACCCATTGTATCAAAATCATGCGTCCTTAGCTGGCACAAATAAAGAAACCTGAACTCGTATATTTCGCAATATCCAAATATCAATCTGATACGCTCGCCAATTTCGCCGTATCTATATTGCATTTATATATTTTATATTGTACTATGCAAAATCAGTTTTGTCCAGAAAAAAATTTAAATTTTGCACTTATGAAAAATTATAAATGAAATAATTGTTTGCAGAAATCAGCAGGAACGAAAGTATTCAACTTCATCTGTTAAGCCACGCATCATAATACTGTGAGCAGTTAAAAGTGCGTCAATAAAATATGGGTTTAAGGTTAAGGTATTTGAATGAGTAAAAAAAATATGAACAGGGGGTAAACAAAAGCCGAAAAGTCTGCTATACTGGTTGCAAA